>JADHXR010000100.1 GCA_016782865.1 Phycisphaerae bacterium
ATATGTTGAGTCCGTCGCGAGCATCATTGAGATGTATGTCATAGAGAGTGATCACGAGTCGGCCTGTTGCCGGCACAATGACTTTGTAGTAGTCAGAGGCATATTCCGCTCCGATAGCACCTTCGGCTTCGGTGTCGTACGGCAGGAAATAGGCTTCCAGCGGCGAGTCTCCTATTCCCGCAAAGCTCGTATGATCAAAGTACCCGCTGGCCAGCAGTACAACAGATGCCGCCACCATTTTCATTAACGTTTTGTGATTGATCCAGTTCATTTTCATCTTCCTTTCTGCTAATGATAGCAATGACTAGAGTTTGTAGACTCGTTCCGATCTGGACTGTATCATATTTGCGATGACGATTCTCGATATTTCCATTCATAGTTGCAGATATCATCAGGGGTACCGTACTCGCCGTCGTAGCCGGCGGAAATCAGGATGAACGTATCCGCTCTATAAGGCCTAGACGCCGTTGTGACCTTGTGGTTCTTTGTATTCAGATAGAGTACCTTTCCAGTACCGTCCATGCCATCGCTCCTGAGAACCGAATCCTGATGAACGCCCATCAAATCCCGACCCATCATAGCCTCACAGAGCTTCATAGCGCCGCAGTATGGCACGCGGAGGGGATCACGGGCGCCGGAGTCCGGATAGTCACCGAACTCGGCATTGAAAAAATCCAACGCAGTCTCAATGGCCTTCAGTTGTGCCTTTTGCTTGACCTCATATGAATACCGCCTGACTCTATTGAGAGCCGGCACGAGCAGACCGATGAGTATGGTGATAATACTCAGTACAGTCAGCAGTTCCACGATGGTAAAGGCAGCGTTCCTATTCGTTTTGTTGATGTCTGTCCTCATTGTCGTCTCCTTTCCAGGATCTCTCTGATTTCTGACCATGTTACGTCCCGGTGATTCATTTTCTCAGGTTCCTTTCACAATAGGGTGCGAACAAAACCGGCAAATCCTGCGCGCGGTGAAGATTTTTTTTGCCGAATTCCCGATCCTTGTGTCGGTCTGACGCTTATGAGGCCTTCGGAACTGCGGGCGAAGATCTTCTCAGCCGGCATAATCCTTGGAACCGCCCGGCATTTGTGGTATAACATCTTTTCGAACGAAGTGGTTTCCTGGAGATGTTAACTTGCGGTTGTGGCATTCGTGGCTCTTCTGCAGTTTGTCTGCCGCTTGGGGCCGACCAGCGAAAAGCCTTGCCGGTCATATGAGACTGTGATGTCGAAATACTCTGACAAAACGAGCATTGGCGGCTCGAAAGAGGGTTTTCAGACCACACATTGGTCCGAGATCTTTGACGCCGGGACTGGGGATGACATCCGGCGAAATACAATTATTGATGCTCTGCTGCACAAATACTGGAAGCCGGTCTATTGTTATATCAGACGCAAGGGATACAACAACGAGCCGGCCAAGGATCTGACACAAGCGTTTTTTCATGAAGTCGTTCTCAACAGCAATCTGATCCGGCAGGCAGACCAGACGAAGGGACGCTTTCGCACATTTCTGCTAACGGCTCTCGACCACTATCTAATTGACGTACATCGCAGAGAAAAGGCCAAGAAACATGCGCCGAGCGGCGGATTCGTGGCACTCGAAGGCGATGCTTTCTCCAGTTTAACAACGGCAGATTCAAGGATGACCCCGGACCAGATCTTCAACTATATTTGGGCGACTGAGATAATCGGGCAAGTCATTTCTCAGGTCAAGAAAGAATGCTGTGACACAGGCAAGGAAACGCACTGGCATGTATTTCATGCAAAGATTATCAGTCCTATCATGGACAATCGAGCTAGTCCCTCGCTTAAGGAGCTGTGTGACCGGTACGGCATTGAGAGTGAATCCAAAGCGTCCAATATGATCATTACCATTAAGCGTTGCTTCAGGAGAGTTCTTGAAGATCAGTTGGGACGTTTTGTGCGAGAGGATTCAGAAATTGAGGATGAGATTAACGAATTACTTGAAATAATTTCCGGTGGCCGCGCAGGATAATGGCATTGGTTACGCATCAGTAAATGTCAGAAGATATATTCCAGGAATGGACATTCATTTTTGAGTTGAATTGATGAAAGAAGAATCTGCAGCCCACGACATCAACCCGGAGCAGCTCAAGCGTCTTTTCAGCATTGGCCGGGATACGAAGAGGTCTGACAGGAGAACGGGCCGCAGCCAGCAAAAGGCTGATATGCTGTGTCGCTCGCTATCGCAACCACTGCCCCTCGATAGATCTCAAATTGACATGCTCCCCTCAGCACTTGGACAGTTGTGTCACTCGATTGGCCGTTTGGCCGGAGAGACAATCAGCGAGTTGCTGACCAACCCATCCTCAGACATAGCTGCTATCAGGAGAATAAAGCGCTATGGCAAGGGACTATCGGCTCAGGCCAAATCGACGGCCGAAAATGATGTGGCTATTGCGATATACTACGCTGCAATCGCACATGCCCTGGTCTTCCACGACCGGAGGATTACCCGCTTTTCCTTTGAGAGACTTGAGAGTTCGTTCTCCTGCCTTATCAAGGAAAAATGGATATCGAAAGACCTGTCTGTTCTTTTGAAAGCCGCAGGCAAGTGCTGCAAAGAGAAAGCAAGATCATAGATTGCAGGACGGCAGGTCGTCACATCGCTAATTTCTACGATATCGGCCCTTGACAAGCACATCGTGGGCCAAAGCAGACTTGTACATCGTTCGCAAATATTATATACTGAAGTCGTAAAGATGATTAATGTGGGGGGACGAGGGCAAATGGCCTTGGCGTATTTGGAGGTAAAGCGACGGGATCGGCTGATTGAACGTCGGCAGATCGATGATGCTCTTGCACAAAAGGGCTATGCTGTCCGTCTTGGCCAGACGGAAGTTGTCCTTAAGACAGGCCAGTCGAGACGAATTGGCCCATATCGCGTAGTGCTGCGAGCCGCGTCATTCCAAAACGACCATGAAATCCAATCACCTTCACACGAGATGCCTGTCACCAGCGAAAGTGATGTCTTGGGAGATAGGGCCCCTGTTTCAGATGTGTCCGAAGATGTCAATCAGTGTCAGGGTCCGATCGGGACGACACCTCCGCAAATCGAAGGTTATGAGATCCTCAGCCGGCTGGGCAAAGGAGGCATGGGGATCGTTTGGCGTGCCATCCAGTTAAGCACCAAACGAGAAGTCGCGGTTAAGCTTCTCGAAGGCAGGCGGATCACTTCAGAGAAGGCGCGCGTGCGCTTCGAGCGTGAGGTGACGCTTTCAGCTCAATTGACTCATCCGAACATTGCACGTGTTTATGACAGTGGACTACTGCGAGGACAATACTACTATGTGATGGAATTGGTGGAAGGTGTCCATCTGGATGCATACGTGCAGGCGAATGAACTTGACCCGGTTGCGATACTCTGCTTGATGCACAACGTCTGTCATACGATTGAATTCGCTCACGATTCAGGTATTGTCCACCGTGATTTGAAGCCCTCGAATATACTTGTTACATTAGACGGACAGCCGCACGTTTTGGACTTTGGCCTCGCAAAGGCTTCCGCTGGAGACGACTCGAACGTGACCATCTCTCTTGATGGTGAAACGGTGGGAACGCCAGCCTATATGTCCCCGGAGCAAGCGGCGGGTCGCATGGGGGATGTTGATGAGCGCACAGATGTATATTCATTGGGCGTTATTCTCTACCAGCTTCTCACGGGCCGTTTACCCCACGATATGTCAGGAACGAAATATCAAGTACTTAAACGGGTGATAGAAGAGGAGATAACCGATCCTTGCATAGAGGCAAAGCCGATCAATGCAAAACTAAGTTCACTGCTGCGCAAGGCCTGCGCAAAAAACATTGAAGAGCGATATAGGTCTGTACGCCAATTGGGAGAATCGATCTCCGATTGGATAGAGTGTCAAAGAGTTCCTCTGGATCATCGCATAATCCAAAACGCCCCAAATCCTGCAGTAAATGATCAACCCCTCTCTGGAACGAAGCTGATTTTTCACCCGAAAAAGGGGGATGTTGCCGAAATGGCCTCGCTGTCACTTCAACATAATGGACGATCTATGAACCTGGTTTTGATGGCCAAGGCCTCGGTAGAGATCGGACGACGTAAGACATATGACCTCGTTGCACGCATCCTGCCGAGCAATGAGCAGAACGATCAACAATCACTTAGGATTGCTTCTTCCAAACCTCAATGTGTCATTGATCTTACTCAAGATGGTGTCTACGTCAGAGACCTTGACTCGCAGAACGGTACTCAGCTTGGCGATGAAGTAGTGGATTCGGCAGGCAGACAAGTTGAACGCCGTTACTGTACGCTAAGCCTGGCGAATGTGTTGGACCTGGAGATTCGGTGTTTTGGAGGGCAGCGCGGCCTGGATATGTCAGGTTATGAGGACATCTTCGGTGATGCTACGGGAGCCTTGTGGACTAAGGCCTCAGCTTCAGATACGAACGCACTGGTATTACGGCGTATGACTAACCTGGGCATTGAGGACCCGAACGGTTGTGAGAGTTATTGTCTCGTATATCGAATTGCCACCATCGGATCGGGTGAGGACAACGCCCTTCGCTTTTTGGACCAGGGGCTGAAACCATGCCATGCGACCCTTGTACACTTGAAAGGTTGTTTCTATCTGGAGAACCTCTGCGGCGCGATGAACGTCAAGATTAACGGCCAATCCTTGAGCAGAGGCAAGTTAATGCCATTGAGTTTTGGTGACCGTATTCAGATTGCGGGACTGGACATGGAATTCCGTCGCAAACATCAGCTCCATATTGATTCATCGCCTGGGTGTGCAATCCCGTCCCGAAGTCCCGATCCTGAAGGAATTTCGGGACGGGATCGGGACAGACCCTACGCTTTGTGAGGATGCATATGGATCGTTCAATAGGCGACATGCCGACCTTGCCGGGTGGAAGCAAACGTTCGTGGAAAGGGATCCTTCAGCCGGGCTCATTCTTTGGACGGTACAAGGTCCACCGCTTCCTGGGGCGAGGAGGGATGGGAGAGGTCTATGAGGTTGAGCACGAGCTGGACGGCGCTCATTATGCGATGAAAGTTCTGTCCTCTGAGATTCCCCAGACACCTGAGAATATACGTCGTTTTGAGCGCGAAGCCAAGGTCATGGCCCGGCTGCAGCATCCGAACGTCGTTAGTGTGGACTATTTCGATGAAACGAATGGGAAATATTGGTTTCGCATGGAATTGGCTCGGGGGATTGAGGAGGGAGTGGTTACGCTGGGTGATCTGGCTGCAAGAAATGGCGGAAGGATTGGCCAAGGACTATTGGTCTGTCTGTTTGAACAGATTCTGGACGGGCTCTCATGCGCCCATGAAAAGGGGGTGATTCACAGAGATCTTAAGCCCGGCAATATTCTCTTGGCACATTCAGACGAAATGGCGGGAGGCATTGCCCCAAAATATCTGACTTTGGATTGGTCAGGTTGGTTGGGCAGGATTGGCTGCTGAACAAGACGCTCATTTCCACACAACAGAGCCTGGGAGAAAGAGCAACCGAGGGAACGAAGGATTCCCAGGGATTGTCAACACAATCACTGGTGGGAACCTACGCCTACATGTCTCCCGAGCAAAAGCAAAGAAGACAGATCGATGAGCGCAGCGACATCTACGCCGTGGGCCTGATGATCTACAGACTGCTGACGGGTTATGCGAATCCAGGCGAGAAAATCCGAAAGAAAGATTCAAGCTTGCGCGCCTTTTGGCAGAGAATTGTCGATCAAAGCGTCCGGGAGGATCCAGAAGATCGCTTTGCGAGTGCAGCAGCTATGCTCGTGGAACTCCGGCGCGGGCACAGAGTGCTGGCCAGCTTGGACGGTAAGGCGTCGCTGCAAAAAAGTGACGTCGAAATCCAGGCCAAACGGTGCTATACGGCAAATCGCTATCTGGACGAGGCGAGCATGATCTTCCCGAATGATCCCGAAGTCCTTGAGTTTAGAGCGGTGATGCGAGAGCGACTTGGCATCCTGCAAGAGCTGAAGACCAAGATGCAAGACTTCAGGCGTCTGAAGAAGTATGACGATGCTTTAGCAGTATCTGAACAGTTCTGTACCATTTGTATTGAGGATGAGGGCATCAATAAGTTCACAGCTGAATACCCGCAGTTGGTCATCCGAGAACAATTGAGGCAGCTCATCGAGGAGGCCTCGCGGCTCCTCGATGCGGAGGAGTTTGAAACCGCCAGTCAAGCAGCACAGAAGGCTTTGTCGTTTGATCCTGAGGACAGCCGGGCAAAACAAATTCACGATCAGGCCCTGGCCATGCTGAAGAAGATGCAAATGCAGCAGACAAGGGAACAAGTGAGCAAGGGACTGCAGAAGACCCATTCATTGCTCAGGCAAAAGCGCTATGCCAAGGCCCTCGATACGCTCAAACACACGCCTTGTTCTGACAGCACCCATCCCACAGTAATTGCCTTGCGAAATGCCTGTCAATCAGGCCTCAAGAAAATCAGGCAATATTGGGAAAGAGCTGAAGAAGCTCACAAGTCTGCCGATTACCAGGGAGCCGTATCTCTTCTCAATAAGGTGCTCGACGGTGTTGCACCAGAGGACCCGGGCACGATTGAACGGCTCAATCAGCTTGGAAGTGAGCTCAAAGAGCTTTCGGCCGCTTCAACCGAGATGGACCATGCCTGGCAGAACAGAAGCTACAAGAAATGTCTCGCAGCGGCGGATCGCATTTTAGCTTTTCAGCCGAGGCACCCCAAAGCCCAGAAGTGTAAGCAGGCGTGCGCTGACAAGATCAGGATTATACAACCACATATTGATAAAGCGGAAGAGTATTATCAAAATCAGCAGTATGACAAAGCCGTTGTGACTCTCGAAAAGACAAAGAGATGCTACCGCTTGGAAAGACGCACGGCAAAAGACGACGCGGCAGTAGAAACGCAGCACACCGCCTATTCACCTGAATACCAAGAAATCATGGACAAGATCGCTACCATTCGTAAGGCGAAGGCATCCATGGAACAAGCATTAGAGCGGGCAAGAGAACGATTGGAAGCTCGAGATTTGCTCGAAACTCGTCTGGCCCTGAATGAGTACTTTGAGCTGCAAACTAACGGAAAAGAGGGCTTACTCCTTCAACAAGAATTAGAGAGTCTTCACCGTCGTGTAACGCTCATGAGAAGGATACGGAGGAGTGTCATTAATCTCGCTGTTGCGGCCGTAGTAGGTGTGGGTCTGGCCTACGGCACGGCCAGTCTTGTTGTGACCCACAGGATGCAAAAGGCATTAGAGGAATCCTGTGCCGCACTCACATTCGCAAATCTGAAGGTGACGCAAAGTGAGGCCGGTTCGCAACTATACGAACTGCGGCAATCTCGGCTTGCCCCGTTGTTTTCGATTGAGGAGAGGTGGAAACACTGGAAGGACAGCCTGGATAGAAGTAGACTTGCTTGGGAACACTATGCGCGTGGCGCAGATGAGGACGGGCAAAGCAAATTTGAGAATATCCCACTTACGGAGTTTACGCCATTCATTCGACGTGCATTCGACAAGTTCACACAGGAAGTGAATGAATCGCATGCTGACGCGAATGATCGGCTTGTCGAAGGAGATTATGACACATGCGTTGAGGGCTGCAATGCGTTTCTACTTAACTATCCTGAACACAGTCATTTTCTCGATTTGCTTCAGAAAGCAAAGAAGGGATGGGAATTAGAAAGAAGTATCTACGATCTTAGTGTCAACCTAACAAATCTGAGTTACAATTTGCGTGCTCTTAGTGAGATTTCCCCTCGGTACCGTGAAAGGGAGAAGTTGGACAAACAGTGCATCAAGAGGGCGGAGTCAGAATACGATTTTCTGGATCGACCCCTTCCGACTGACGTGAATAATATCGCAAAAGAGCAAGATCTCTGTTACCACGCTTTAGAAGAATTAACCCTGTTCAAACAATGTCACGGCTACGAAGGTCTCTGCGAGAAGCTGACTGACCGCGTGGAAGAACTTGAAGATCGGCGGGAAGATATAACAAACAACAAAGACGTTCTAGCCAGACTAGCAGAGGCAAGAAGTCTGATTGACCAGAAATGCTGGATAAAGGCCAAACAGATGCTCGACCATCCTGATTTAGTTCAGACGCAAGTGTCTCGACTTAAGAATTTGGTGGATGAGAAGATAAAGCAGTTGCAGGAGCTTGTCAAGAACGCCCGTGAGCAAGTGGAACAACGAAACTGGCTTGATGCCAAGGAGGCAATGAGCGGACTATGGAGCGTCTGGAATGAGGATGATAAGTGTGATCTACTTACGGAAGCACAGGAACTTGAAACTAAAATTAATGAATCCATGCAAAGAGAGAGCGAGGAGACTCGCGCATTTGCAGAAGCGATAGATCAGAAAAACCACGATCAAATCGAGCAGTTTGTTCTGGATCGCATAGGCCGCACACCTAATCTGGCGCCGATCTATGTCAAGTGGTTTCCCAGGTTAAACCGAGATGTCCAAGGCGCTTTGGCACAAAATAGGATCAATACGGCGCTGAACCACCTTTCCCGCGTTTTAGGCCATGAGGATATCAAGCGCGATGCGAATGCCGAAGAGCTGAGCGGACTATTACAAAACATGGAGGGATACAAAGCACTCGCAGATCAGATATCAGATCAAACTCTGGAGCTTACGGACAAGGCACGAGCCTTGCAGAATAGACAATGTGTTGAGGCACTGTGGTACGTCCATCGGGCTTTGGAAATGAACTCCGAGTGTGACAATGCCCGGACGCTGCAGACAACCTTGCAGTCTGAGGAGCGCATTGCCACACAGATTTGGCGAGAAACTAAACTGCTCTATGACGATAAATGCTACGTTTCCGCCCGGAGGGTTTTGGCACCTGCGGCAAGGGATTTTTCAGGAGATACTCGTGCGGCTGCATTATCACATGATATAGATGCGAAGATAGAGGCGGCTAGCCAGGCCGCAACAAATGTGTTGAACAGGAAGTCTCCGGTGAAGGAGTTCTATGATAGCTACGTCGATTACGAATTCAAATCTGATCTAAATCATAGAAACAAGAAGGAAATCCTTAAAGATCTTAAAACCCGAATTGTAGATCCTTCCCAAGAAGAGAGAAGGAGTATTATCATAGAAGCCAGGAGACAAGTTTTGCAGGGCGAACCAGAGTATCAAGCCCTGGCAAGCAAGAATAGTCCAGCGATAAAAGCGCGTCCGTCGCAGACTCAGAATTCACATAATCCCGATTGGTGCCAGATCAAATTTGACCAGCCCCCCCGTGCCATTGATGTGGCCATTTACATTGAGGGGCACGGCTTGAAAGCCCTTGGCACTGCTTTTGTCCGTTGTCAGGACAGGGTCTACATAAGAGTTTCTAATTCCCTTGAGCCAAACTGTTCGAGAACTCAAGCGATCAGCCTCAACCCCTGGAAGGTGCATCGAATCAAGGTAAAATCTACTTGTTTTGACGTAAAGGAGGCTGAAGTGCAGGTAGTACGGAAAGGATGGCTCTTCAAAGAACACGATTTAGATGCCATGGCGGATCAGATCACGAAGGTGTACCCGATTGATAAGGAGCGAGCCAGGAAGAGTCTTGAAGCTGCATTCGATCGAATGAAAGAAAAAGAAGACCTCACCACACTCCGAGTGCCCTTGATAGATTGCTGGCAAGACGAACAATTTATGGAATTTGAGATCGAAGAATAGGATATGGTATTGGTTGATATCGTGATCCTCTCCTTTTTTGCTTTGTAGAATGTTGGGATAGAGCATACACTCGTGTCGACCAAAGTTCATCTGGATCCGGGTGGAATTGCCGGGAGTAAAATTGCGAAGGAGAAATACATGAGTGCGCCAAGAAAGACCACTATGCGGTCTATTTTGTCCTCATTATTGCTGGCCCTGGTTGTTGCTGGGTCATCCAGTCTGTATGCCAATAGCCAAGCCGTTCTGGAGAAGCTTGGGATTAACAGAGGAATCTGTATTGTATGCGATGATTCGCACTGCGAATTGGCAATCCGCTTGGTCAATTCCAGTGACTTGCTTGTTTACGTTCACGTGCTTACTGAAACTCAGCGAAAGACTGCATGCCGAGCGGCTGATGCTGCAGGCCTGTACGGCACACGTATTTATGTCGGCTATTCAAGACATGGTGAAATCCAGATAGCAGACAACATTGCTGATGGGGTAGTGGCAAAGGGCGGTCCGGCCAGCATCTCCCGAACTGAGGCGCTGCGTGTGATGCGCCCGGGTGCAAAGGCGCTGCTCGGCGAGGAGATCGTGACCAAGCCGATTCCGGCTGGAATTGACGACTGGTCCCATCATTATCACGGGCCTGATAACAATCCTCAATCCAGCGACCAAATTGCGCGGGCACCCTTCCTAACGCAGTTCATCGGTGTACCACGCTATTCAGCGATACCACAAACGACCGTGGTCTCGGCCGGCCGGATCTTCATGGCCTTTGGCCACGTGGCCTGGAAGGAGCGAGCCGAGCCCTGGCTCGATACACTGATCGCCGTGAATGGTTATAATGGGACAATTCTCTGGAAGCGCAAGCTTCGCTCGGGGATCATGATCGATCGCAGCACCATGATTGCCACGCCGGAGGTCCTCTACCTGGCCGACCACGAAGCGTGCCAACGGATTGACACGATGACCGGGCGGCTTATCGACCGCATTACAGTACCGACCGATCTAACCGGCGGGACCTTCTGGAAATGGATGGCCCTGGAGGACGGCGTGCTGTACGCGCTGATCGGTGAGCAGGAAGCACCGGATCCGGCTAAACGCTGGAAAAGAACGGTTGGCGGGTGGCCCTGGGGTAATATATCCGACGGCTTTAATATGCGAGATCCTAAATCATGGGAACCGGACACATGGCAACGTTTGGAGAAATTTAGTGAGAAAGACTACCAATGGGGCTTCGGCAAGACCTTGGTGGCGATTGACGTTCAGACCAGGCAGGTGCTTTGGCACCATCGCGAGCAGCAACCAATCGACAGCCGAGCGGTGTGTATGAAGAACGGTCGCCTTTACTTCAGTCGCTTTAGCAGCTATATCGGAGGCCTTGATACGCGTACTGGCAAGGAGATCTGGCGTAAGACGGCCGAAAAGGACGCTGACGTGTTCAAGGCGATCGGTCCCTACTGTCCGTTTGAGTTTGCACGTACGGGCTGGCGCACGACCATCTACGCACGCTGCTCGGACGATGCCCTTTACTTCACCGGCCCTCAGGTCTTTGACGTGACCGCGATCGCGGGCGAAGATGGACGGCACCTGTGGACCTACCATGCCCAAAGAAATCCTCACGTGCTAATACGTGACGATGGATTGTATATCACCGGTGCCTCCGGTCTGGCGGGTGATACGAACAAGCTTGAGCCCCGCACGGGCGAGATACTGAGAAGCTACAACGTCGCCCGCGTAAGTTGTACGCGCACTACCGGCAGCGCGGACAGCATTTACTTCCGGGGTGGCGGCGACGGCACTCTTCAGCTTGACCCGGCAAGCGGTAACAAACAGTGGATCTCGCCCATGCGTCCATCCTGTTTTGTGGGTACTGTGGTGGCTAACGGCCAACTCTATTGGATGCCGGGTACATGTGACTGCAACTTGCAGATGTTTGGCCTGATTTGTTGCGCGCCGGCAGGTGACTTCCAATTCGATCAGGCCGCTGAGCAGTCGCATCGCCTCGAAACATGGGTCACCGGTGACAGACAAGCCCCCGCGTTGCGACAATCGCCTGATGACTGGCCGACTTACCGTGCGGATAATACCAGGACTGCAACTACACGGGCCACGGTCCCCACATCCTCACGTTTACTTTGGACGTTTGCACCAAAAGTACCCTTTGAAGCTACGGCCCCCGTGACTGCCGGCGGATCGGTCTTTCTCAGCGGCTCAGATGGGATTGTCCGGGCACTGGATATGGTGACAGGACATCCACGTTGGACTGCATACACCGGTGGCGCTGTGCGATATCCCCCATCCTTGTCCGACAGGCGCGTGTTCGTGGGGTCAGGAGATGGCTATGCCTACGCACTGGAAGCGGCTACGGGAAAACTTCTGTGGCGTTTTCGGGCAGCACCCACTGAACGCAAAATCCCTGTTTACGGCTCCCTCCAATCCACGTGGCCGGTGGCAACCGGCGTGTTGGTCTCCAGTAACGTGGCTTACTTCGCTGCAGGTATGAATAACTATGACGGAACACATGTCTATGCCGTGGACGCAGAAAGCGGCGCCATAAAGTGGCAAAACAATGACACCGGTGGCACTGGCGCGTCAGTTGGCGTTCAAGGTGATCTGCTGCTCTACGAAGACAAACTCTACTTGGCTGGCGGTAATGCAGCATCGCCTGCGGTGTTCGACATCACCAATGGCCGTTGCTTAGATGCGGGTAAGAAGAATCGATCTGGTCGCGAACTCCGGCTCTCCGCATCTAAGAACAAAGATGGGGAAACAGTCGAACGTCATGTAGAGGCGGTTGGTCAGCCCTTTTACTCCATCCCCGGCAGTCCGGTGTTCCGCAGGACATGGGCTCCGGGCAAGGACTTGGAGTTGGAGTGGCCAGATCCAGTCGTGACAACAGCAAACGCAAATCTCCTCGTGCGCCAGGCTCGGGATGGCTGGCGTCTGGTTGCACAAGCACCTTCGGGCAACACATTGTGGGAGCAACCCCTGCCGACCGAGCCAATGCGATGGGGCGTAGCCGTGGATGCACGTGGTCGCATCGTCGTAGTATTGCGCGACAGCCGAGTACTCTGCTTCGGCAGCTCTGCACAGCAAGAGAACATCGCCGGTCGATCTTAACAGGACCTTTTCCAGGGGCTGGTATAAGGTTTTGCCAGCCCTGTTGTTTCCCAGCGAACATGCAAAGAATCTCAAGAAGGGATCATGACAGAAAATATCGGAGTTGACGGCTCGAGTTCTTTCGCTTACTATGATGAAAACTTGCCCGTGATGGTCGTGGGCAGGTTCATATTGGAAATCTTGCGTAGCACGTATTAGCTTAGCGGGTAAGTATTCGTGTAATAATCCAGGTTCGTTCGTGAGATTGACACAACCGACGGCAGGTGCTTAGCTTCTCAGGTGCTTCCCGGTGAGGCTGTATGGGGCAATGGCACGCGTGTCGGACCTTAGAAGAGAATCGAGGGCATTATGAAGCATTCATGGATCATTTTGATTGCAGTGGCGGTTCTTTTGGCGCAGGCGTGCCTCGCGCAGCGGCTGGAGGGATTTGTGCCTATCGAGGGCGGTTTCTTTTACCGCAGCGAATCGCACAGGGCCAGTGACGCTCCGCAGGCGCGCATCGAGCCGTTTGAAATGCTTGATCACCCGGTAACCAATGGGGAGTTCAAGATCTTCGTTGACGAGACGGGGTATGCGCCGCCCAAACACTGGGTTGATGGGCGCATTGCCCAGGGGAAAAACGACCATCCGGTGATATTCGTGAACCGGGAGGATGCCCTGGCCTATCTGGAGTGGCTCAGAGAGAATGACGGGCGCGAATACCGCCTTCCGACGCCGACGGAACTGGAGTATGCGGCGCGCGGCGGGCTCATCGGGAGGCGCTATCCTTGGGGCGATGATGATCCCGAGGGCAAGGCGAACTTCAATCCCGACGGCAGCCGGGCGTTTGATAACTGGCAGGACTATCTGAAACCCGCGAAGTGGGGCAAGCCGAATGGGTACGGGCTTTACGGCATGGCGGGCAATGTGTGGAACATGACCGTGCGTTATCACGACCCGGCCACGATGCGGTGGATATACCGGCTCGAAGATCCTACGCTCAAGGGGCAATCGGTAATGGGAGGTTCCTGGGCGCGCAGCAAGGAATACCTCCGCTGCGGTTATAGCCTCGGCCTGCACACGGGCATGCGGCACCCGGATGTGGGCTTGCGCCCTATCCGCAAACCGCCCGGCGCCGACTGGAGCGTTGTGCCGCGGCATCTGTGCGCCGTTTCGCGCGGGGGCGGGCAGGTACTGGTGACGTGGGGCCTGCTGAAGAGCGACACGGGATCGACAACCTTCAACGTCTATGGGGCAACCGACCGCAACCACGCGGGCTTGCTGCTCACAAAGCGACCCGTCGGCGCGACGTCGTTCGTGCACGAGGGCCTGAAAGTCGATAGCCGCCGACAGTACTACGTGCGGCCCGTGGACGGATCCGGCAACGAAGGCCCACGCTGCGAATGGGTCGGCGTCACCGTCACCGAGCAGGCCGATCCAATCATTGTCACCTGCGAACCGTTGTTCAAACAGGGGACGCTGGTTCCCATTTTCGGCGACTTGAATGGCGATGGCACACTCGACTGCGTCGTGCGCATGGACAACGGAAACAGCGAGATGTCGCAGGACCCAGGAATGCCCGTCCAACTGGAGGCGTTCACGTCGTATGGGCGGTCGCTGTGGCGCAAGGACATCTGCTACCACGACCACTGCTTCGGAAGCGCCAACAACGTGCCGTTTAATGTCTGGGACATGGACGGCGACGGCAAGGCGGAGATCATTACGCGGTTGCAGATGGGCGACGAGGTCTATGTGGCGATATTGAACGGGATGACGGGCGAGGTGATTCGTACGGCGCCATGGCAACCGCTAGTGTCGGACCTGCAAGGCTCTTCGACCCGTATCCATCTATCGATCGCCTACCTCGACGCCGAGCACCCGGCCGTGATCACCCAGAGCGGCCTCTATGAGAACGAGATCTTCACGGCCTACGACGCGCAACTGAAGAAGCTCTGGCAATACAAGAGCTTTTGGGAGACAAGCGGCAGTGGCGGCCATAAGATCGAGGTGGCTGACGTGGACGGCGATGGCAAACAGGAGGTCTTCGACGGGACCACGTGCCTGAACCATGACGGGACCCTGCGCTGGTCGATCTACCGCCAACACCCGGACATCGTGTCCATCCACGATTATCTGCCCGGCCGCCCGGGCCTGGAGGTGTTCTATATCGTCGAGTCCAGCATGCACGCCGGTGTCTATCTGGTCGACGCCAACTCGGGCGAAATCATCTGGAAAGTGAACCGCGAGGACGACCCGCGTTGGACGCATGGCCACCGGGGATGGACGGCCGACATCTGGGACGGGTCGCCCGGCATCGAGTGCATCTCGAACCGGGCCGGGCATGACGACCAAAATCTCATTCTGTTTTCGGCCGACGGCCGGTCTCTCCTCGAGCCGTTCCCGACAGGCTACCAGCCCATCGAGTGGGACGGCGACCCAACCTGTGAGCTCTTGGGCAACGGTGGCCGGACGCTGGCCAATTTCGATGGGAAAGAGGCCCGGATCGTGCCTGGCGTCCATCCCGATCCGGGGGAAAGTGGCAGCGTTATCATGGTGGCCGACCTCTATGGAGACTTCCGGGATGAGTTGGTGCTGATTACGCCGACGCAGAGTGGCGGGCGGGCGATCACCGTGGTTACGTCGCCGGACGCAATCGACAAGGCCTTCGTCGCCGCCAACGAAAGCCTTGACTACCGCCTCTGGGTTGGGCGCAACATGGGCGGCGGCTACCGTTCAGTCTATTTCCACCAACTTCAACGACCCGGCAGCGAGTAACGCTCCGCATAAAGGACGATGTCACGTGGAAAGCTGCTTCTGGATGACGCCCAGTGCGCTTGTTAAGGGCGAAAGGGATTATCACGTGATCTTTACGTTGCCGCATGAGCTGCGGGCATTTGCGCGCCTGCATCAGAAAGAAGTCTATGGCCTGCTCATCAAATCCGCAGCCCATTCTATCATTAAGCTGGCAGCCGATCCCCATTACGTCGGCGGTCGAGTTGGCGTGATGGCTGTTCTGCATACCTGGGGTTCACATCTTTCGTACCATCTTCACGTACACTGCCTTGTAACCGGCGGAGGTCTGTCCTCGGATGGGCGCACGTGGATGCCTGCCAGAGAGGACTAGAAGTGCCTATATTTTGCTCATACCTTACAGAAAGAAATAATCGTTGGCAGATCGACGCCAAATGCTCGGAAGCTAACAATATCTCTGTAAATCCTGTAATCCTGTCCAAAAACCTTTTCAAACACGCCCCAAATTCGAAATTCCTTTACTTTTCCTCGTTTTTCTTCTCTCCCGGAATCCGCATTCTGAACTCAGAATCCACGTTTTTTGGAAATTTCTTTACGGCCCTTCGTTTTCTAGAGATTTCGTTGTCTACATTTGGCCTCTGAGAAACGCCTTTATTAATGGAAGGGCAAAGTCAAAAGGCAAAACAGCCACCGTGAAAACAGAGAAAAGAGCAATAACCAACAAACTGGACAGGATTTACACTGATGAACACGGATTCTTATTCACCACGAAGAAAAACAATAATCATTAGTATTGTCATCCCTGCGAAAGCAGGGACAATAATCAATAATCAATTGTAAGGGCCGGATCTTGGCAGAATGTATTTGTTCCGGGCTGGGATGACTGATATGATGTGAGACAGCAACTTTGAGCGGACTATAACGGATCTGAAGACGCGAGTTTCCAAGGCGACAGATGGGTCTTGTGAAGAAGATGGCCGGACACCTTTACAACTCTCCGGAAGGGGAAATGGGCTATGAACAGTCAAATCATCACCAGAGAACCTGAACTCCATGAGGAGTGTGCGCTTGCGGCGGATTCCTTGAAGAGAAAGTCCGGACTAAGCCAGGTCATTGGCCAGAGCAAAGCTGTCCAGGCGCTGCGCAACAGGATAGGAAAGATATCATTCTGTAACGTTGATGTCTTAATCTCCGGCGAAAGTGGAACGGGAAAGGAAATAGCAGCCAGAGCCATCCATTATCTGAGCCGGAGGGCCGGAAAACCCTTTGTCCCGGTAAACTGCGGTGCAATTCCCGAGAGCCTCTTTGAAAATGAGTTGTTTGGCCATGTGAAGGGTGCCTTTACGGATGCTGGTCTTCACCAAATCGGGCTGGTAAAGGAAGCTGAGCAGGGTACTCTCTTCTTGGACGAAATAGGCGTAACTAGCCCCTATGTGCAGGTGAAGTTGCTCCGTTTGCTACAAAATAGAGAATATAGACCACTCGGAGACGTAAGACGACACAAGGCCGACATAAGAGTAATAGCTGCCACGAATAGAAACCTTCAAAGCCTCTTTGATGAGGGTACATTCAGAAAAGACCTATTCTACAGGTTGAATGTTATCGCAATCGACATGCCGCCCTTGAGGGAGCGAAGGGAAGACATTCCCATTCTGGTCGAGCACTTCACAGAAAGATATGCCAGAGAATACAAAAAACCGATCAAAGGATTTACGAGAGGCGCAATTAGGCGATTGATCTCTTATTCATGGCCAGGAAACATCAGGGAACTCGAGCATAAGGTACAACAGGCAATTGTAATGTCCGAGAGTGCAGTGATAGATGTTAAAGCTATCCAACTTGGCACAAGCCAATCCGAGTCTGAGGGATCTGGACTTGAGTACTTCAACGTAGCCAAAAAAAGAGTCGTTGATTCCTTTGCGCGAGCTTACCTTGCGCAACTTCTCAAAGAGTATTGTGGCGATGTGGTAGGCGCTTCCCGGAGGGCAGGGACGAGCCGGACGGGACTCTGGAATTTGCTCAAGAAACACGGCATCGATCCAAGCCAATTTCACCAACACAATATTTCCAAAGACTTAAATATTGAGCAAGGCCAATCGGCGAGCCACTGCGTCACAAAAAAGTGACGCTACAGTCACCAGTTATTTCGCCCACAAATAGCGCCATCTCAATTCCTTATTCAAAAAGCGTCACAAAAGCGTGACGCATCCTTTTTGACCTCTCATTCCCACAATCTCTTAAAGTCCTATAAGACAACGAATTAGAAGATTCATCGAAGCTGGCATGTTTCTTGCTTATAGTCGACCGGAAGCAGATTTTGGAAGGTCAAGTGGACTGCAAGACGGAACAAGTTTCCAGAATGATCTTAGATTACCTTCGTAGGAATCCCGATGCCGGGGATACCTTGGAGGGTATAACAGAGTGGTGGATGAATGTTCAAAAGATAGAGTATTCGACGAAAGAGGTCGCGGAGACCTTGGTGAATCTCATTAGAAAAGGAGTAATTCATGCACACCATGGGAAAGGTAGTAAAACTTTTTACACACTCCGGAAGAACTCCTAAATGATAAGTCTCCAAGCTCCGTCTGTGGAAGCCTTTAGAGAAAGGCGAAGAAAACCCCAATGCTTTGGATGAACAAGACGCCGTGCATCGTTGATTACTAGTAAGTCTTCTTGACAATCAAAGTACGTGGGACCCGCAACTAAGATACACTAGCATCGCTGATTCGGCGTTGTAGGTCTGGGATGTGGCGAAGACAGTATGTGCATTTAGATATGCACCACTGAAGCCCGATTAATCAGAACATCCAATCCTGCAACCGACGGGCACGGAGTGCGTGCACTATGGACCTGCCAAACGACCTGCCTAGCATGCATGGGGAAGGTCTGTCCCCAGGTTAAGGCTGGACCTAGATTCCCGCGAGTCCTTTTTTAGAGATCGGCCCCAACTACAGAGAATGACTTGCTGTACCTTATACTTGTCACCTACTGCGTATGGCAACCGCGTTCAACATGGATGTGGAACAGGTCTTTGCACCTTTGATCGTATTCCTTTCATAGCCGCTCCAAAATGTTAAATCAAGACCTGGCTTCCCACGGGGCGGGGTCGTTCGAAAGCAATTCCCACGAATGACCGTCCTATACCGTCAAATTAGAATGAGTTCGTCGGAGGTAACGGTCGCATTAGTCTCGCAGATGGAGGAGATACCAGTTGCTTTGGCAGTCGTAAAGAAAAAGGATGCTTTGGCTGATACTGAACAGGGACACCAGTCACCGGCCCTGCGGCTGAGGGCCGTGAGCAATCGCATGAGCTGAGATCAGTTGTCAGGAGTAGAGGGAACTCATCTATCACAAGGCGGAGACGGCAAATTTGTTGTGCTTCCAGGACCTTTTCCGGAGTTAAGGTCGTGATTTCAAGGTACTGATTGAGATAAGGCAAGAAGATTATTTGAAAGGGAGGTAGCTACTATGAGTTGTGAAATTACCAGCCAGGCCAAGCAACTGCTTATCATACCGCTTAACAGCGGAAAAACCATTTATTTGGCGCCGAATGAATGCTCATGTCCGGTTGCGGATTTTGAGGTCAATGATAACCAGAAAATTGCAAAGTTATTGAAACGCAAAATGATCAGGATAACACTCGCAAGACCAAAAGCGGCGGCCTCCTCTCCCGCAACAGTGGGCGCAAGACGAACATCCGGGGAAGAATCTGCACAAGGGGCCGAAGAAGCAGCCGTGACGACTGCTCCCATCCCTGCAACCGACGAAGAAGGAACACGTACAGGGAAAACTGAACGGGAAGGTGAGGATGAATCCACCGCAAGGTCTTCTGTTCCAGTTGATAAAGGCGAGGAGTCCAGAAGGAATCTGAGCACGAATAAGAAGAAATAGCACTTCATATGTAAAGGAGAGAAAGCCATGGCACGATTGCATCCAGGCGTCTATATCGAAGAGGTCCCGAGCGGGGCCCGACCTATCGAAGGGGTAAGTACGTCAACAGGCGGCTTTATCGGCAAAGCGGAGATGGGCCCGTTGGACGAGGCCGTGCTGTTGACGAAGCCGCGAGAATTTGGCGATAAGTTCGGCGGCTTCATTTCGGATAGTTTTCTCGCCCATGCAGTTCAGCAGTTTTTTGTCAACGGTGGTAAGACGTGCTACGTTGTGCGCGTGGCGGGCAACGGGGTGCAGGCGGCAGATATTGCCATCAGGGACCGTAAGGCGAATGTCCCGGCGCCGACCTTGACGATCAGAGCCGCGAATGAAGGTGCCTGGGGCAACGGACTCGACGTCGCCATTACGGACGGTACCGAAGATGCAGGCAATGAGTTTAATATTGAGGTCTATCTGGACCGCGGCGGCAGGGGATCGTCTACGCCCGTGCTTGTGGAAACGCATAGCGACCTCAGCATGGATCCCGCAGCCGACAATTACGTCGAAAAGGTGATTGAGGAAGACTCTGATTATATCACCGTTGAAGTGGATGCGAACAACCTTGCCGACGCAACAATTGGCAATGCGGCGCGCCCGCTCCAGTTAGGAGAGGATAATGGTGGCACGGAAACCACCGGCACGGCTGCGCCGACCCCCGGTACCAGCCGTAGCGCGGTTGCACCTGCACCGGACACTATCCTACCGGCTGATCGTCGTCGGATCGTGATGGAGCTGAATGATGACGGCCGCCGGGACATTCAGATTCCCGGCGCGGCAGACACGGGGCCTGCGATTGCCACCGCAATTAGAGATGCCGTGCAAAATCTTCTAGCCAATGACCCCAACAAACAACCCGCCTACGATTCTTTTGCCTGCCAGTATGATACCACAAATCCTGGAAGTGAGTTTTATGAGCTGACCTCCGGAACCAGCGGAACGGATTCCAAAGTCGTTGTCACCGATGCAATCGACGTTGTCGGAACCAGTCGCAGCGCCGTACTACCCGTTGGCAATGGGGCTGGCGCTGGCGTCTTGAAACTAAGTGCTGCTGCCGGTGCCACGGCGCCCGGTACCGGTACCTGGCGGAGTGCCAACAACCCTGAAACAGATCCAGATGCAGACCAACGTGGATTTATGATCAATCTGGACGGCGATGGCGCCCAGCAAATAATGATCCCAGTCACGGTGTCGGGTGGGCAGGCAGTGGCAGCGGCGATCGCGCAAGCTGTCGGCGACCTGACGCCCAATGACGTAGCCAATCGGCTTGCATATGAGGGTTTCACCTGCCAGCATGATGATACCGGAGGCGCCGGAAATGAATTCTATCTGTTGACCTCCGGTACGAGTGCAGCGAATCCCAATTCTTCGGTCGAGGTGACCGATCTGGTGAATCCCGCGACGGGTCTGCCGGTCCAACCCATCAGTTTGGGCAACGGCAATCACACATTTACTCTTCGAGTCAACGGTGACGGCCCTCATGTGGTCACGCTAACGGGGCCCCTGGCTAATGGGGCGGCTATTGCCACAGCGATTCAAAACCAGGTGCAGGCCATCATCCCGAAGAGAAATGCAAATGCAGACGCGTTCGCTAACTTTGAATGCAGGTACCAGAACACTTCCGAGACTGGCAATCCTTCGCTGCTCCTGATCAGTGGCACATTTGGTGTGAGTACTACGGTTGAGGTGACAAACGGGCCGGGCCCGGAAAATGTCGCGGGAAGGTTGCGCCTGGGCCTAACCAACCTTGGTACAGAAACGACCGGAGCTGCGGTTCTACGGCCCGCAAACTCGCTGGATCCGACCGAGTACCACCTGGGCGACGCGCGCGTAAGTGGCAATGTGGCAAGTGTGACGTTTGGAGCTGATGGCGCTACACCGGGTTCGCAGGACTATATCAATGCTGTCACGGTGGGGCAATCTCTATTCGATACGGTGCGTGATGTCAATATCCTTGCCATCCCCGGCAACGGCGACGCTGCTGTCGTTGCCGCCGGCGCTGGTTATTGTGCTCTACGCGGGGACTGTTTCTTCGTCGGAGACTTGGACGATACCATTGATACAGTTGAAGAAGCACGAGACTTTATCCGGGAGTTGACAGAGATTAATTCCTACGCCGCGGTTTATTATCCCTGGTTGAAGATGGTTGATCCGACCGGCGCTTCTACGATTCCGATTATTGTGCCGCCTTCCGGTGCGGTGGCAGGAATGTATGCACGCATTGACGCTACGCGGGGGGTATGGAAAGCGCCGGCAGGAACGGAAGCGGGCATCCGCGGCATAACCGGCCTTGTTACCCAGACGACGGACGAACAACAGGATTTCCTGAATCCGATTGGGGTCAATGTCATTCGCTCTTTCCCGGCCGCCGGCACCGTGATCTGGGGCTCACGGACTCTGGCAACCACGAAGAGGCCGGAGTACCGCTATATCCCGGTGCGTCGCACGGCAATCTTTCTCGAACAGAGTATCTACGAGGGCATTCAGTGGGCCGTGTTTGAACCCAACGACGAACCACTCTGGGCCAGCTTACGCCTCAATGTCAATGCCTTCATGTTGTTGCAATTTCGGGCAGGCGCCTTTCAAGGCAGCACACCGAACAAGGCCTTCTTTGTCAAGTGCGATGACGAAACCAGCATTCAAGCGGACATCGATGCCGGCGTTGTGAACATTCTGGTTGGTTTTGCGCCTTTAAAACCGGCAGAATTTGTCGTGTTGAAACTTACGCAGATCGTCGGTCAGGCGGCAGGTTAATGTGAATCAATAGATGGGCAGGTTTGCCTTCTGGTCGGTTTGCCCATTTGCTCATTTCGAGAAAGGAGCTGGTCTTATGGCGAAGAAATTTCCTGTTAATCCACTGCGTGTGGATCCTTATCGAAACTTCAAGTTTCGCATCAAGTTCCAACCGAGCAGCGATTACGTGTGTGGGCTCAGCAAATGTAGCGCCCTGACGAAGACGACCGAAATGGTGGAATGGCGTGAAGGCGGTGATCCAAGCAGCTCGCATAAGTTGCCTGGGAAATCGTCGTACGCTGCCGTTACCCTTACGGCCGGTGTGACCCAGGATAGAGCATTTGAAGAGTGGGCCAATCTGGTTAACAACTTCCAGGGCGATGCCGCCATGTCGTTGAAAAACTTCCGTAAGGACATTACCATTGATGTTTTTAACGAAGCGGATCAGCCGGTGCTCTCGTACAAGGTCTACCGATGTTGGGTCTCCGAATATCAAGCACTGCCGGAATTGGATGCCAGTTCAAATACGGTTATGATAACCACCATCAAACTGGAAAATGAAGGGTGGGAGCGAGATACCGTCGTTACAGAGGTAGCGGAAACCTAGAGCCGAACTCTGTCTTCATCATCTGGAACAAAATAGTGGACTGGAGGTAAGCTTCCGATGGTCGAGGTCGATTCGCTTCCGGATGGAAGCCCTGAAGTTCAAGAACGACCTGAAGATGGTGTCTTTATTCTTCCCACGGGTTACATTGATGGTCACGGTCTCTACCACTCTGAGGTGGAGTTGGCGCCGGTGAACGGGAAGATTGAAGCATTCCTGGCTGATCTGCGAGATGACACTTATGCAGCCAGTGTGGTGACAGGATTACTCGCCAGGTGCATTAAGCGGATTGGCGCTTTGACGGACATCGATGCATCGCTCGTTCGAAATATGCTCGTGAGTGACCGTAGTTATTTGATGATGAGACTTCGTGAAATGACATTTGGTCGAAAAGTGGATGTGATCTTGCAGTGTCCAGATGTTTCGTGTCGTAAATCAATGGACATCACGCTGTTTCTAGACGAGATGAGGATTGAGCGTCAGCCCCTTTTAGAACGCTGTTTCACGATGCACCTCTCTTGCGCCGTCGAGGGAAAGGAACGTGAGCAGGTTGAGTTTCGGTTGCCCACCGGCGCGGATCAGGAAGCGCTTGCGTCAGTCGTTCACCTTGATGAACAAAAGGCAATCCACTGTCTCCTGTCACGCTGTATTCGGCGTATTGGGGAACAAACGGACATTGACGAAGCCGTGATTGGGGCATTGCCGGAGTCGGTTCGGAGCGAAATTGAAGCCAAGATTCAACAATTGACTCCGGATCTGGAAATTGAACTGGAAGGAGTGTGTCCAGAATGCCAGAATGCCTTTTCCGCCCCCATCGATTTAACGGCGTTCGTCATGACTGAAATACGAAGAAATGTGAGGCATCTGGCGCGAGAGGTCCACTTTGTCGCCTGGTATTATCACTGGTCTGAACAGGACATTCTGGCGCTGCCCCGCCAAAAACGACTTCGCTACATTGAATTGCTTCAGGAAGAAATCGAGCGACACAATTGAGCGTGTGATCTATGCCCCGAAAGGACTACTGACCCTATGCGAGGTTACCTATTAAAGCTCTTGCATCAAGGTGCGAAGCCCGTAGGCCCATCAGCACCGGGAAATGAAACCACCCGGTTCAGTCTTCCATTACAACCGCCCGGGCCGCTTTCATCTCCTGGACTGCCCCCCCAAGATACCCACCAACACAGCAGGCCGGAGGAGACACAGACATCTACGGGCGCAGCCTATGGTGAGAGTAAGCCGGAATCAGGATCCATTGGATCGGATGAAACTGGACGGGTACAATATGGGGGTGGGTTGGAGGAGATGAAAAGGGTATACCCCGAGCACGTGCCGCGAGAGGGTGAAGGCGATTCCACCATCCTTTCGTCGCACACTGAACACACAGGGGGGGCGCCTGAGGCACCCTCTGACCGGGAAACGCATGCCGAACCCCCGATTGCCAAACCTGTTCCAACAGCACAGCTTACCGGCAATGACACCGAGCATGACCCGCCGATGCCTCCTCAGGGATCAGAATCGCTGAACACGCGAAATGACGCCATACCAGCACCGCCCCGCATTGAGTTTGAGGATTTAGGTCCTATTGCCCCCGTAGGGCAGAGAGAGAAGGAACATCTGCGTCACTACAATGCCGATGGGGCAAGTGGGATTCCTTCCGGCCGTCCATTGATGTCCCAACTCCAGAAGCCGGTGGAACCGGAAACGATGCCGACTCATTCTCGCCTGGCCGTGGATGAGTCGTCCCATTTGGAGCGTCAAATCGTGACGCATGTTACAACGATTCCTTTGAGCGATCGTGGTCAGACAAACGTGAGCAGCAATCCAAGGCGCGTCAATCAGCCGCCGCAACAGCCTATGCCGGCGTCCACGTCTGTACGGGCTGTTCATCCCCAGTCCGGCTCACTGATTGCTCTGGCACAGCACGATCAGGTGGCAGGCAATGGTCAGCGTCTTCCACGTAGTGATGGCGGTCTGAAACTGCGGATTAACCGGTTGGACATCCAGATTATTAACCAGACGCCCAACCAGCCCCCCCAAAGACGCGCTCCATCGCAACCACCGGCGACGACACCTGACTTGCAGGAGGCTTTTACTCGTCGGTATATGGAGCGCATTTGGTAAGGGGATAAGCCGATCTACTGATGGGCTTTGGCACTTTTGGAGTTCGGAATCGATGAACTACCTGGCTATTGGTTCTGTTACCCGTGCAACAGCCGCGTTGTTGACGAAGAAACTGAATAGGCCGCCGCTGATCAGCGGAACGGTCAGAGTGACCGCGGTGCCGCCGGATGACAGCCGCGTGGATGGTGCGCCCGGTGTGAATCTCTACCTGTATCGTGTCACGAAATGTCCGTTTTCGGGAAACAACAACTGGCGTGGTGACTGGGCCAATATCACTCCGGGAGGCCGTCCACCGTTAGCCGTAACGCTCCATTATCTTCTGACTGCCTACGCTACGTCGTCTGACGCTACCGCTCAAGACGACATCACGGCGCATCAGATTCTGGGCAATGCAATGGCAATTCTACACGAATACCCCATCCTCAACGACGTCCATGACAGCGAGTTTGATGCAGATGTGGATGCCCAGTTTCCACCAGACTTACGCAATTCATTTGAAAAAATCAAGATTACGTCTGCCCCCATCTCGATGGAGGAGTTTTCCAAGATATGGACCGGGCTTGCCAAAGCGTATCGTCTTTCCGTGGCTTACAACGTATCCCTGGTTCAGATTGCGCCGATTGTGCCGGCCCGGATGCCTGCGCCCCCGATACAGCAGACCCAATTGCAGGTGGCCACGGTCGCGCCACCCGTGATTACGGACATCAGCCCCAACACCGGGACGGTCGGTCAGCAGGTGACTCTCACCGGGCGCGGCCTGAATGCAAGGGGGTTTTCAACGTCCATTGTGGTTGGTGATGAGCCCTTGGCCACCACTGATCTGGTGATGCTCACCGACCAGGAGATTGTCCTGAAGATTCCCACAGAGCCGCGACAAGGGCCCCGGTTGCGTATCGCCGTCAGGATAGGCGCACAAGAGAGCCAACCCGTGTTTTATGAGGTCCAGCCGTGGATTGCCAGGATTGAACCCCTACGCGGCATCGCCGGAATACCGATAACCATTCCCTTTGATAAACCGACGAGCGCCAACGCCAGGGTGGATATGGATGGGCAGGCCGCCGCAACGACGACGGATACCGCCCGTAGAGAGGTACACGCCATTGTCCCGGGAGGGCTTGTCAGTAACGGCCGCAAGAAGGTTGTACTCTATCCCAGTGGCGGTATGCTGCAACGGAGTAATGAACAGTATTACGAGTTGCTGCCGGCAATCCACTCGCTGACCGTCACCCACGCGGCGGGTGGATTGGCGGATACCACGATTACCGTGACGGGCGAGCGTTTGAACGGCAATAACCTACACATCAAATACGGTCAACTTCTAGTGAGGGTGGGAGCAAATGCCAACGTCGGGCAAGTCCAAACAACGGTTGTCGGACGCCTCTTGCCTTTGGATGAGCGGGTGTCGGTCATTGTAGACGGTTTGGAGTCTCACCCATTTCCACCACACCTGGAGCGTATTGAGCCGTCGCGTGTTCAGGTTGGTGATTCGATAACGCTCATCGGAACCGGTTTGAGCGGTCAGGACGTGTTAGTAAGGCTTGATGCCACGGATGTACCCGTAGGCAGACATGCCTATGCAAGCCAATTGACGGTGGAGAAGGTCCCCACCACACTGGCTCCGGGTCAGATTCAGGTAAGCGTTTCTATCAATGGTGCTGCCGGACCTTTCTCAAATAATAAGCCGTTTGAGCTCGCTGCAGGATAACTAACGCGATGCAAGGGATGGCTGGACAAGACCTGTGCATCAATCAGTCCGAGTAGACGAAAGACACCACTCGATCCAAAGGAATGTTGTGAACGGATTTGTTAAATGCGATGAGTTGACAGATAGAGGAACAGTGTCCGCGCTATATGAAGACAATTGGGACTATCTGTCTGAAGCACTCAACTATCTTGATCTGCTCATTTATCGGGAAGTTCTCAGCAGGCAACAGACCTCTCCAGAGAATCTCCAGGAGATTCTTAAAGGGGCTTATATCTCCGAGGCGGAAGTGGAGCGGTTACTCTCAGGCAAGGCGGAAGCACGCTCGATAGAAATGCATACGGAAGTAGAAGAGAGCGAACAAAAGGCAACTGCCCTACTGGCCCGCATCGAAGAACGAAGGAAGGCGAGTCTGGAAGGGAGCGTCTATTTGGCGCTTCCCCACTTGGCGCATCTTTTTGCCCTCACCCCTTTCGAGGAGATGATCGTGCTCATCTGTCTGGCGCCAGAATTGGATCTGAAATATGAGCGACTGTATGCCTACTTGCATGACGACATGACTCGTAGAAAGCCCAGTGTGGATTTGGTGATGAGACTGCTCTGCACATCGTCCAGGGAAAGGATTCAGGCCCGTGCGTTTTTCTCCCACCAGGCGCCGCTATTTCACCCCCGGCTCCTCCGCTTTGCGGGCAACGGCGATAATCCTCTGGCGGGGCGTTCCCTGAAACTGGATGACCGTGTGGTGAATTTCATATTGGGCATTGATAGTGGCAATCAGGAACTTGACACGTACACGCAACTGGTAACCTCGCACCCCAATTTAGGATCGTTACGCTGGTCCGATGAGCTGAAAAGGCAATTGGTGAACCTCCTTCAGAGTTGTATCCATGATGTTGATGAGTCTCAGCGAAGATTGATCTATCATTTCTATGGCTCCAAAGGGACCGGCAAAAAAACGCTCGCTGCGGGCTTATGTGCTGAAATTGGCATACCTCTTTTGGTTGTCGATCTGCAGAAAGTGCTAAGGGGGGGGCAGTCGTTTAAAGATATTATGCATCCAATCTTTCGCGAGGGTATCCTCAGGCCGGCCGCGATCTACCTAGAACACGTTGACTATCTGCTTGAAAATGAGAACCAGGCGACATCCTATCTGCAGGAGGTTGCGGACTGTATTGATGAGTTTTCCTGGCTGACCTTCATTGCCACAGAAAAATACTGGGCCCCAGCCGGCCTGTTTGGGGAACACATTTACGTGGGTATTGAGCTACCGATGCCGGATATGATGGCGCGAAATCAACTCTGGGGCGAATTGTCGGCAAATAATGGCGTTTTGTCAGAGGAGGTGGACTTCAATGAATTGGCTGTCAAATTTCGCTTGACGCCCGGACAGATGGAGGCCGCGTTGGTCGCTGCAAGTAACCGGGCAAACTTCCGCGCCGGTGAAGACAAAACCATACAAATCGATGATCTGTATTTTGGGGGACGCGCCCAATCCAATCAGAAACTCGGTAGCTTGTCTCGAAAGCTTTCACCGCACTATACTTGGAAGGATATTACCCTGCCGCAGAACGCCCTGGATCAGCTCGGGGAAATATGTGCCCAGGTGAGACATCGCCAAACGGTTTATGAGACGTGGGGCTTCGACAAAAAACTCTCACTCGGTAAGGGACTCTGTGCCTTGTTCTATGGTCCTAGCGGTACCGGTAAGACCATGGCGGCAGAAGTGATCACAAATGAACTGCATCTGGAAGCGTACAAGGTTGACCTCTCCTGCATCGTGAGCAAATATATCGGAGAGACGGAGAAGAATCTGGCCAAGATCTTTCAGGAAGCCGAAACCAGTAACGCAATTCTATTTTTTGATGAAGCAGATGCGCTGTTCGGCAAACGTTCAGAAGTCAAGGACGCCCACGACCGCTATGCCAACATTGAACTTAGTTATCTGCTGCAGCGCATGGAAGAATTCGAGGGATTAGTCATCCTTGCCACAAACCTGCGCAAGAACATTGATGAGGCGTTTTTCCGGCGTATGCAATTTGCCGTTGAGTTCCCATTTCCTGAGGCCAAATATCGCTACCGAATTTGGAAAGGACATATTCCCGCGGATGCACCCGTTGCTGAGGGCATTGATTTCAATTTCTTGGCGAATCGCTTTAACATTACCGGCGGAAACATTAAAAACATTATAGTCAATGCCGCATTCCTGGCGGCTGAAGCATCCAGCCCTATTTGTATGCAACACATGATTCACGCCACTCAGCGTG
Source organism: Phycisphaerae bacterium (assembly GCA_016782865.1). GTDB lineage: Bacteria > Planctomycetota > Phycisphaerae > Sedimentisphaerales > Anaerobacaceae > SG8-4. The sequence continues at coordinate 28,852 of JADHXR010000100.1, forward strand.
AATACGAGAAAATCGGCAGGGGGTGTACATCAGATGAGTTTTCTCCCTACCAAGACCTGTTACGGGTGAGTTGATATGTCCAACGGCCAGCTTGAGTTCGGCGAAGTCCGTATGTCTCTTCAAAATGGCGGAAAACAGCCGGAACGTGCAGAACGGATTTCACGCTTGGTCTTCGAGCGTCTCCAACAGATGCTCGAACGAGAACGGCAGCATCTTGGTTCGAGCCAAGTAATTGATCATCTCGAAGTTCCATCCGTAGACGTATCGCTGGAAACCATGGATGATCAAACCATTGCAGGAGAGTGCGCCGAAGCAATCTATCGCAGCCTGTTACGCAGACAATGAAGGCATAAGAGATGAGCGGTCTAGTCAATCAAGCCAAAATCCTGCGCGGCGCGTTTGTCGAATTTGGTATCGGCATCCCCCCCAGGTTTGTCGTCTTCCAATTTAATCCACTGACAATCAGCCGCACACGCAGTGCGGCCGTCAATCAACCTCCCCAACAGAATATACAAAATCTGGGAGTGTGCGTTCACAATTCCAAAGGTCACTTTTTTGGCAATGAATAAGGTTTTATAGTATTAGCGTGATTATGATAAGAAGTGACATTAGGTCTCATCTATTGAGAAACGTCAAGTTGGTGAGGGCAACAGTGAAGGGGC
>JADHXR010000011.1 GCA_016782865.1 Phycisphaerae bacterium
TGTAAGTATAAGCGCGGTAGCTAAAAGCGTCCTGGATGGTCTGAAAAACGCTTGAACCTTGCAGGCTCTCAAATCTGCCTAACTGGTCCAGTATGATCGGCGGGAACATCATGAAACTCGAAGCGAAGATTATGGGCATCACTCCGCCATGATTTACCTTCAAGGGCAGGTAATGGCGCTGTCCTCCGTATACCCGGCGACCTCGCATCTGCTTGGCCTGCTGAATCGGTATGCGGCGCTGCCCCTGAGTGATTAGTATGGCGCCCGCAACGACAAACAAGAACGCCGCTACCAGGAACAGTATTTTTGCGGGCCCTATGCTGCCAACCGGAGCATCGATGGACAGGTCAACATTATGCAAGAGCGTTTGAACGGCCCAGGGCATTCTGGAGACAATGCCGGCCATAATGATCAAACTGATACCATTGCCTATGCCGTATTCGTCTATCTGTTCGCCGAGCCACATAAGGAATATGGTCCCGGCGGTCATACCGACGACGCCCATTAGCAAAGCCTGGCGCTCCATGCCAACGTACGTCAGACCCTGGCCCCCAAGCAATTTCATGTACATTATCGACTGAATAAGGCATATCAAAACCGCCAGGTATCGCGTGTATTCCTGTATCTTTTTGTGCCCGGTTTGGCCCTCCTGGCGCAACTTCTTCAGCGCCGGAATAACCTCTCCCAGCAACATCAGGATAATCGAGGAGGTAATATACGGCATGATCCCGAGCCCGAACAGGCTGCTGCGGCTCAATGTTCCGCCGGTGAACATTTCCATCATCTCGGCAGCTCTGCCCAGCGGAGTCTCCGACTGTGTTGTTCCTTCGACTATCCCCTCATAGTCAAAACCAGGAACGGAGATGAAGAAACCCACCCTGTAGATTACCAGCAGCGCCACGGTAAAAATGATCTTGTCGCGCAGGTCCTTCACTCTAAATATGTTGACAACTGTTCCAAGCATTATTTCATATCTCGTATTCTGTCCTTTGCGTTGCTTCTCACATAATACGGTACCAGAACTACGGTCAAATCACTTTCGCCGTGCCGCCCGAGGCGGTAATCTTCTCCTCGGCAGACTTGCTGAACTTGTGGGCCGTCACCTGCAGCTTTCTTGTCAGGTCCCCCTTGCCGAGAATCTTAACTTTGCTCTTTATACTGTCGATCAGTCCGGCATCGGATAATTGCTCCACGCTGATAGTGGCGCCATCCTCGAATCTTTCCAACTGACAGATATTGACGATCTCACAGCCTGTTGCGAACTTGGTATTATTAAAACCGCGTTTAGGCAGCCGCCGGAACAGCGGCATTTGTCCACCCTCATATACCGAGACCGAAACCGAGCCGGCCCTGCTGCCGGCACCTTTGTGCCCTCGACCACAGGTTTTACCCTGGCCGCTGCCGGGCCCTCTGCCAACACGACGACGACGCCTATGTCCACCTACTTTGGAAGTTATTTCATGATTCAGCATTAAAATCACCCATTTATCAATCGGCAATTATCAGACATTAACCGGCACGCCACGAAGAGACTCGACCATTTCTTTATCTCGTAACTCCAGCAATCCTTGCAGCGTGGCTTTAACAACATTCTTTGCCGAAGTACTTCCGTAAACTTTCGTAAGGACATCCTTTACACCGGCATACTCGAGCACTGCTCGAGCGCTTGAGCTGGCAATGACCCCCGTACCCGGGCTGGCCGGGACCAAGGCTATCTTCGTAGCACTGTACTTGCCATTGACCTGGTGCGGAATCGTTCGATCGTCCAAAGCTATCTTATGCAAAGACTTCTTTGCATCCTTCACACCTTTCTCAACCGCTTTTGGCACCTCGTTTGCCTTGCCGTAACCGACGCCCACCGTACCTGCGCGATCGCCAACAACAACCAAAGCCGCAAAACTGAATCGCCGACCACCCTTGACCACTTTGGAGCAGCGATATATCTTCACGACCGTATCTTCCAACGGCCTCTCTTCCTGTTCAAAAGGCTTAACTCCCTCTGGAGGTCGCCCCGAAGGCGGAGCGGTTTCAACCGGAGCCTCACTCTCAACAGGTTCAACGGATTTAACAGGTTCTACTGCCAATTTATTCTCCAAGCTTTACAGTTTTTGTTTTCAAAAAGCCAACCCGGCCTTCCTAGCCGCTTCGGCAAGAGCCTTGACTCGCCCATGAAATTTGTACCGGTTTCTATCAAAGCAAACGCACTTAATACCAACGCCGAGAGCTTGCTTCGCAATAACTTCGCCTACCGTTTCAGCCGCCTTCTTGTCACCGGCATTGGACAGTTGCTCTCGCAACGCCTTTACTCTGGTGCTTGCCGAGGCAAGCGTCGCTCCGGCGGTATCATCAACAATCTGGGCGTAAATATGTCTATTCGAGCGAAACACCGACAGCCGGGGCCTGTCCGGTGTCCCAAAGACCTTCTTGCGAACGTGATACTTGCGCCTGACTGCTGCTTTTTTTTGCTTTGCGATCTTCACTTCTTCAATTCCCAAATCGAAATTCTTATGCTGCGCCCGAGGCAAACGCCTTGCCGGCTTTGCGCCGCACGCGCTCATCGGCGTAACGGATGCCCTTGCCTTTATACGGCTCCGGCGGCCTTATATTTCGTATATCCGCGGCGAACTGTCCCAACAGTCTCTTGTCTATCGACGAGAGGGTGAATCTTGCGGGAACGTCATTACCTCGCGTCGCGGCGGCGTCGATCTTTATCTTCATGCCCTTGGGTATTGCCAACTCCACAGGATGACAGAATCCAATCTGAAAAACCAGCTTTGTGCCCTGCTCCTTGACGTTATAGCCGGTACCGTATATTTCCATCTTCTTCTCGAAACCTTTGCTGACGCCGGCAACCATATTGGCAAGCAAGGCCCGCATTGTGCCGTGCAACTGCTTGTTCTGGCGTTCCGCAGGGCGATCATTTTCCACCAACACTTTCGCACCGGCCTCTTCGATTCTTACTTGTATGCGCGGATGACAGTCCATTTCGAGCTGCCCAAGCGGCCCAGCAACCTTGACGCGCAGCCCCTTGATTTCGACCTTGACGCCTCCGGGTATATCAATCGGTTTTTTTCCTATACGACTCATTAGCTTACCGTACAAAGTATCTCGCCGCCGATGTTTAATTGCCGACAGCTTTTGTCACTCATTACACCTTTACTTGTCGAAACGATTACTATGCCCATGCCGGCTAAAACGCGCGGCATTTTATCAACAGCCGAATAGATCCTGCAGCCGGGCTTGCTCGTCCTTGTTATTTTGTCAATAATGGACCGGCCCTCTTGGTCATACTTGAGTGTAATCCGCAATATGCCTTGCTTGCTGTCGTCAACTCGGTCAAAGTCCTTTATATAACCTTCCTGCTTCAAAACGGTAGCAATGCCTTCACAGATATTCGAGGCCCTGATATTGACTTGGCCTCTGTTTACTCGCACAGCATTGCGAATTCTTGTCAGCATGTCAGCTATTGGATCAGTTAAACTCATAATTTCGCATCTCGTATATACTTTGTCGTAAACCGTTGTCCTATAATTACAGTTTACTCACCTTTGCATCCGGCCCTTTACCAACTGGCCTTCCTTACACCAGGGATTTTTCCCTCGTTGGCTAATGTTCTAAAACAAATCCGGCAGATCTTAAACTTGCGATAGACCGCTCTCGATCTGCCACATAACTGACAGCGCGTGTACTGCCTGACACGAAATCTTTGTTTCTGCTTTGCCTTGTTTTCCAATGCTTTAGTTGACATTCACGCACTCCAATTTCTTATCTGCTCAGACACCCTGAGATTCGCTCTTCTTAAATGGCATGCCAAACAGTTCAAGCATTTTCCTCGCTTCGGCGTCGGTCCTTGCCGTCGTCACAAACGTAATATTCATGCCCTGCCGGGACTCCATTTTAGCAGTGTTGATTTCCGGAAAGACGCTCTGTTCGCTCAGCCCCATTGAGTAATTGCCCCGGCCATCAAAACTGTTGCTGTTGAGGCCCCTAAAGTCTCGGACCTGCGGGATAGCCAGGTTAATGAGCCTGTCCATGAATTCGTACATTCTCACGCCGCGAAGGTTAACTTTAAGGCCGGTTTCCTGGCCTTCCCTGACCTTGAAATTCGAGACGCTCTTTTTGGCTTTGCACACCGCGGGCATCTGCCCGGCAATCATCGTCAATTCCTTCTTAGCCGACTCCAGATACTTCTTGTCCTGAACAGCTTTGCCGACGCCCATGGAGATGACAACCTTTTCCATCCGCGGGATCGCCATAGGATTCGTATACCCAAATTCCTCTTTCAGGCCCGGGGCTACTTTCGATTTATATAGGTCTTTTAAGCGTACCATTTTTCTTTCTCAACCGATCAAATGCTCAAACAGCGGCCTATAACCGGCTTACTTTGCCTTTCTAACAATGCCGATTTCGGTGCCGTCAACGGCGAGACGTTTCTTACTGCCATCGGCGCTTAACTGATAATGAACTCTGCTGCCGTGCGAACTCTTCGGATTCACCGGTAAGACGTTGCTTATGTGAATCGGACGTTCAACATTTATCCGCCCCCCCTGCGGATTCCTCCGCGAAGGCCGGACGTGCTTCTTAGCCAGGTTGTGGCCCTGAACCACCACGCAGTTCTTATCCGATATCACACGCAACACCCTGCCGGAAGCACCTTTGTGGTCGCCGGCTATAATCTCAACTATATCACCTTTTTTCACATGCAAAGCCATAAGATCGTATCTCGTATTTCACACATCCTTAGACTACCTCGCTCGCCAGCGAGATGATTTTCATATGGTTCTTCTCACGAAGCTCGCGAGCAACCGCACCGAAGATTCTCGTTCCGATCGGATTGCCGTCGGGGTCGATCATCACCGCCGCGTTGCTGTCGAACCTGACATAGCTGCCGTCTGAGCGTTTAACAGGGCTCTTCGTACGGATTATAATGCACTTGTGCACCTTTTTGTCATCCAACTGGCAATTGGGAAGCGATTTCTTTATGGCAACGCATACAATATCGCCTACCCCGGCGACCGGCCGGGTCTTCTTGCCGCGGGAGCCGCCTCTTCCGAGAACCTTTATACATAATGCCGACTTGACACCGGAATTGTCGGCTATGTCCAACATTGTTTCCTGTTGAATCATTATCTCATATCTCAATATCAAGCTTGTTCTACTTTTTGTACGATCTTCAAGAGGCGCCAACTCTTTCTCTTGCTGCAAGGTCTGCACTGAGCAATCTCGACGACGTCGCCAACGCCGCTTTGATTGTGCTCATCGTGTACGGCGAGTTTTGTCCTGCGGCTGATATACTTGCCATACTTAGGATGTTTGACCTTGTAATCGATGGCAACTGTGACGCTCTTATCACCGCTCTTGCTCACCACCGCGGCAGTTAAGGTTTTTACTTTACTATCGGGCATCTTCGATTTTCCGTCTCAACAAGCACCTGCAAGCAAGCGATCATTTGCTCTGGTGCATTATGGTCTTAATCCTGGCAATATCACGCCTTACGTTAATAACAGCCTTCGAATTTTCAAGTTTTTCCGTCACCGCCTGGGAACGCAAATCGAACAAGTGCCTCTCGAGTTCCTCGAGTTTACCCTCAAGCTCGTCCAGACTCATTTCTCGGTAATGCTGCGCCTTCATCAAACGTTTCCTATTACAATGAATGCCTTCGCTTAACAAACCGGCACTTTATCGGCATCTTATGAGCAACCCTTACAAGCGCCTCCTTGGCTACATCTTCGGCCACTCCGCCGATCTCAAAGCAAACCTGCCCGGGCCTCACCCTTGCCACCCAAAAATCAGTCTCGCCCTTTCCTTTGCCCATTCGGGTTTCCAACGGCTTGGAACTGACAGGCTTATGCGGAAAGATCCTGATATAGACTTTGCCTTCACGATGTAGAAAATGAGTCGCCGCAACTCGGCCGGCCTCAATGTTCCGCCCGGTTATCCAACTGGTTTCCAGGGCCTGCAAGCCGTATTCACCAAACGCAACGAAGTTGCATCGCGACGCATTGCCTCTCATCTTGCCGCGCTGGCTCTTACGGTGCTTACCTCTTTTCGGCATCATCGCCATTTTTCACACACCTTTGTAAAACTGTACTTACGAAGCACTGTTCTTAGCCAAGACGTCTGTCTTCAACTCGCCTCGGTTGTATTCGATTCACTCTTGTCCGGCTCAACAGGTGGCGACGCTGGCGGCGACGCAGCAGGAGCTTGTCTGCCCCGACTCGCCCCGCGTTTCGCACCCCCCCGGTCCCGGTCTCTCCCCGCCGGACTGATGCGTCTCGGCGGGCGACGACGCTGGGGCCTCTCGGCGATCTCTTCGCCGAACTTGCCTTTGTAAATCCAAACTTTTACGCCAATGGCTCCATACGTCGTTCTCGCTGTTGCTGTAGCATAATCCACATTAGCATCCAACGTATGCAGCGGAATGCTGCCAAGCATCTGTGTTTCCTTCCTGGACATTTCAGAGCCGGCCAGCCGGCCGGAGCAGATAATCTTGACTCCTTTGGCACCGGCGTTCATCGCCGCTTCGCAGAACTGCTTCATCGCGCGCCTGAACGACGCTCTCTTGCCCAACTGTTCGGCGATCGCTTCGCCTACCAGGCACGCATTGAGGTCCGGTTCTTTTATTTCGATAACATTGACGTTTAACTTGCGGCCTGTAAGGTCCTCGAGTTCCTCTCGCAACTTGTCGACTTCGCCACCTCTGGGACCGATGACCACGCCGGGCCGGGCGCTATGCAATGTAACTTTAACTTCATTTCGCGTCCGGACAATCTCGGTCTTAGCCACCGCGCCTTTGGGCAGACGGCGGTTAAACCTGTTGTCGACGTACCGACGAATCTTCTGGTCTTCGACAAGGAAATTGCCATAATCGGCTTTGGTGGCGAACCAGGTACTCTGCCACCCAAGCGTTATTCCCGTTCTAAAACCTATTGGCGATACTTTCTGGCCCATAATCTCGTATCTCGTATTGCGCTGTTGATTTATACCAGTTTCTTATGCTTGCGTTACTGTTACATGTATGTGGCAGGCTTTCTTGTGAATCGGGTGCGCCCTGCCTCTATCTTTTTCGATAAACCTTTTCGTACCGATCCGGATTCCTGCGTCGTCGACACGGGCACAACTCACATATAGCTTGTCAGTGTCAGCCTGCTGCTCGTCGGCGTCGGCAACCGCGCTCTTCAAGACCTTAACGATCATACTGGCGGCACGTTTACTCGTGAACTTCAGAATATCCAGCGCATCCTGGACACTGCGGCCGACTATCAACTGGGTGACCAATCGAGCCTTCCGTGCCGACATTGGAGCGTACCGATAAGAGGACCGCCAGTCTCTCAGGTCATTCGCCTCGACGGACATAGCACTTGCCAGCCGCCTGATATCCTCGGCACCTGGTTCGGGCTTGAAAAGGCCCTTCTGCCAGTTCTTTATAGCCGCCGTTGCCTTTTGCCTGTCGAACGCCCCCCTGGCAAGATGACCGGCCAAACTGTCCGCACTTACCTTACGCCCCTGGCAAAGCTCTTTGAATTTTTCAGCACTTAACATATTGCCTATCTTATCTCTTGCTTGAATGACCTTTGAACATCCGTGTGGGTGAAAACTCACCCAACTTATGTCCCACCATATCTTCGGAGACAAAAACCTTGTGAAACATCTTGCCATTGTGGACCATAAATGTGAAGCCAACGAACTCGGGGACTATCGTACACCTTCGTGCCCAGGTTTTGATCGGCTCACGAGAGCCCGAAGCGGTCTGCCTGTTGACCTTGATGAACAACTTCTCGTCAACGTATGGTCCTTTTTTACTTGATCTTCCCATTCGGATTTACTCAACCTTCAAACTACAATAGTTACGCGCCCATCTCTCTTTGCCTGCTACACTCTAATTTGGAACCGTCCACTCTTGCGTCTTCGAATAATCCTGTTGTTGCTCGGACTGCGTGGATTCCTTGTCTTGCCCCCTTTTGCCAATACGCCGGTAGGCGAACAGGGATGCCTGCCACCGTTAGATCTTCCTTCTCCACCGCCCATCGGATGAGCAACCGGGTTCATCGCCTTGCCTCTTACGTGGGGCCTTCGACCCATATGGCGCTTTCGCCCGGCCTTGCCGATCCTCACATTCTGATGGTCGGGGTTGCTCAAGCGACCAATTGTCGCCCGGCATTCCTTGCGAACCATTCGCATTTCGCCGCTCGGCAAAACAACGGTGACCCAGTTGCCTTCCTTGGCCATAATGCTTGCGGCGCTGCCGGCACCTCTGACCAGTTTTCCGCCCTGGCCGGCCCTCATTTCGATATTGTGTATCTCCATGCCGGCAGGAATCGCTGAAAGAGGCATCGCGTTGCCAATCTTGGGCTCACAGGAAGGGCCACTCTCCACGCGGTCCCCGGCCTGAATGCCCAGCGGCGCCAGTATATATTTCTTTTCACCGTCAGTGTAGTGAAGCAGCGAGATAAAGCAATTCCTGTTGGGGTCGTATTCGATCGTCGCGACCTTAGCGGGGACTCCATCTTTCGTACGCTTAAAGTCAATAATGCGATATATCTTCCTCGCGCCGCCGCCCCGGAACCGGGTCGTGGTAACGCCGCGATGGTTTCTACCGCCGGTTTTCTTTATCCGCTTGCAAAGCGATTTCTCGCGCCTTGACGTGGTCAACTCGGCGTAATCGTTAACCGAGCTGTTTCTTCGTCCGGCACTTGTTGGTTTGTAAACTCGAATACCCATAATAGCAACTCTCAATTAATAGCCCACAGTCATAGTATTTCTCATCCGCGGACCACCGAATCGAATAAGACGTAAACCTCTCAGAACAAATCTATGTGGAAATCAGGATCGAGAAATACGACCGCCTTCTTCCAGCTCGGTGTCATGCCATACGTCCTGCCTTTTCGACGGTACTTCCCTTTACGGTTGGCAGTCCTTACTTTCTGGACTTTGACGCTGTATATTCTTTCGACAGCGTTTTTTATCTGAGTCTTGTTGGCCCTTTTGTTTACTTCGAAGGAGTACGCACCTTTGACATTCGCAAAATGCATCCCCTGCTCGGTAACTAGAGGCCGAATTATGATATTATAGTCATCCACATCAATACCCGTCAATTTTCACTCGCCTGGTCTTTGCCCAGGACAGACAGAAGAGCTTCTTTGGTAAATAGCATCTTGCGGTAGTTACAAATATCGCCTGCGTTCAACTGACTCACAAGCAGAACCGCCACCTTCGGAATATTATTAGCCGACTTGCAGAGATTAGCATCTTCGGCCCCGATCGTAACAAGACAACTGCGTTCGATCTTCAAGTTGCTCAGAATATTGACAAAATCCTTAGTCCTGGGCTTATCGAATTTCAATCCATCGACCACGACGACATTATTGCCTAAGAGTTTGGCCAGTATCGCAGAATCACGGGCCAGTTTTCTCTGCTTCTTGGGCATGCGCTGGCGGAAGTCTCTCGTAGTCTTGGCAAAAGTAACGCCGCCGCCGACACGCTTACCCGTTCGGATGTTACCGACGCGTGCATTACCGGTACCCTTTTGTCTGAACAGTTTCTTGCCTGCGCCGGCTACCATACCTCTGCTCTTGGTTGCCGCCGTTCCCACACGCTTGTTGGCATGGTACATCACGATGGCCTGCTTGAGCAGCGGGTGCCTGATCGACCCGCCGAAAGCAGCTTCATCAACCTTCAAGCTGTCGACTTTTTGCCCATCTATATTGTAAACAGCCAAATCAATCATTTTCGCGGTTTCCGTTTTCCTAATCACTTATGCCTTTTGGGCAGTGCGAATAATGCAATAGCCGCCGGCTGCGCCGGGTATAGAACCCTTAACAACCAGCAGATTCTTCTCTTCGTCTATATTTACCAGCTCGTGGTTTTTCACCGTGACCCGCACGTTGCCCATATGGCCCGCCATCCTCTTGCCCCTCTTTGGACCCCCGCCATGGCCGCGATTACTGGCAAAACTCGCGATCGAACCGGGCGCTCTGTGCTTTCGTTCCGTTCCGTGCGAAGCTGGGAAACCGCCAAAGCCGTGGCGTTTCATTACGCCTGCGAAACCTTTGCCTTTGCTGGTGCCTACAACGTCGACGAACTTGTCCTCGGAAAAAACCGACACTGTCAGGGAATCTCCCGCCTGATATTGCTGCTCGGCGCCGGCCGCCAACCGCATCTCTCTGACGAATCGCTTAGGCGTCGTATTGGCTTTCTCGGCATGCTTGATTGCCGGCTTCTTCCTGCGAACCGGTTTGACTTCATCCAAACCAAGCTGGACAGCATTGTAACCATCGGTCTCGACCGTCTTTGTCTGCGTCACAACACAGGGGCCGGCCAGTATGACCGTAACGGGCACCAACTCGCCGGCTTCGTTATAAACCTGTGTCATTCCAACTTTTTTTCCCAGTAGCATCGCCATAATTTCGCAGCTCTTATCCGGTGATTCGTTTGGCACCTTCTCAGACGTTTGACGAATCAGGCCTTGATTCTTACAAAGACTCCAGCCGGAACGACCAAACGGTTAAGCACCTCAACCGTTCGTGCGTTGGCCTCGTGAATATCAATTAGACGTTTATGAGTCCTCAATTCAAACTGCTCACGCGATTTCTTGTCGATGTGAGGACTTCTCAGAACAGTATATCTTTCAATTCGCGTGGGCAAGGGCACCGGACCACTAACGCGGGCATTTGTCTTTCGAGCATGCTCTACAATTTCTTTGGCAGATGCATCAAGTGCCCCGTGGTCATAAGATTCCATCTTGATTCTTATTCTTTCGGTATCAGCAGCCATAATTTTCCTTTACGCTACTTCGCAGCCTTACCTCAACTTTGACAACACACAGATTCAATTCTCAGTCTACAGCATTCCTGCAAAACATTAAACCTGTCTTACTTGATTCTGGCAGGAGAGGCCTGTCCTTGGTCAATGATTACTGAATAATCGACTTTCCCCTCTGGTTTAGACGATTATTTCCACATTCTCAGCAATCAATTGTCAAATTTGCCTTCCTTACAAACTTGGATTCAGATCAGTTGCGGCTCATCCAAAACCTTCTACGGGCCGTTTCAACACAACCCTTCACAAACTCAAATAAACCGTCCCTGACCACAAAATCTTTGACATGCCACAGCCCCACTAAGTCGCAAAGTCGTCCCTGACAATGCTCGCCACGGCTGAAAACCACGTAAAATATCACACAAATCAGACACTGTCAACATAATGTCCAAAAACTTTTCAATAAAATGCACAAAAATGTGACTTTTTCAAAAGATAATCTGCTTGGCGATCTGATCGGGAACTTTCTCATAATTCAATGGCTCCATAGTGAAGGTTCCCCTGCCCGCCGTCACACTTCTGATTTCACTCGAATACCCGAACGTTTCGATCAAGGGCGCCTTGGCATCGAATACCTGCATGTTCCCATGCGCGCGACAACTCGTAATCACCCCTCTTTTTGCAAGGAGGTTACCCTGAACCGCCCCGAAATTGGCCAGCGGAACCACTACCTGGAGGCGCATGACTGGCTCGAGCAGAACTGGTTCGGCCTCTGCGACTGCTTTTTCCAAGGCCCTCGAGCCGGCCTGCTCAAAAGCCAGGCCCGATGAATCGACAGAATGAAATGACCCGTCAATTAACGTAACTTTAACTCCAACAACAGGATAACCCGCCAATGCGCCACTGCCTAAGGCGTCTCTGCATCCTCTTTCCACGTCAGGGACGTACTCCCTGGGAACCGCATCGGCCCCAGCGGTATTCTCGAATTCCACCCCCGTGGTCCAATGGCCGTCCTCGGTCAACAGCGGCTCGATACGTAGAACAACGTGACCGTACTGACCGTGACCACCTGTCTGCCGCACGAATTTGCCCTCGGCTTGAACTGTCTTCGTGATGGCTTCCCTGTAAGCGACCCGTGGCTTGCCAACCCTGACGTTCACCCCTTTTTCTCGTATCAGCTTGTGCTGCAGCACCTCCAGGTGCAATTCGCCCATTCCGCTGATGATAGTCTGGCCCGTTTCGGGGTCCGTTCTGCATTCAAAGGTCGGATCCTCACGTCTCAAGTCGGCCAGTGCATCACCCAGCTTTGCCTTTTCGGCGCTGGTTCTCGGCTCGATGGACATATTCATGACCGTCTGGGGAAATGTAATACTTGGCAGACAGACTGGCTTCTTCGGATCGCAGATCGTATCGCCCGTAAGTGTCTGTTTGAGGCCAACGACTGCGACAATATCGCCGGCGCCGGCAGCGTCCAGGACCTTTCGCTCGTTGGCATGCATCTCGAATATCCTGGTGATGTTCTCGCGTCGGTTGCGATTGACATTCAAGACTCTGCTGCCTGATTTCAGGCTGCCCTGATAGATTCTCAGAAAACTCAAATCGCCGTGCACATCGCTGGTGATCTTAAATGCAAGCGCCACCATGCTGCCGTTATGGTCACACTCAATGGATATTGTCTTGTTTGGGTCCCCAGGCTTGTGCCCGGTCAGGACATTTCTGTCCAATGGCGAGGGCAAATACGCAACGACGCCATCCAGCAGCCTCTGTACGCCGATGTATTTCAGGGCCGAGCCAACAAACAACGGATGGAGCTTGCCGCTCAAAGTCCCCTTTCTAATCGCCCCGGTAATCATCTCAACATCGACCGGCTTGTCGTGGACATAGTTGTCCATTAGCTCGGCATCGTGCTCGGCGGCAAGCTCGATCATCTCGTTTCTGTGCTGGCGGGCGATTTCCTGCATTTCCGCGGGGATTTCAGTTTCTTCAAATGTGGCCCCCATTTTCTCGGTCTTATAGAAAACCGCCTGCATCTTTATCAGGTCGATCACCCCGGCGAAAGAATCCCCGGCGCCGATGGGCAGCTGCAGCAAAATAGGATTGGCCAGGAGTTTGCCGCGGATGCTATCGACGGTCATCTCAAAATCGGCACCGGTCTTGTCCATCTTGTTGACAAAGCATAGACAGGGCAGATCGTACTTTTGCCCCTGTCGCCAGACGGTTTCACTCTGCGCCTGCACGCCCTCGCTGCCGTCAAACACCGCCACCGCGCCGTCGAGGACCCGCAACGATCTTTCGACCTCGGCGGTAAAGTCGATATGTCCGGGCGTATCGATCAGATTGATCCCAAAACCTTTCCACGGGCATTTGGTCGCCGCTGAAGTGATAGTAATACCTCTCTTCTGCTCCTCCTCCATGAAGTCCATTACCGCGGTGCCGTTGTGAACCTCCCCCATCTTGTAGGTTTTACCCGTGTAGTAGAGTACGCGCTCTGTGACCGTTGTCTTGCCGGCATCGATGTGAGCCATGATTCCGATATTGCGCAGTTTTTCCAAATCGCTTGACATTGTTAGTCTCTCACATAAGGGCAAACCGATATCATTGCCCCAGGCAGACTTTACAGGCCTGCCCCCTGCACGGCAACACTACATAAAAAAACTGCCACGGTCAGTTTCATAAACGCACCGTGGCAGATTAAAGAAACAACGTTTACCAGGCGAAGTGGGCAAACGCCTTATTCGCCTCAGCCATCCTGTGGATATTTTCCCGCGTGGTCATTGCGCCGCCGCGTTCGTTGTAGGCGTCCATCAACTCGGAGGCAAGACGCTCGCACATCGGTTTGCCCTTCTTGGATCTGGCCGAGGTCAGTATCCACCTGAAGGCAAGTGACTGTTGGCGCTTGGCGCTGACCTGCATCGGAACCTGATAACTGGCTCCGCCGACACGCTTGCTCCGAACCTCAATCATCGGTTTTGCGTTGTTAATCGCCTTCTCGAACACTTCAAGAGGCCCAGCGTCCTTTAGGTTCTTCTCCATGATGTCCATCGCATCGTTGAAGACCCGCTGTGCAGTGCTCTTCTTGCCGTCCCACATCAGGCAGTTGATGAATTTCGAAACCAGCCTGCTGTTGTACTTCGGGTCCGGCTTTAACTGTTGACTTGAAGCGGTGAACTTTTTTGCCATTGTTTTCCTCAATCTGGCAGTCGGCAACTGGCGAGCAATCACCCATTTAGCCGGCTACCCTATAACCGATTCACTTTGCTTTCTTCGCACCGTATTTGCTTCTGCCCTGCTTTCGATTGGCCACTCCGGCACAGTCGAGAACACCACGGACAATATGATACCGCACACCAGGAAGGTCTCTGACTCGACCTCCCCGGATGATGACCGTGCTGTGTTCCTGGAGATTATGGTCAATCCCGGGTATGTAAGCTGTAACTTCTTTACCGTTGGTCAGTCTGACACGGGCGATTTTCCGCAAGGCTGAATTCGGCTTCTTCGGCGTCTGAGTTCTTACAATAAGACAAACACCTCGCTTTTGCGGCGAACCGCTGATGTCCGATACGCGTTTGCGACCCTTCGACTTCGCCCGCGGGCGCCTTACCAACTGGTTTATTGTGGGCATAATGCTCGTAATCCCTGATTCTAACATATTGACACGTCCTGTTCGACCATCGACAGGATAACCCATTATTATACTAGCAGTCACACAGATTCCAAGAGATTTTACACTCCGGCTGCAAAATTTTTTGCGAGAACCTGAAAAATAGGTTTTTTGGCCTGCAAATCCACAAAATGCACGCGATAAACTGGTCTTTCAACTGCTATCTTGGCCTGTAGCCGGCCACAAACCACACGAGGGGAGAATCCGTCCAGACTTCGAACTAACTGATTCCCAAGGCTTCCCTGACAGCGGCGTCGGCCTTTGCCTCGGCCTCTTTGGCTTCCTTGATTTCCTCGATCTCTTCGAACTCCTTCGGTAGCGGAGCTTCGACCAAGTGCTTGACCTTGATGTTCAGATACGGTTTGAAAGCCGTTCCGGCCGGTATCAGGTGGCCGAGTATCACGTTTTCCTTCAAACCGTACAACTCATCAATTTTACCGGCCAAGGACGCTTCGGTCAGGACCTTGGTCGTTTCCTGGAAGCTGGCCGCCGCGATGAAGCTCTCCGACCATAACGAAGCCTTGGTTATTCCCAAGAGCAGTGTAATAGCGGTTGCCGGCCGTGGTTTCTTGCCCGTGGCGCCATGACCGCCTACGCTTTCGACCTTCTCGTTAATAGCGGCCAACTCTTTCTTGTCGATGATTTGGCCTTCCTTCAAATCCACCGCGTCTCCGGGATCCGAAATCTTAAGGCTGTTTGTCAGCTTCTCATTCTCTTTCTGGAACACGAATCTATCGCTGACCTCGCCCGGCAAAAATGAACTGTCGCCGACGGATTCAATCTCAACTTTTCGCATCATCTGCGAGCAGATTATCTCAATGTGTTTGTCGTTGATGCTGACGTTCTGCGAACGGTAGACGTTTTGAATCTCAATCGTCAAATATCTTTGCAGGGCTTCTTCGCCCTTGATCCTCAGAATATCATGCGGCACCAAGGGGCCATCGGTCAGTGCGTCACCAGCCTCGGCAAAGTCACCCGTGTGAACGTTAAGATGTCTATCGCGTGGGACGTGGTGCTCCTTTTCCATCCCGGATTCACTTTTGATCGTAATCGTCATTTTGCCCTTGCGCTTGTCGCTCCGCAGCTCGACGCGCCCGCTGATTTCAGCCATCGCAGCGGGGTCTTTCGGTTTGCGCGCTTCAAAGACTTCCGTAACCCTTGGCAGACCACCGGTAATGTCCTGCGTCCCGCCGGTAGCTCTGGGCTGATGGGCAAGCAACTGTCCCGCCAGGACCTGCTGGCCCTCAACCACCTCAATTCTGGCCCCGGCAGGCAGGTAGTGAACGTCAAGTATCTTGCCGTCGGCGTCTTCTATGATGATCTGAGGGTGTTTATCGCCCTTGTGCTCAATCACCACCGGCTTGCCAGCCTGACCCTTGCGCTCTTCTTCGATCCCAATGGTCTCGCCCTCGATTACATCGACAAACTGTATAATACCGCCAACCTCCGCCAGAATCGGCGTGCGGTGCGGATCCCATTTGAACAGCGAAGCCCCGACCTTGGCTTTCTTGCCGTCCTTGACCACTACAATGGCTCCATAGGGAACCTTAAATCTGTCGAGTTCTCTGTCCTTGGCATCGAGAATAGCTATTTCGCCATTGCGCTTCAGTGCCACCGTCACTGTTTTGCCGTCTTCCCGCTCGAACTCGACGGCGTTTATGTCACGGTACTGAATCTTTCCCGCGTGCGTAGCTTTTTGTTCTCTCTCAAGAATTGCTCTTTCAGCAACTCCTCCGGTATGGAACGTCCTTAATGTCAATTGTGTTCCCGGTTCGCCGATCGATTGGGCCGCAACGATGCCGACGGCCGAGCCCTCTTCGACCAACTGACCGGTGCTCATGTCCCAGCCGTAACACTTGGCACAAACGCCGAACGGACTGTCGCAAGTCAACGCGCTTCTGACCCTAATGGCGTCGAGGCCCAAAGCTTCGATCTTTGCCGCCGCTTCGGTGGTTATGACCTCATTTTCGCGCACGATCATTTTATTCGCGATCGGATTGCGAATATTGTCCCTGGCGGTTCTGCCGATAATCAACTCAGAAAGGGGCATATCAACCTGTTCACCTCTGCTGACCGCTCCTTTGGTTATCCCCTGCAGGGTCTGGCAGTCACGCTCGATGATGATGACATTCTGCGCCACGTCAATGAGCTTACGGGTAAGGTAACCGGAGTTGGCTGTTTTCAATGCCGTATCGGCCAGGCCCTTTCGGGCCCCGTGGGTTGAACTGAAATACTCAAGAACGGTCAATCCCTCGCGGAAGTTCGATTTAATGGGTGTTTCGATGATCTCGCCGCTGGGCTTGGCCATCAGCGCTCTCATCCCCGCGAGCTGCTGAATTTGGTCAACGCTTCCTCGTGCCCCGGAATCGCTCATAAGGAAAATCGGGTTCAGGTACGGTGTGCCGTCGGCCTTGGTATCTTCTCTGAGGCCTTTCATCATCTCGCCGGTTACGGCCACTCTTGCATTTGTCCATGCGTCAATAACCTGATTGTACCTCTCGCCCTCAGTTAGGACTCCGTCGTTATAGTTCTTGCGTATCTTGCTGACCCTGTCTTCGGTCTCATCGATGATCTGGGCTTTTCTCCCGGGAATCTTCAAATCGGTAACGCCAAAACTCAATCCCGCCAGCGTGGCATACTTGAAGCCCAAATCCTTTATTCTATCCAGCAGATCCACAGTTTCGGCCGAGCCCGTCAGTTCGAAACAGTCGTGGATTACTCGGCTAAGTCTCCTCTGAGACATCGTCACGTTGTAGAACGGCATTCCGTCCGGAAGCATATCGTTGAATATGCACCGGCCCGCCGTTGTTTCGGCAATTTTCGGATTATGAATCTCTTCTGACTCGGTAACAACTCTGACATTGCCGAGTCGGACCTTAATCATCGTATGCAAACCGATCTTGCCCGTATCGAGGGCCATTATTGCTTCGAAAATATCTCGGAACGCCCTCAGATCTTTACTTGCCGGGGCGCCGTAAGTGTCCATGTGGGTCAAATAATAGTTGCCCATCACCATGTCCTGGCTGGGCCCAACCATCGGTGAACCATTGGCAGGCGAAAAAATATTGGAGGTGGTCATCATCAAAATATGAGTTTCCGCCTGCGCCTCGACGCTTAACGGCAAATGGACCGCCATCTGGTCGCCGTCAAAGTCGGCATTGAAGCCTCTGCAAGCAAGCGGGTGCAGCATAATGGCGTTACCCTCAACGAGGACAGGCTCAAAGGCCTGAACACCCATTCGATGGAGAGTGGGAGCACGGTTGAGAAGGACGGGGTGCTGGTGAATGACCTCTTCAAGGATGTCCCAGACCTGATCGTCGCGTCGTTCGATTATTCTCTTGGCACTCTTGATCGTATCGGCCAATCCGTGCTGCTTGAGCTTGCGAATGATGAAGGGCTGATACAATTCCAAAGCTATTTTCTTGGGCAGGCCACATTGATAGAGTTTCAGATTCGGACCCACAACGATTACCGAACGGGCAGAGTAATCTACACGCTTGCCGAGCAGGTTCTCTCTGAATCGGCCCTGCTTGCCCTTGATCATGTCCGTCAGCGATTTCAGGGGCCGGTTGTTGCTGCCCAGGACGGACCTGCGACAGCGGCCGTTGTCCATCAGCGAATCCACCCCTTGCTGAAGCATCCGTTTCTCGTTGCGAATAATCACCTCGGGTGCATTGAGATCCATGAGCTTCTTCAAGCGGTTGTTTCGATTGATGATTCTCCGGTAGAGGTCGTTCAGATCGCTGGTGGCAAAATTGTCCCTTTCGAGAAGCACCAACGGTCTCAGATCCGGCGGGATCACAGGTACGACCTCCATGACCATCCACTGAGGCTTATTATTGCTGTTCTGGATTTGGGTAATGATCTTGAGCCGTTTTGTCAGGTCTTTGATCTTTTGCTTGCTGTTTGTCTTGGTGATAGCCCGCCTGAGCTGGGTACCGATCTGCTCCAGATCAAGATTCTCCAGCAAAGCTCTTATGGCTTCGGCTCCCATTGAAGCCTTGAATCCCTTTCCGTACTTGTCAACCGCACCTCTGTGCTCTTCTTCGGTGAGCAGCTGGCCGGTTTTTAAGGGGCTGTCGCCCGGATCGGTAACGACATATTCCTGGAAATATATGACCTTCTCGAGGTCGGCGCTCTTCATGGCCAGAAGGTTTCCGAGCCGATTAGGTATGGCCTTGAAGAACCAAATGTGCACGATCGGAGCCGCCAGATTGATGTGCCCCATCCGTTTTCTTCGCACTCGACTATGAGTGACTTTGACGCCGCACCGGTCGCAGATGATTCCCTTGAACTTCGTTCCCTTGTACTTTCCACACGCGCATTCCCAGTCGCGTTCGGGCCCGAAGATTCGCTCGCAGAACAAGCCGTCTTTTTCCGGTCGATATGTGCGATAATTGATCGTCTCAGGCTTTCGCACTTCACCGAAAGACCAGCTACGAATATCATTTGGGCCGGCCAACGAAATCTTGACCGAACCGTAATCATTTATGCGATCGTAAATACTTCCCAGCATTTAAGGCCCCTTGCAATCGATACTCGCTAAATGCGATAATCAATGATCATCTTTTTAAAAAGCGCTGCTTCCAAGCCGTTTCTTCTCAAGTTGAATATTCAGCCCCAAGCCTCTTATTTCGTTGCACAACACGTCGAATGACAGCGGTGTCCCGGCTTCGAGAGTGTTTTGTCCTTTGACCATGGACTCGTAGATTTTAGTTCGTCCCTCAACGTCATCGCTCTTGACAGTGAGCATTTCCTGCAGCGCGAAGGCGGCGCCGTACCCCTCGAGCGCCCAGACTTCCATTTCCCCGAATCTCTGCCCGCCCGTTCTGGCCTTGCCGCCCAACGGCTGCTGTGTAATCAGGCTGTATGGTCCGGTCGCCCTTGCATGGATCTTGTCGTCGACAAGATGATGCAGCTTCATCATGTATATATATCCAATGGTTGCCCGTTGATCGAACGGCTCACCTGTTCTGCCGTCATACAATTGAGTCTTCAACGTCTCTGGAATAAGCACGAAGAACTCATCAGATGGCGGCGCCTGCTTCTTCTCTTGGAGCTCGGCCTTTCGTTTGGCCATCACTTCGTTCGCTTCGGCGGTCAATTCCTGGATGTCGTCTTCCTTGGCCCCGTCAAAGACCGGTGTAATAGCATTAAAGCCCAGCACCTTTGCGACCCAACCGAGATGTGTTTCGAGGATCTGGCCCACGTTCATTCGACTCGGGACACCGAGAGGATTCAGAAGTATGTCAAGAGGCGTCCCGTCTTCGAGGAACGGCATGTCCTCTTCGGGCATTATCTTGGCGATAACGCCCTTGTTACCGTGGCGCCCGGCCATCTTGTCGCCGATTGACAACGCCCTCTTGATAGCAACGTAGACTTTTACCATCTCCAGTACGCCGCTGGGCAGCTCATCGCCGTGTTTGAGACCTCCAATCCTGCGTTTTCTCTCCTCCTGCACCTCACCTATCTTAGCCCAGAACTTATCGACGATTTTCTGCGCATCGTCCCGCAGCGCAGCGGGTTTGAGCCACGTGATACTGAAGTTCTCTATCTGTTCGTAAACGACTTCATCATCGGTGCTGGCCCCGACCTTCTGCCGTGTGGACGGATCGATAATGTTGACCTCGAATTTCTCGTGGATGGTCTCGATCATCTGCCTGAAAACGGCGCACTCCCTGGCCCTGGTTTCCGCCTCCAATTCTCTTATCTCATCTGCAATCACTTTCTTCTGCTCATCCGTGCCGGCTCCACGCCTGGTGAATCGCTCGGTTTTTATTACGACCCCCTCATATCCACGGGGCAGCTCAAGAGAGTCATTCTTCACATCTTCGCCGGCTTTGCCGAATATCGCGTGCAGAAGCTTTTCTTCAGGTGTCAACTCCGTCTTACTCTTGGGCACAACCTTACCGACCAGAATGTCGTCGGGGCAGACCCTTGTTCCTTCGCGGACCACTCCATGCTCGTCGAGGTTGCGCAAGGCCCTTTCACTGACATTGGGAATGTCGCAGGTAAACTCTTCCTTGCCGAGACGCGTCTCGCGGACTTCGGCCGTGAATTCATCGATGTGGATGCTCGTGAAGCTGTCATTCTTGCAGAGTCTTTCGCTGACGATGATCGCATCCTCGAAGTTGAAACCATCGAAAGAAACAAATCCCACGAGGATGTTCTTGCCTAGCGCGAGTATGCCATTGGAAGTGCCCCCGCCGTCGGCGATGATCTGACCTGTCTTGACCTTTTGGCCAAGTGCGACAGCGGGAGCCTGATTAAGACAGGTTCTCTCGTTCAAGCCGATGTATTTGGACAGCTTGTATTCATCGGTACGGTTGATGACAATCCTGGTCGCATCCACATCGGTGACGACGCCGCCGCTCTCGGCGCGGACAACCATACTTGAATTTTGGCCGACTATTTCTTCCATTCCCGTGCCAACCAGCGGCGGCTCTGGTTTCAGAAGCGGTACGGCCTGCCGCTGCATGTTCGAGCCCATCAAGGCCCGGTTTGCGTCGTCGTGCTCCAGAAACGGAATCAGCGAAGCTGAAACCCCAACAATTTGTTTGGGTGAAATATCGACGTAATCAACATCGTCGCTGGAGACTTCCGCCAGCTCGCCCTTTTGTCTTGCGAGGACAAAGCCTTCTCTGATCTTTCCGCTTGCGGGCTCGACCGCGCTGGGCGGCGCAAATATGGCTTTCATCTCATCGTCGGCACGTAGGTACTCTATTTCGTCCGTCACCTTGCCGTTCTTGACTTTCTGATACGGGGTAAGCAAAAAACCGTACTCGTCAATCTCTGCGAATATTGCCAAAGAGGCGATCAGGCCGATGTTTGTTCCTTCCGGCGTCTCAATAGGGCAAATCCTGCCGTAGTGGCTGATGTGCACGTCACGAACTTCGAAGCCCGCCCGCCTTCTGTTGAGCCCGCCCGGTCCAAGGGCCGACAGTCGCCTTTCATGGGTCAACTGGCTCAAGGCATTGGTCTGGTCGACAACCTGGCTCAGTTCGCCCCGGCCAAAGAAATAGTTGATGCTGCTCGATACGCTCTTGGAGTTGACCAGGTCCGCAATGCGCAGGGACTGCTCTGGCTCTCTCTTCATGCTCATGCGTTCCTGGACGGTCCTTCGCAGCTTGAGCAGGCCCTTTCTGATTTCGTCGGCGGCCAGTTCCTCTATTGTGCGCAACCTTCTGTTGCCCAGATGATCAATATCGTCCACCTGACCTTCATTGTTGCGCAGAGCCATTATGTACTTCATCGTCTTGAGAAAATCTTCGGGCCGAAGTGTCGTCTCATTCTCGTCGACCGACTGATCGAAGGTCCGATTTATTCTGAACCTGCCAACCTTGCCCAGACGATAGCGGTTCGAATCAAAAAATTTCTCTGCGAAGAAGGTCTTTGCCTTGTCCTTGTTGGGCGGGTTGCCCGGCCTCAATCTCATATAAAACTTCAACAGGGCGTGTTCGTGACTCTCGCAATCGTCTTGGGCAAGAGTATTCAAAATCAGGACGTCTCGAACATCGTCTACGACTTCAATCGACGCCTTCGGCTTCCTGGCCTTCGCCTGCTTGTCGCCCTTGCCCGCCGGCTTGGTATACGCAGCTTGAACGATGGAGACCTTATCGCTTATTTGCGAGCCTGCATCGACAATGATCTCGCCGGAATCTTCGTCCACGATCGGATCGACGGCCCACATTGTCGGCGTCAGCTTAGCCACCGATACCTTTTTCGTGGGATAAAACAGGCGCATGATGTCTTGCGTGGTGCTGTAATCGGCCGACATTGCCCGCAGAAAGACGGTTGCCGGGATTTTGCTGGACTGGTCAATTCTGACGACCATGGTGTCTTTGTTGGTGACCGCTATTTCGATCCAACTGCCTCTTTCCGGTATGACTCTGCCGCCGTGCAGCACTCGGTCGCCTTCTTTACTCTCGATAAGGAAATCAACGCCCGGGCTTCGGTGCAACTGACTCACGATCACTCGCACGGCACCGTTGACGATGAACTCGCCGCCGCCTATCATAACCGGCATTTCGCCGAGATACATCGCCTGCTCGGCCAGATCTTCGCCTTCCTTGCTGCGCAGTCTGCACCAGATCTTCAGCGGATAACCATAAGTCAGCCGCAACTGCCGACACTGCGTGGGCGTGTAATGCGGGCTTTCCAGCTCGTAATAGAGATACTCCAGCACCATCTTCTTGTCATAGCTTTCGACAGGAAACGTTTCCCGAAAAATAGCTTCGAGCCCGATGCACTTTCTCTTGGTCGGTGCAATATCTCTCTGCAAGAAGTGCCCGTAGCCTTTTCTTTGTACCGCCACCAGATCCGGAATTTCAACGGCGTCGCGTACTCTGCCAAAATTGCGAATAACTCGGCTTGCACCATTCTCACGCATTACTTGTCTCCAGCATTAAATGCCCCAATAGCCCAACAAGAGCAACCGCACCCGGTTGCTCCTGTCTCGGCATCCCAATAGGACAGGCGCCTGTGCCGCCGTCCTACCTTATGCTATTTCCACAACCGCCCCAACCGCTTCGAGCTGATCGCGGGCGGCTTCGGCGTCTTGCTTGCTCAAACCTTCCTTGACCGGCTTGGGGGCGTTGTCGACAAGATCCTTGGCCTCTTTCAACCCCAACCCTGTCAAAGCTCTGACTTCCTTGATGACCTGAATCTTCTTTTCGCCGAACTCTTTGAGGATCACGTCAAAACTGGTCTTTTCCTCCGCTTGCTCGGCCTCTCCGCCAGCGGGACCTGCCACCATGACGGCGGCGCCGGCCGCCGGCTCGATGCCATGCTCTTGCTTGAGATAGTCGCCCAACTCTTTGGCTTGCAACAGCGTCAGGCCTACTATTTTATCGCCAAGCTTCTTGATGTCGGCGCCCCATTGCTTGGCCGGCGCGTCTTTCGCTTGCTCGGTTGCTTCTGCGTCTTTCTTTTCTTCGTCTGCCATTTCAAATAACTCCTATTTTCCAGCGCCCCGTGGTAGCCGAAACTCCACCGTCTCGTTTAACCCCGTTACGAAGAACAGGGACAGCCACGCAGGCAGTTTAAGTATTTCGTTTTATGCGGCCTGTTTCTCGTCCTCTTCGGCGATAGTCTCTATGCAACCGGCGATAATTCCCGCCGGAGCGGCGATGGCTGCCGCCAATCTTGCCCCCGGCGACTGTGCCAGAGTAACGATCATACCCAGCAATTCGGCGCGTGTCGGCATCTTCGCGAGTTTCTCCGCCGCGGCGGCATCCAGGGCTTCGCCGTCAAGGAAGGCGCCCTTGAATTCTATAACCGGGACTTTCTTGGCCCACTCGAGAAGTTCCTTGGCAACGTCCACGATGCTGTCACCACCATAGGCAAGCGTGCAGGGGCCGCTAAACAACGATCCCGCCAGTTCCATGTCCTGACTTGCGAGCGCCTTTTTGAACAGCGAGTTCTTGACCACCGACAATCCGATGCCTTTTTCCTTAAGCTCGCCGCGCATCACATTGTTGTTGACTCCATCGATGCCCTTTGTGCTGACAACCAGGAACTCTTTGATGTTCTCGTCTACGATTCTCTTTTCTAATTCAGCTTGCAGTAACCCTTTTACGTACTTGCTCATATTTCTTGTCCCGCGTTGCTTACCTGTGTTATCGCCAATTTAAAGATCAACTGTGATGCCGGGGCTCATGGTTGCGGATATGCACATCTTCTTGATATACGTCCCTTTTGCCGCGGCGGGTTTGATCTTCTTAATATGGGCGACAAACGCTTCGATGTTCTCGATTAGTTTGCCGGTCTCGAAGCTTTGTTTTCCAACCACGGCATGGACATTGCCCCCGGAATCGTTTCTATACTCGACTTTTCCGGCGGCAAACTCCGCGACAGCCCCCGTAACATCGGCGGTAACCGTGCCGTTCTTGGGCGAGGGCATCTTTCCCTGCGGTCCGAGCACGCGGCCGAGCTTGCCCACTTTGCCCATCACCTTCGGTGAGGCAATGGCAACGTCGAAGTCGGCCCAGCCATCCGAGATCTTCTTCACCAACTCATCACACCCGGCCTCGACAGCGCCGGCCTCCTTCGCCGCCTCGATGTCCGAATCCTCGCAAAAAGCGATGACTCGTTTCTGCTTGCCTATCCCGTTGGGCAGGGATATTGAACCCCGAACCAACTGGTCGGCCTGCTTCGGATCTATGCCCAACTGCATAACGCATTCCACCGTCTGGTCGAACTTCACGGACTTGAACGATTTGACCTTCTCGACCGCCGCGGCCAAACTCAGAGTTTCCTTGCCCGTCTGCTCCGATTCTTTCTTGTATCTTTTGCTTCTAACTCGCATTTATCCTATCTCGTATTGTATGTAAGGTTTCTTGCTAATCAATCACGTCCACGCCCATGCTTCGGGCCGTGCCTCTGATAATCTTCTCGGCCTGATCCAAATCGTACGCATTCAGGTCGTTGAACTTGGTCTGAGCAATCTTGCGCACCTGTTCGGCGGTGACCGTTCCGACCTTTTCCTTATTTGGGACGCCACTGCCCTTTGCGACTTCCGCAGCCTGCTTAAGCAGGACCGCCGCCGGGGGGCTTTTCACTTCGAACGTGAAACTCTTATCCGCAAAGACACTTATGACCACCGGCACGGTTGTCCCGTTGAGATCTTTTGTTCGCTCGTTGAACTGCGAGACGAACTGACCGATGTTAACGCCGTTCTGGCCCAGGGCCGGTCCTATCGGCGGAGCCGGCGTCGCCTGTCCGCCCGGCGCCTGCAACTTAATCTTTACTGCTATCTCTTTGGCCATTGCTCACCCTTTGCTTATTGACTGGTGATCTTCTCGTTTTAGAATTCTCAAGTGCCAATCCACTCACAATTTTTCGATTTGCCAATACTCTATATCCAGCGGTGTGCTCCGGCCGAATAGCGTAACGATCACCTTGACGATACCGCGTTCGGAATCTATCGAATCGACAACTCCCTCGAAGTTTTCAAAGGCCCCTTCCCGAATCTTGATCATATCACCCTTTTCAAATTCGACTTTAATGCTCGGTGCCTCGTCAGGCTTTTCGGCATCCAGAAGCATCTTGGCCACATCCGTATCACGCATCGGCGTCGGCTGTCCCTCGGTTCCAATGAAATCTCCGACCCCGGAGGTCCCCTTGATCATAAACCAGGCCTTTTCCGGGACCCGCCCGTCCTCAGTCGAATCCATCTCCATAAAGACATAGCCCGGATATAGCTTTCGCTTATGGACCGTTTGTTTGTTGCCGCGGATGCGTTTGATTCGCTCGATGGGGACCTCGATCCTGCCGATGATGCCGGTGAGTTCTTCCCGCTCAACCTTCTGAGCGAGAGCGTCCCTGACCTGCACCTCTTTGTTTGCCGCCACTCGTAAAACGTACCACTGCATATTGCTACCCGCAATCCCTATGCTCCGGCCGTCAGCCGACGGCCATATCCGATTGTCCACCTATATAAGCCAATCAAAGAACACTTTGAAGGCGATATCCGTGGTTCCGAGAAGTACCGCCATAATAATAATGACAACAACAACGACAATCGTCGAGACAGTTATTTCCTGTTTGCTCGACCAGCTAACCTTCTTCATCTCACCTTCGGCGGCGATCATGAAGTCAGCGATTGAGGACTTGTTGACCAACCAGAAAATCAACAGAGCCAACAACACGAACAGACCTGCGGGCACCATAGCCGCTATCCACAAAGTCGCTTTATTGCTCAAACCCCAGGATGTGGCTTCCAGCTTGCTATAAAGCCTCAAACAGCCTAATCCCATGATCAACGCACCGGCAAATGCACTGCAAAGCCTCGTGTACTTGCCCTGCCCGCGTTTGTAAATGTCAAAAACCATACTGACCTCACATACATTCAGACAAAAAACGAATCCGCCAGCTTCATATCCGGCTTGCCGCTTTCAAAACAGGCCAGGAGGGAATCGAACCCCCAACCTTCGGTTTTGGAGACCGACGCTCTGCCAAATTGAGCTACTGGCCTACTAAACTGCATATTGTCTGTCAGATTACTTGCGATTGTTTGGGACACCAATATTCGCACTCTTGCAGAATCGTTTACTTGCGTCTTATCTTGTGAGCAGTATGTTTGCGCTCATTCTTGCAGAACTTCTTGAGTTCCAGTTTCGGCGTACCCTCTGCCACACTGACATTCGTGCGATAATTTCTACCGCTGCACTCGCGACACTCAAGCCAGACATATTCCCTTTTGCTTTTCTTTTTAGCCATAAGATTCGTCCCAACTAAGCACGGCCGCCAAGTCAACGCATATCAGCCTGCCATGCAAATAGCCACCTTCGATACGTTTGGCCGGTGTGAACACTCTTGTTTTGACGCTCGCAGATTCCGGAGAAGTTATCCAGAGATATTTCAAGCAATTACCTTGGTCACCACGCCGGCCCCCACGGTCCTGCCACCCTCGCGAATGGCAAAGCGAAGCCCTTCTTCCATGGCGATCGGTGCGATAATCTCGACTTCCATCGCAATATTGTCACCAGGCATGCACATCTCGGCGCTCTTTCCTTCACGAGTCATCAACCCAAGTACCGAGCCGGTGACGTCGGTCGTTCTGAAGTAAAACTGCGGCTTGTAGTTCGCAAAGAACGGTGTGTGCCGGCCGCCTTCCTGCTTGCTAAGAACATAAACCTCAGAATGAAACCTAGTGTGCGGTGTAATGCTGCCGGGCGCGGCGACAACCTGCCCCCGTTCAAGTTCTTTCTTTTCCACTCCACGCAGGAGCAAGCCAACGTTATCGCCGGCCTGACCATCATCGAGCGTCTTGTTAAACATTTCCACCCCGGTTACAACGGTCTTGCGTGTTTCTTCTGCAAGCCCGACGACTTCGACCGTGTCGCCGGTATGGACTTTGCCGCGTTCGATCCGGCCCGTGCCGACTGTGCCGCGGCCCTTGATGCTGAATACGTCCTCGACCGGCATGAGAAACGGCTTGTCGACTTCACGCTCAGGGACCGGAAAATAATCGTCGACTGCGGCCATCAACTCGTCGATGCACGCGCAGGCGTCATCATCTTTGCCTTCGGACTCCATCGCAGCCAGAGCCGACCCCCTGATGATGGGAATATCGTCGCCGGGGAACTCGTACTTGTTCAGCAAGTCTCTTGTCTCCAACTCCACCAGATCGATCAACTCGGGATCGTCCACCTGGTCGACCTTGTTCAGGAAAACGACGATCCTGGGCACATTGACCTGGCGTGCAAGAAGGATGTGCTCGCGAGTCTGAGGCATGGGACCGTCGCCGGCAGCCACCAGCAGAATGGCGCCGTCCATCTGGGCCGCTCCGGTAATCATGTTCTTGATATAGTCGGCGTGGCCCGGACAGTCCACATGGGCGTAATGGCGGTTTTCCGTCTCATACTCCACATGTGCGGTATTAATAGTAACGCCGCGCTCCCTTTCTTCCGGGGCGTTGTCAATGTCTTCGAATCTCTTGATATTGCCGCGACCCGACTTGTGCACCAATCGCATGGTGATTGCAGCCGTTAGCGTCGTCTTACCGTGATCAATATGGCCGATGGTCCCAATATTGATATGTGGTTTTGTCCGCTCAAATACCGCCTTAGCCATCTTAGTATAAACCTCCAATGTGCTGCGTTAGCATTCAATTGTTTCTTGTCCTGGATTCCAAATCGTAAATCGCAATTATAATTAACTCACAACCGAGATCGCCAACATCCGGCACACCGGATGGCTCAAACACACAGCCACCCCGGCAGCCGTTTGCCGCCATCTTGGCTTGATCCGCTTACATTTAGCTGCTGATGGGGCTTGAACCCATGACCTCGTCCTTACCAAGGACGCGCTCTACCACTGAGCTACAGCAGCAATAGCCCATCCACAGGCCGCCCCGGCTCGCCGGGACTTACCGTGAATCGAGCCCAAAACCCCATCTACTGCCAGCCAAAAAACCGGAACGCAAAGACAATGGCCCTTACTTCCGTGCCCATTCGAAATGCAAACAGAGCACAGGAACATGCCATTTTGCCAGTAGCTTCTTAATATAAACCCACTAATCTATCCAGCCAAATGAAAAAGTGCAAACATAAAAAGAAAAAAATGAAAAAAAATGAAAATTTCCCAATTCCTTCTGCCTGCGGCTAGAACGAACCTTTCGCGCATTGTTACTCACAACTCGGACTCACGGTTCAATTGCCAAGTCTCAATGTGTCCCCGCCAGTGCTAAGGAACTGCACAAGCATACAGAAACGGCGATTGGCAACCTGATTTGTTTCATTTTCGGCCCCGCAGGGCAAAATGTTTGTCGGCAAAATCCATGAAATTCTGCCAGTCGTATTCGGTCAGGCCGTGGCCTCCGGAACGGACGTGGTAGCCAATCGTCCCTTTCTTGATGGGTTTATCGAGCGCGGGCATCCGGCCGGTCCCGAGCCCGTCGATGCCCAGCAAGCGATAGACCGGGCCTGCATGTTTGCAGGCGAGAAACTCACCTCGTGGATCGGCCCATAAGTCCTTGTCGGCGCTGGTCACATACACCGGGCGAGGCGCCATCAGCGAGATAAGCATGTGCTGATCCACAGGCAGATCGTCCTCGTTGTCGTTGAATTTCTTGAAGTTCTCGCAGAACCAGTGGGGGAAGCTCGTGTTGATGCGCCCTACAGTCTCGCCGAACCGTCGCCTGCTGAGAGCCGCTCCGCCGCAGCCTGAGTTGTTCGAGATCACAAAGGCAAATCGCTCATCCTGAGCCCCAGCCCAAAGAGCCGTCTTGCCCAAACGCGAGTGCCCGAGTACGGAAATGCGGGCTTGATCGATGTCAGCATCGGTCTCGAAATAGTCCATGGCCCGGCTCAAGCCCCAGGCCCAGGCGCCGATGGAACCCCAAGCATCGCCTTGCCGCTCGCCGTTGCGGAGTTTGTCAAACAACGGGTGCACGCCATTCTTGAAACCATCATGAAAGTCGGGATCGATATCGCCGTAATAAATCGTTGCCAGGCCGTAGCCCCGCTTGAGAATGCTCGCGAGAGGGTAACTCGAAGAACTTGAGCCCCTGGACTGCTCGGTTGCGAGGTTGTTCACCGATCCGCCGCGCCCCGGGCGCATCCAGCTTGTCGAGAGCTTGATAGCCGGATCGGCGTTTATCGTGTGGTTGCCGCCAAAATTCAGAAGAACAAAAGTCGCAACGGGCTTGCTACCGGTGTTGGGTAGATAAATAAGGATGTCCATTGCCGGGGCGTCTTTCTTGCCTGTGAAGCTCACGGACACTTGCTTGCGAATGGCTGAACCTCCGAGCACGTTTCGTTCGAAGTCGAATTGTTCGAAGGTCATGTTCTTCGGCCGGCCGACGGGCGCGCGACCATAGAGATGGGTCCGGAACAAATCCAGCACTTGCGCTCGACGTTCGGCTTGCCAGGCCGCGGCGTCGGTGACCTTCTTGCCGTCGGAGGCCACCAACGGGTCGGGCAGCGCGTACTTCGGGACTTTCTGCTCACGATAGTTGGTCTCGGCACTTTGTTTGGAGAGTGAGTCAACCAGCTCAGACGAGGCTTTCCAACCCACCTCGCTTGTGCGGGCAAAGCCGGAACTTTCGGCACCGAAAAAAGCGGCGCACAGGACGATCAACGATGACGTCAGTAATTTGCTGTCGCTCATGGAAATACCTCCAGAACTCACAAGTTGGGCAATTATAACCGGCAATATTTCGAATAGTCAAATGCTAAAGTCAGCGAATTTCCTCGTGCGGGCGGCGGGATCGGGGCGAAGTGGAGCCTTGTTCACGGCACGAAATGCCGGGCTCCGAGGGTCGCGGAAGCTTCTCGAACCGAGCTTTCGAGCGGCAATCGTCAGCCCCACAGTGCTCACCGTACTGCCTATTTGTCCGGTGTTTTCGGCTTTTCCGCCGGTGGCTCGCTCTTGCTCAGCCGGGCCTGCCAGCCCTTGAGCCATGTCCCCCATTTTTCTCTATTTTGCGGCGTCTTGATCGCCGCCAACTGGGCGACGACCACTTTCGGATCGACTCCCTTGGTCGGTTCTGTCAAATGCTCGTCCAGCGTTTTGAGCAGAACTCCGTCGGCGTCCAGGTCTTCCTTCTCCAGCACCACGGCGAGCAGCTTTGCGGCAAGGTCCGTTTTCGGCCAAGCGAAATAGAGACCAAGCAGATCGGCAACGGCCTCGGTCTCCTGCTCCGGCGTCGTTGCCATCGACCGCAGCTTGTCCAAACATTCCTCTGCCTTGTCGTATTGATCCGCCTTGCGATAAAGAGCGGCGAGCCTGGCTCTGACATCCTTGAGCATTTGAGGTTTGTTCTCGCTGTCGGCTTTTTCCGCTGCCGCGATGAGGAAACCTATCTTCTGCTGATCAGTCAACTTACGGTTGCTCTCGGCAGTGAGCTTCTCGACCCAAGCGGCGGCGGTATCGGCATCGGAACCCTTGAATATGTTGCTCATGGCCTGCCATGCCGGCTTGCTCTCGGAGTTGACACCGATCTTTTCAGAAAGCCATTTCAAATCTCTCTTATCGCCGGCCACGTCAGCCAGGGCGATGATCTTCTTTCTCAGATTAACACTGGGATCGTTGACGAAACGGCCCCGCAGTATGTCCAAGGCTCTCGTCTTGTCGATGTTGGCAAGTCCGTCAACCGCGGTTTCCCTGACGAAAGCCGGTTCGTCGAGCAAAGCTTTGTCGAACAAGGGCCAATAAAGCTTGGCCGCCTTTTCACTGCAGGAGCTGTTCTGCGTGCACAAGCCCGCCATCGCGCTGAGCAATTCTCCGGTCAGAGTCCCGCCGGACTTGCTCTTTTGCTGCTCATATCTTGCAAGAAGCAGATCGAGGTGCTTCTGCACCTCTTTGTCCTCCAACCCACCCCGTTTGAGCAGTTTTTCTATCACTTCGGCCCCGTTGCGTGCCTTTTCGGCATCTTCCTTTTCAGACAGGAATTTCTCCGCCCATTTCAGCGTATCCGCCCGTATTGCCTCTATCTCCGGGGAGACATTGGCCGGTGCGCCCGATGAAATGGCAGACGAGCACGCCCAACCCAGGGCCACGAACAACTTGGTCTTGACCTGGCCGTCCTGCTCGGCCTCAAGCTGAGACAAAAGCGGCCGGGCAAAAATCAACTCCCCCATCATAGCCAACAAGTCAGCAGTTCTGAGCCTGACATCCTTATCCGAGTCGGCAATCAAACCAATCAGAATCGGCTGAAGTTGTTCGCGGGGGAAGGTAGAGTTATTAGTGCCCTTGCGCCATTGATCGGTCTCTTCCAGCGCCCATAGCTTGACCGGCGCCTTCGAGCTGCCCAAATGCTCAAACAGGAACTTGCCTTTCTTTGCATCATCACTCATCTCCTTGTATGCCCTGGCCAACAACGCCAGATAAGACTTCTTCAGGTCTTCCAACTCGGCTGCGACCTGACTTTTCTGCGATTGAACTTGCATGAGACGATTCTGCAGGAACAACTCCGGTTCTTGCTCGGCGATTCGTTTCCGGATCTCCTTGCGAGCTTCGGCGTTCTCGCCCACTTCTATGCCCAGAGAACGAAGGGCTTGTTCGGCTTCCGCGGCCACTCGCCGGTCGGGATCGTCAACCAGCGTTATGAGCTTGACGGTAGCCTCCTTGTCGCGCAGTCGCAATTCTAGTGCATGTACGGCGTTCACCCTGAGCCTGACCGGCTTTGACGCGTCCGCCAGGAGTCCTTCAAAAGATTGCTCTATTTGTCCGTACTCGAAAATCAAAGTTGCCCGAGCAGCCCACCGGGCCTCATCGGCATTTTCAGAACCCAGGACGACAAGTAACGGGGCGAGGAATTCCTGAACGTTCTTTACAACCTTCTTGTCCGCTCGCGCATTACTTAACGCTCTGCAGACTGCGATGCGCGCCGGACTGTTTTCGCTTTGCCCTAAGACATCAAGCAGGATTTGCCTTGCGTTGGGGTCCTCATGGATCAACATGACGCCAGCAGCTTGCAGAGATCCGCCGAACAGAGCCTCCTTGAAAATATTCAACTTGGGGTCAAGTTCCGCTTTCTCAGCCTTGCCATTGGCTGGAACCGGCGGCTGGTTCTGGCCAAAACAAATCTGCTGGCAACCTATCGCCAGTATCAGAATAACCAGATATAACCGCTTAGAGTCCATTACAGATGACCTAAAAGAAACTGCCTGTTTCCGTGCTTGCGGCATCCCTGCCCATTAGTTCCACACCATATTAGTACTGAAAATCACGATTGTCAACTATTTTTGCGATTCAATCCCGAAAATCGAGAATTTACAGTCAACTTATGGTCTTGGATGGAACTTCCTGTGAATTTCTCTGAGCCTTTCCTGATCAACATGCGTATAAATCTGCGTGGTCGCTATATCCACATGACCGAGCATCTCCTGGACACTTCGCAGATCTGCCCCCCCCCTGAGCAGGTGCGTTGCGAAACAATGCCTCAGCGTGTGCGCGGTTAAGTTGCGAGGCATCCCTGCCCGAGCAGCATATTTCTTGACTAATCGCCATATTTCAATACGACTCATGGGCCGACCTGTTCGGGAAAGAAGCAAAAAACCGCCGCTAAAGGGCTTGTCCAGTCTGACCCGCAGGTTCGTCAGGTACTCAACCGTCGCCGCGATAGCAACTTTCCCGATCGGGATCACTCGCTCTCGGCTGCCCTTGCCGAGGCACCGCAGGTAGCCAATATCAAGGTTCAAGTCCGAACTCCTTAGACCTGCCAGCTCCCCGGCACGTATTCCCGTGGCGTAAAGCAGTTCGAGCATTGCCTTGTCGCGAAGATAGAACGGCTCGCCCGGATCCGGAGCGTTGAGCAGGTCGATGACCTGCTGCTTGCTGCATACGATGGGCAGTCTTTGCCAGATTTTCGGGCTCTCGATGATTCCGGCAAAATCGTCCTCGACAAGACCGGTGAGCTTGGCGAACCTCAGGAGCATCCTGATCGCGACCAGCGAACGCTTGATCGAACCCTCGCCCATTTGGCTTTGAGTAAGAATCCGCATGTAGCGACGGATAAGCGTCGGCTCGATTTGTTGTAAGTGCTTGATCTCGTTGGATTTGCAGAACGTCAGAAAGCTCTTCAGATCGCGACCGTAGGCCAGAATGGTATTATCGGACAGACCGGCCTCGACGGTGAGATAATCGAGAAAGCTTTTGGCCTCCCGGCCCAAGGGCAAAGCCAGCAGTTTTTTGCCAACAGATTGTGTTTGCGTCGAGGGCATTTCTTACTGCTCGCAACTCGGCACCGGCGGCGCGAGCGATGACGTACTATTCGCCGAACACTATCGGCAGTACCATCATCGGCATTAAGACGACCCCTCCTTTAGCAGTCAAATCATTAGTTCGCGACGAGCACGAAGACAGCCAGCCAATGCGTTTTTCCTTGAATCCGGGTGGATCCTGCGGCAAAATGGGCGCCATAGGCAGGGATTGCCAGCTTTCTTAATGGCATCAACCATCTCCTGTGATCTTTCCCGCGGCACAGTATTATCCTTTGCGCCGTGGAAGACCCAGATCGGGAGCCCTTCTAAGTCTGCGCCTTGCGAGCGACCTGTCACCTCTACCTGGCCAGGTTCTCCAGGAAGTCGAAATGGTTGCGGCCTCCGTTGGCGTTGGACTTGATCGGCCGCCACAGCTTCGAGCAGACGTCCAGATCGCCGTCGGCGTCGACGTCGCCGCAGACCGCCTCGTGGGCACCGAGGTTGGCATCGAGCACGACGTGCTCGCGGAAGTTGCCCTTGCCGTCGACGTTCTCCCAGACGAACCATCGCGGCGGGCGGTCGCCGCAAAACGCCTCCATCTCGGCCGAAAACACGTCCGGTCGGCCGTCGCCGTTAAAGTCGCCCACGTGCAGACAGTGATACGCCCCCCGGGCGGCCGTGTCCGCCTTGGGCAGCAGATGGGTGATCCAACGGCCCTTCTTCGGATCAGAAGGCGCCTGAAGCCAGCCGATGTGGGCGTTGCGGTTCTCGCCGTCGGCGATCACCACGTCGAGCCGGCCGTCGCCGTTGAGGTCGCCGGTGCGGGTCTGCGTCGCGTTGTCCTGCCAGCTTATGGCCGTATCACCCCACGGTTCGGTCATGCGGTGCGAGACCCACTTTCGGCCCGCCTGGAGGTTCTCGAACCACACGTTGCTGCGGACCACGTCCGTGTCGCCGTCGCCGTCGACGTCGCCGGTGCAGATTCCCGAGTGGACCGGCGGGCCGATCGTGATGGCCTTCCATGCGGCGGTCGGATCGGCCGCGACCTTGTACCACCGCACGTCGTTGCGGTCCGACATGGTCACCACGTCGGGTATCGCGTCGCCGTCGAGATCGGCAATCCGCACATCGTGGACCTTGGTCAGGGCGGCGTCGAAGACGTATCGCTTGAAGGTCATCTTTCTCGGATCGCCGGGGTTCTCATACCAGACCCCGCCGGTGACAAAGTCGGGCCGTCCGTCGCGGTTGACGTCCAGCACGCCCCCACCGACCTCCGACGGCGAATTGCGGCCCAGAAGGTGTCGCGTCCAACGGTCCGCCGCTTGATACTCGTACCAGATGACGTCGGCGCTGCTTCGGCCGGTGATGAAGTCCAGGTCGCCGTCGCCGTCGAGGTCGGCCAATGCCGTCTGACCCCAGGTGCTACCCGACAGATTGCGATCGCCGAAGTGATGCTTGAATGGCATCTCGGTCGCCGCGGACGCCGGCAGACACAAGACAAGGGGCAAAAACGCTACGCATGCGGATCGGTAGTTCATGGTCGGCCTTTCGTAGTGCAGGCGAGACGCCTGCATAATTCGACATTTCCCATTTGACCTGTGCCCGGCTACAGCGCCGGGCTGTTCGGGTACCAGTACTCATTTGGATATCTTAACTACAATGCACGACATTGACGAGCAAAAATGAGCCGCTCGAAGCCAGCTCGAGTTTTCCGACAGAGCCTAATATAACAATACCCTAAGAACTTGCTACTTCAAACCATTCCATTTCAGTTCTATTGCGGCCTCCAAATCTATGCTACCATACCGCAGCGATATGACCCTATCTGCTGGTCTGAGAATTCGACAGAGCCTATAGTTCTGGCATGCACACTGTTGCCGGACCATCTGGAACAAAAGGAATGACAATCATGCAATATACACTGCGACATCTGATACGTACGGCAACGGTAGCATGTCTTTTGACTCTCGTGATTGCGGCGGGTGAGCAAAGTGACGGGCAGCAAGTCACGACCCAATCGCTGTTTGAGAACTTCAGCAAGCCACCGGCGGGTTACGGCAACGTGCCTTTCTATTGGTGGGTTGGGGAGCCGCTGACCAAGGAAAAGCTGCTTTGGCAACTGGAAGAACTGGCAGATGCGTCGACCAGCGGTTTTGCCGTCAGCTATCCCCATACACATCGGGACGCCGACGTTGAACTGAACCGGCAAGGCAGCGGGGGTTTTGGGGCACCGGTTCCCAGTTCGCCGGCCTTTCGCTCCAAGGAGTGGTGGGAGCTTTGGGCCTGGTTTACCCAGGAGTGTGCCAAACGAAATATCGGTGTCGGGCTGGACGACTACGTATTCAACTGGCAAGGCAACAAACAGTGGCCCGATGAAATCGCGGCATTGCCACAGCTAAAGCAATACAAGGGCTCGATAAAGGTTGGCATTCACGAGACACTTGCCGCCGGAGACACCATCACCTTTGACATTGATAGCGATCTAGTCGGCCTTGCCGCTTATCCCGTTAAAGACGGCGGGCGTATGGACGGATCGGCGATGATAAACCTCCTGCCGTTGGCCAGGACGGGCAGGGTCGAGTGGACAGCCCCCGCAGGCGATTGTGACTGGCGGATTACCCGCTCGCAACGCGGCGCCGGACACCTCCTGCATCCCGACTATGGTCGGCTGGTGACGGAACGTTACTTTCAACATTGTGCAGATCACATTCCCAAAGAAGCGCGCGCAGGGATGAACTACTTCTTTCAGGACGAACTCCATTATCCCCTTAAGAGAGACGTTTGGGCGGAGGATTTCTCCGAGCAGTTTCAGAAGCGTAAGGGGTATGATCTGAGACCATGGCTCATTGCACTCGACAATGACATTGGCTCGCGCACCGCGAAAATTCGCCTTGACTACTGGGACGTTGTGATGGATTTGGCCGAGGAGCGCTATTTCAAACCTATTGGCGAATGGCACTTGTCCCGTGGCTTCATTTATGGGTGTGACAACAACGGGCGTGGAAGAGATCCTGTTGCGTATGGCGACTATTTCCGGGCCACCAGTTGGTTTGGAGCGCCTGGTAACGATGCGCCAGGTCATGGTTTGGCATTGATCCAGACAAAGGTTTCGAGTTCCATTGCGCACCTGTACCGGAGGCCCCGAGTGTGGCTGGAGGCCTACCACAGCATGGGGTGGGGCGCTTCGCCGTCGTTTATGCACGAATCGCTTCAGCGGCATTATGTTCTGGGCGCCAACCTCCTCTGTCTGCACGGATTGTATTATTCCACATTCGGCGGTTGGTTTGAATGGGCGCCGCCGGATTTCCACTTTCGGATGCCTTACTGGCCGCACATGAAGCTCTGGCTGCGCGGTGCCGAGCGGATGAGCTATCTGATGAGTCAGGGCGTTCATCGGTGTGATGTGGCATTGCTCTATCCCACTGAACCGTTGCAAACAGGTCAGGGCAACACGCTCGCATTCGCAGTCGCCGAGTCTCTGTTCCACGCCGGTTTGGATTTTGACTTTGTGGACAGTCGGTCCGTTTCTCGAATGGACATCGAGGACGGCCAGTTGCAGGTAGCCGGTGAATGTTATCGTGCGTTGATTTTAGCGGGCATGTCCTCGGTCCATTTCAGTACCTTGCAGAAGGCGCTTTCCTTTTTCAGAGCCGGCGGCACGGTTGTGGTTGTCGGAGATATTCCCCATTGCTCCGATCGTGTCGGTTCCGATGATCCGCAACTGTCTGCGCTTCTGGAAGAGATACTTGGAAAGGATGCTCGGCCGGGATCGGTGAACCGAAACGCCGCTGGTGGTGTCGGCCTGGTGCTGAAGTCGTCGGCAAAGGCGCCCGACGTCGTCAGCAAATACATTGAACGTGACTTTATTGCCAAGCCAGTGAGGGGCAAAACAGTTAGCTTGCGATCGGGAAAGAATGACTTCATGGTCCTTTACGAAAACGTGAAACAACTTGCCGCTGCGCGAGGCGCACATCCTATTGACAAACGGACCCGCTCGGCAATTGTTTTTGTGAAGACTAGTGCGAACTCAATCGCGCCATTCTATCCTTTAGCCATGAAGTGGTTTACTCAGCCGGGACGTCTGGAATACGAACCACAGAACACAGCCAAGGCTGGTTGTTACCGTTTCGTTGCTCCACCTGGATTGCATCGCATGCGCTTCTGGGCCTACGGAGAGGTCGACTGCTGGGTCGATGGAAAACCGGTCACCGTGACTTTCAAGGGGATCGGGGCAGATGGTTTGACGTCCTTTGAAATCGCCCTCGAATCTCCCGTGCAACACCAGAGCGTGGTTGCCATGCGGATTGCATTCCAGGCTGGTCGAATCGCAGGCGCTGTTTTTGAGGATCCAATTGCCATCGATTGCGGTCGCGGCCGGACGCAGCTTGGTGACTGGGGCAAAATCGGTGTTCTTGAACATTACTCAGGAGCGATGCGCTACCGCCGAACCTTTGCGCTGAGCAAAGCACAATGCCAGGGTAAAGTCAAATTAGATATGGGCAGGGTTAACGCTACCTGTGAAGTCCACGTAAACGGGCGTCAGGCCGGCATCTGTCTCGTGCCCCCTTATAAGCTGGATATCAGCAAGTTTGTTCGTGCAGGTGTCAACAAGCTGGAGATTCTGGTCTACGGCACCTTGGCCAACCACTACCAGACCATACCGACGCCTGCCCATTATCGTCGGCCGACGCCTGCAGGGCTGATCGGACCGGCACAGCTTGTTGTTGAGAGGCCTTGAAGGGGCTGTTTGTGGATACCCTAATCACCAACAGCCCGACGTACCCGCCCATGGGCTGTTCGTTCATGCAACCACAAGCTCCACTGCCGAAACAGAAGCAGCAAGAAATGTCCAGTTGCTGCCATCCAGTTGTTTGACCTTGGGAACAAGGGGATCTGGAACAGCCGCGATGACCTCAAACTCCGGATCTGCGGCCATTTCATAGATTCTTCCGGATTGGATCTTGTGGCCCTCCACACCAAGATCAACTGTAATAGACCTTTGCCTCTTGGTGTTGATCACGTGCAGGGTGATCACGTTATCTCGCCGACTGGCGGTCACATCCAACCCATCCGGTACGTGCCTGACCTGGAGGAAGCTGCTACCCATGTGCTCGCGGTAGAACTTCATGACCTTGGCAACGGGCATCAAGAATGCATCGCCCCCCGGGACCGGGATCATCACCGCGTTAACCTGCCATCGTGTACCGCAGAAATCTGCGAGAGTGCCGATCTTGAGGAGTTGACCGTAGCGGAGGTGTACATTCATGAACCTGGCGTAGGCCACGCCCGCCGCCCACGAGGAAAGCACTTCGCACCTGTTCCTGCCGGGCAGAGCAAAATGACACTCGGTCAGGGCCAGGGGAATGCCCAGGCCTTTGACTTGCTCGCACGCATTCTTGATCTTCTGCTCGTGGACCTTGTATGCTTTCATAAGGTGCGCCCATGTGCGAGCCGGGTCCTTGCGGTATTCCGTACCCTGAAGTGGCGAGTCCTTTTGTCCCCTGTCCGGGTTGAACATATGATGTATGGCGATGTATTGCAGCTGTTCTCCTGCCACCTCTATCATGCGTTTAGCCCACCCACTGTCGCCCCATCCGATGATCTTGATGGACGGATCTGCCTTTCTCATGGATTTGGCAAACTCCGAAGTCTTGGCCGCAGCAGTTTCGCAATCGAAGCCCCTCCTACTGTAGGAAGTCTCGTTTCCTATCTGCCAGAAGGGAATCCGCAATGGATCTTTGCGGCCATGTGACAACCGCAGTGAGTTTGTAGGATTGTTGCAGTAATCTACCCACTCGCCAGCTTCTCTGGCATCACCGCACCGTACGCTGCCGAAAGGGTCTTTCATCCAACCCTCGCGTCCATCGGATTCGAAGTTTACGCTCATCAGCGGATCCGCCTTGACCTGGCGGCAGAAATCTACGAACTCGGCGGTCCCAACCTGGTTGGCTTCAATTCCACCCCAGAGAAGGTTGATCATCGGCGTTCGTTGATCGCGCGGCCCAACCGCTTCTTTCCATCTGTAGTATGAACTGAAACAGCCGCCCCAGCGAATCATTGTGGGAGCCAGCTCTTGAGTGACCTGAACAACGTCTGGACGCCAGCGATTCGTCTTGAAATCCCAGGCTGCGGCCACAGACCCATCCGTTGTGCCAAGAGGTTCCATGAACTGCATGAACAGGTACGGTGACAAATCGAACCTGGGGCTAGGATCTACGCTGAGCACAGATTCTGGTGTGCCACTAAGCAGAGGCTTTACACCAGTCAAAGCGGCTGCAATTCCTGCCCCGGCGGCTTTTACGAGTTGACGACGATTTATTGCGGAGGTCATAGGATCTACTCCTTTGTGTTGGCTGGGTCTCTGACGTTCACTAGCTTGTGTACAAGCGGGTTACAAGGGCTGTTCTCAGGACCCAAATATGCATTCTGATCTCCTAGTACGTTAGCAACTGATGGATAAGCTGATTTCCACCGGCAGAAATGATCATATCTGATCAGCCGGTACTGTTCAATTCAAATAAACGCTCGGAGGAACTACGATGAGATTCTGTCCTGTCCCGAAGCTTCCTTGGACACACAATTAGCACGCTCAAAATGTAGGATTCCGAAGAGACTAAATTGTGCAGATCAGTTCTCAGGAATCAGCTCCCACCAGAGTCTGGGACAGCCCTTCCCTTCGAGAATCCACCAGATGTCCTCTGTGTCGTTAGTCATCCCGGCGAGACCTTTTTCCTTTGCGAGAATTGGGCGAATATTTCTATTGCGGCCGCCTGGAGCAGAGCATATAATCGTTTTAACGCGTCGTTTATGTTCTCATGCGTTCGTTGCTTCCGTCGTTCTTTGCGGGTGTTGTACGTGAGGAAATTTGTAGCGGGAAATGCCGATGAGCGAAGCCGAGGAACAAAACAACAAGCGTTCTAATGGTAAAGGAACGGGGTCGACCGGGTCTTTTGACAGCTCAGCGTTGGGACCGGGCGGCCAGATTGGTCCGTTCCGGATTGAGCAGGAGCTTGGCCGGGGGGCTATGGGTGTAGTCTATTTAGCCCATGACTCAAAGCTCGACCGGTCGGTCGCGATCAAGAGCCTGCCGGCGGAGTTGCTGGAGAATACCACAGCCCGGACGCGGTTCGGGCGCGAGGGACGCGTTCTGGCATCTTTGAATCATCCGAACATAGCTACAATCTATGAGGAGCTTCTAGAGGCCGAGGGCGTTGGCTATCTTGTCCTCGAATACGTTCCCGGCCAGACCTTAGCCGAGCGGATCGCGGGCAAAAGGCTCAAACCGCAAGAGGCATTGTTAATTGCTCAGCAGATAGCAGAAGCGGTTTCCGCAGCGCACGAGCACGATGTAGTCCACCGCGACCTCAAGCCCGGCAATATCAAGATCACACCAGAAGGCAGAATAAAGGTGCTTGACTTCGGCTTGGCCAAGGCTCTTGGCCACAGGGCGCCGGATCAGCAGCAGAGCACTGTCACGCTACCTGGCCGCATCGTGGGCACTCCGGCTTATATGAGTCCGGAACAGGCCCGCGGTCTGGAGACCGATGAGCGCTGCGACATCTGGTCCTTCGGCTGCGTACTGTACGAGATGCTAACCGGCAAAGTCCCCTTCGAGGGCAAGACGGTTTCAGACACACTGGCCGGCATTCTGGATCGCGAGCCGGACTGGCACGCCCTGCCCCAGGCCACGCCGGCAAACATTCACGTCCTGCTGCGACGCTGTCTGGAAAAGGACACGCGCCGGCGGCTTCACGACATTGCAGACGCCGTGATTGAAATCAGTGAAACGCTGTCCGGCGCCTTGGAACAGTTTGCCCTGTCGGGCGAAGTTGCTCCAGTCCCTCGATTTTTGCGACGTGACGTCATTCTTGTCGCTTTGGCGGGTTTGATTGCTGGGTTACTTATTGCCGGTGTTATTTGCTGGTTTCTTCCTCCGCCCAGTCCTCCGAGTGTCTTGCGGCTGCCGTTAAAGGTGCCGGCAGAACTTTACTCAGGAGCTGCCCCGAACTATTTTGTGGCTATCTCGCCTGACAGCACCCGCATCGTCTGCGTTGGAGAATTGGATGACGGAGACCCTCAGCTCTATATCTGGTCGCAGGATGACCCTCGATACAAGCCAATTCCCGGTACCAGAAACGCCCACAATCCGTTCTTCTCACCCAATAGCCAGTGGATAGGATTCTTCGCGGACAAGCAATTGAAGAAAGTTTCCGTTGACGGAAGGGAGCCT
This sequence comes from Phycisphaerae bacterium, assembly GCA_016782865.1. Classification (GTDB taxonomy): domain Bacteria; phylum Planctomycetota; class Phycisphaerae; order Sedimentisphaerales; family Anaerobacaceae; genus SG8-4. Next base: position 41,798 of record JADHXR010000011.1, read on the forward strand.
CAGACACTGCACAAAGACATTGTAGGGGATAGTTTTGCGTTCGGGAGCTGGGCCGACGACGGGACCATAGTCTTCAGCGACAAGGACGGTAGCCGCGGTCTCTGGCAAATATCAGTGGATACGGGTCAAGCCAAATCGCTGGTAGTACCGAATTCTGAAAACGCCGAAGCCTACTATTGCTACCCGCAGGTCTTGCCTGGAGACAAGGCAATCCTTTATTCCCGCGTCGATCCCAACGGCTCGTGCATTTGGGTATATCTGCCGAAGACCCGCAAGTCGCAGCTTGTACTCGAAGATGCTTCTTACGCCAGGTACGTCAGCTCGGGTCACCTGATCTTCGTCCGAGACAAGGTTCTGATGGTGGCACCATTCGATCTTGGGCAACTCAAGCCCGGCCGCGGGGTCCGTCTTGTCAATGACAAGGTGGAATTCGACCATACCGAAGAGACTCCACAGATCGCAATTTCTGATAATGGAACCACCGTATATGTCTCAGACTGTGAGCTTGACAAAAGAGAATTGGTCTGGGTAGATCGTCAGGGTGGCACACCCGAGCCCTTAGGCGCCCCTGCTGACGTTTATGAGGCACCTTGCTTGTCACCTAATGGGCGCCAAATAGCCGTAGGGATCAGGTCGCAAACAGAAACAGATCGCAATATCCGAGTTCACGTCTATGATATTCCGCTTGGTACGCGTATGCCTCTTACGACGGAGGGTAGCGGTTACCCACAGTGGTCGCCGAATGAAACACAGATTGCCTTTTGGGGTTGGGAACCCGGGAGCCAGGGAAAGGGTGTGTTTCGCAAGAGCTTGGGCGATGCCGATCCAAACCAACTGGCCAGTGAGCCTCCCTCTGGAGTTTACCTGCACCCTTATTCGTGGTCGCAGAATCTCCTAGCCTGTACAGCGAAGGATCCCAACACCCAGGAGGATATTTGGGTCGTCTACACCGATGTCAAACAGGAACCGAAGCGTATCCTCTACACAGAGCACAGGGAATACAATCCGGCTTTCTCGCCTGACGGTCGCTTGCTTGCTTACGTTTTGGAGAAGGAGTCGGGTCAACCGCAGATATATCTTCGGGAATATCCCGGTGCTGGTCCAGGGCGGCCGGTCCCAACCCGTGGGGCTGGGGCAACAAACCCGGTTTGGTCGCGTAATGGCAAGAACTGTATTACATCAGTGGCAACAGTATGATGGCCGTGAAGCTTACTCCGGAGTCGGATTTTCCCGTAGGAGCGCCTGTACGACTATTCAAATTGCCTGACGAGATAGATTCACGTAGCACGCGACTCGTGAGAACCTACGATGTTTCCGATGATGGGCGATTTCTGATGTTGAAACGGAGCGAAGGCAAAGAGGATCTGTTGATTTTCGTGCAGAACTGGTTTGAGGAGTTGAAGGAGCTCGCGCCATTAGGAAAAGATAAATGACGCTTTGGTCCCGCGTACTTGCTGTGTATTTGTTTTGCCCGGAAGGCCGGCAGCCTGAGACGTATCAACATGAGAATATTAGTTTGAAGACCACATTCATGCTCGAAGCAAAGGAAGCTTGATTAAGAAGGAGATACCATGAAATCGCAAACCAAGGGGGCCAGGAACAGGATCAGAGGGCCAGATGACGTGCGGATGTCCGTTAGCACAAGCAGATGTTTCTTCTCAAATTGATTCCTTAACAATTACTACCAGAGGTGAACAATGGGAAAAAAGCGAGCAAAAAAAAAGAAACCAAATCCAGTGCATGAAAAATTCGCGAAAGAACTAGATAAGTGGGCAGGGAAGGACAAGGAGCGGGAGACCCTCGTGAAGTGGCTCTTGACCCGCACCGTGTCGCACCACTTCGAAGGTACCGGGGGCAAATTTATAATTAAGAGAACAGATATCAACGATTTCGACATAAAGAAGGCTGTGATGCATGCAATGGCAGACTGCAAGTCTAACCCTGGGATGTCCACGACCGGCTCGACACGAGGTGGTCCTACGTGGCCGAAGGCGTACGCACCCGGCTGGATGAAAGCGTACGGTTGTTAGCAGCGGACGTGACCTACGGAAGATTGTAGCAAACTGGTGTTGACGTGTGTAGCAAGTTACGAGCGAGAAGTTGCCATAGTGAGCAGGACATGCGCCGCCTCGCAGAGAGTCTGAGCGAGTATGCACTCACACTGCCAGAACGCAAGAAACACGCTCTCTGCGAAATGCTGCTGCGGGCAATGGAGCCGTTGGATCGCTTTCTTTGCCTCAGGACATCGGATTTTCTAAGCGGCGATGAAGAAGCGGTCCTCCATTCGCTGGAGAAGAGATCGAAAAGAGGCCAGCATCCTGCGCTGGCCGATTTATCGCTGATAGTCAAAGCAACGCGGCAGTGCACGCTGCGATGCGCATACTGCAATGACTGGCGCAGCAGCCGCAAGGAGGTCATGAGCTTTGGCGTGATGGCACGCATGATTGCCAGCGCATTGGCTGAGCATGAGCACGTACGCTTCATCTGGCACGGGGGAGAGCCCACACTGCTGCCGATCTCCTTTTATGAGAAGGCCCTGCTAGTGCAAGCGCGCCTGCGGCGAGAGGGACAGAAGGTTGGAAACACCTTTCAGACCAACGCTACAACACTGACACCGGCGTGGGCGCGCTTCTTCCGGGCGAATAACATCCAGGTGGGGATAAGTATTGACGGACCTGCACATCTGCACAACAGCCACCGCAGCTACCGCTCTGGCAAAGGCAGTTACGACCATGTGATTCAGGGATTGAACCTCCTGAAGGAGTACGAAGTCCAATTCTCAGGCCTGGTTGTCGTGGATGAAGGGACGCTCAAGTTCGGAGCCCGGAGACTCCTCGATTTTCTGGTAGGACAAGGCATTCGCAGTTTCGGGGTACTTCCCGCCAAGCCGAAGAACGAACCAGCGGCTGAAGCCGGAACCATAACTGAGCACTACATCGAGCCTGCAAGGGTAAATGCGTTCCTGATAAAGCTTTACGATGCGTGGCTCAGTCGCGGCGACCGGAACGTGAAGATTCGAGAACTGGAGGCGTTAAAGGCGCAGATTAAAGGTGTATCAGCCCGCTCCTGTACGCTAAGCGGAAAATGTTGGGGCCACTATTACGCGATCGAGGCGGACGGCAGCGTGGCGGTATGTGATGTGTTCTCGGGCGACAGCCGATACACCCTTGGCAACATCATGAACACCAGTTTCGCAAAGATTGCCAACAGCTCAGCACTGCTCCAGTTGAAAAAGGAGCACCGCAACACCACCGAAGCAATGAGGGGGTGTCCAGAGTTTCCCGTATGCAAAGGCTGGTGCCCCCACGAGCGGTATGTCTCGATCCGGCACAACAAATCGCACCGCGACGGTTGCTGCGGACTGCGGGACCTGATCGCTCATATCCGCAATCGGATGGCCGATGAGCCCAGGATGTCTTCACAGCAAAAGCTCATCCGCAGGAAGAGTCGGCGGAGATCGGAGGTAGAAGCAACTCACCGGGTCTTGCTCGGGCCAAAGATCGATTTGCACGTCGGCGTGCATAATGCATTTGCCAAGCTACTTGACCCGTCCTTCCAGTACAGCAAGAGAGATTCTGTGCACACATTCGTAATGGCCGATGAGCAGCACGAGTCGCCATTCCGTTTCTTCCACTGGGGTGAGTTTGCTGACTTCGGGCCTGGCCGGGCAATTGTCCACGCGGCGCGGTGGCCGGTTTTGAATCGCAAAGCGTGGGTGACAGACACGGATGATTTCGTCTATCCTGTTGTGTGCGGGCGCCACTTTCTGAGTCCTGACTTTAGAAGCGCATTTCGTGGAGAATGGTCGACGGAATTTCACGAGAACATGCTCAAGAGAGCAACGAACATGCTGACAGCATACGCCCATCCGAGCTGCAAAGCGATTTTCTGCCGCAGCGAGTCCACAGTCCGCGATGCCCGCGTATGGTTGGACAAACTTGACGTCGGAGAGCTTGGGCAAAAGTACCTGTCGAAGATCCAGGTACTCTATCCCGCGCAAGAAAGCTGTTCGTCAGATGTGATGGAGGCAAAGTGGAGCAAGAGCGGACCGCTTACAGTAGTGTTCTGCGGAAGAGACTATGAGAGCAAGAATGGAAGAATGGCCCTGGAGATATTTGACCGCTTATCACGTGAGTTCGCAACAGACCGATTCGTGTATATAGGAAATGTTCCGCAAGAGGAACTGCGGAGGCGCCGCAGACTACCAACCTCTGTGGTGCATCACCAGTCACTTTCACACAAGCAGACCCTGTCGATTCTGAGGGCGGGGCATATCCTCTTTCATCCTTCAAAGTTCGAGGGACTGGGCATCGTCTTTTTGGAGGCGGCGGCTTCCGGAATGGCCGTGATCACGGCGACCGGTGGTCCCATGCGGCACGTCGAGGAGCTGTTTGGCACAGGTGGCGCAATGCTGGTCGACCGGGGCAATATTAAGCAGTCCCAGGAGGCTTGTGCCTTCGAGACTCACCTGCGGTACATCCTGAGCAATCCAGGCGCGGCGAAAAGCATGGCCTACCACAACTTCAACCTGGCGACCGTCGGAAAGCTCTCGCCCGAACGAAGCCGCAGAATCCTGCTGAAGGTGTACGAAGATGCGCTGGAAAGACCAGCGGAAGCCCCGCTGACCCTCGGGCAAATTCCGTGCAGTGACGGGGCACTGTTACGGTTAAGCAGCCCTCAACTGGAGCAGGAGCGACTAGACTACCGCCGAGCGGCTCATATTACCCAGGTGAACTTCCTTCTCTGAGAGTACTCCTGGTCGGCTTGAGAGCCAAGCTCCGCTGCGATACTACCAGACACATTCGCTCCCTGACGATGCAATCTGACACTGTCTTGTACGTTCACAAATCATTTGGGATGAGGTCGTCATATGCTTCCGGGGCTTCCGGGCGCAGCTAATATCTAAGTTGTAAGTGAAGCTCAGATTCATGAATATGCACGTGCGAGAATCTTACTTCTATGCTCTTTCAGCGCTTTGTTCTTGCTGGCAAATCCGTTGGCTATGGCATGCGCGCATAGACTGTCTTGTCCCCAGGCGTAGGGTAGCGCTTTCGGCCCGCTGAAATCCTCTTTGTGTTTCTCTTTACTATAGGGAATAACACTGATGCTGACGTTGTCTTTGAGTTTGGCCGATATCCAGATGTCCTCGCTGTATGTAAAGTCTCTCTTCGGAAATGGAAAGACGTCAGGCTCAAAATAGTCCCGTCTGAAGATTGCCGTATCGACACCGTTATAAATGTGGCATAAGACGGGTTCTGAGATTTCCCCCGCGAATACAGTCTCACTATTTGGATAATGTAAAACGGCTGCGGGCTTCCAAATTCGACCTCTGCCGCATACCACGTGTCCGGGCAATCTGTCACTCCAGAACAGCAAATTTTCAAACCAACCTCTCGGGAATACCGTGTCATCATCCGCCACGATATACCGGTTGATTCCTAGATCCATGTAAAGTGGACCGTGCTTCTTGAATGCACCATAGTCCTTTGACCTGACGATCCGTATACCGCTATTCTCAATGAATGTTGGTAATTCAAGCTCGTAGGCTACAACAAGCAAGACTCGATCGGCGGGCCATTGGTCCAGCAATGATTGGAGCATTGGTGCGATCTTATTCACTCTTGGTTCGTGAGTTGTGAATGAAACGTATGTATCCTGCATGAGACTGTTCAGCCGGTACTTCCCATATATACTCGTAAACGACCATCCTTTCCGCTACGACTTCAATAATACCACAGCATCTGGTTCCATTTCAACTCCTCTGACTATTGGACAGGCCCAGCGTGGCTCTCAATCTGGTAGCTCGCCAGCAAGAATGAGCCAAGAAGGTCTCTGAGTTAGGAGACGATTTCAACTCCGGGTGTCATTGTCCAATCCAAATCACTCAGAATGCACAATTTGTCTGTACGACATTATAGAGCCTGGCCGTCAAATCAACGAGACAAAGAACCCGGTACCTGTCCGGACATTTCAAATGGTCAAAACGACCAGGTGCATAATCGTGTATCTTTGGTTATAATTGAGTCGACGAATGCATGGGAATTCGATAATCCGCAGGAGAGTTGACTCATGCCATAACCGGCACGATGAAAACGGGAAACGGAAAGTAGGGAATTTTGGGCTCAATGATACGACAACCAACATCCAGAACATGTTTCATGTGTGGTCGTGAAAATACTTCTGGCCTGAAAATGGTATGGTATAACAATCTTGAATCGAACCGGGTTGAGGCAGTGGTCACCATAGGCGAACAGTTCAACGGATATCCGGGGATTGCACACGGTGGAATTGTCGCCGCGATTTTGGATGAGACCTCGGGTAGAGCTGCCATGCTGGATGGCAATTTTGACAATCTGTTTGTCACCTTAAGGCTGAACTTGACCTACAGAAAGCCAACGCCAACCAATACCTCGCTGAAGGCAGTTGGCTGGCTGGAGCACAAAGGGAGCAGGGGCATGAAAGTAGCCGCAGAATTATTATTGCCCGATGGGACAATTACCACGCAGTGCAAAGCGGTTGTTGTAAGGCCAACCGGTGAAATAGCAAAGAGTTGGGAACCTGAAAAGAAGTTCTGGCGGGTGGAAGAGGATTAGGCTCTGTCTGACGGCACAGCAAAAGAGGTGGTCACATGGATAAGTATGTAGAGGTCTTTGCAGCAAACGATATTACGTTTGCCTATCTAATGAAGGCGAATCTTGAGAGTGCCGGAATCCCCGTTCAGATTGCCAACGAGAATCTGCAGGGGGCCTATTGTCTTGATGGCATGGTCCCACTTGTGCTCGTTCCCGAGAGCCGTCTCGAACAAGCCAGACAAATCATCGGAGAGATTCAGCAGTCTTCTGATAATGACCAGGGTGACGAGGGGCAATGAGTCATCTAACCATTTCATGCTACACTAACTTTTCTGCCCCTTCGGACTAGAATAGGATAGCGCCGCGATTTGTTATGGGCTCACGGCCCGGTTGTAGATGCGGATGTCGTCGATCAGGCCGGCCCAGAGGGTGCTATGGGCTAGAGTGCTGCCGGCACCAAAATACAGACCGCCGAGTGCGCCTTTCAGGCCTGACAAAGGTGTAGCGTCCTTGGCAACCTCAGTTCCGTCAACGTATAAGTGCCTGTACGAGCCATCCCACGCAAGACCTATACGGTGCCATTCGCCGTCGGTGATGTTTGCTTGTGAGAGCATCGGGCCAACGGAGGACCGACCAGGGTTCGTAAGCTCCGTCATCAGGCAGCCTTCTACTGAATCCGTACACAGCCAACTCGCGCCATCGGACTGTGACAAAACGGCTTGGCCTGGGGCGTCACTTGTGATCCAGGTAAGAACACTGAACGGCCCATCCGCCGGATTTAAGACAAGCTCGGTACTGACATGATCATCTATACCGTCGAATTGAAGCGCTCCGGCCACCATACCGCCGTCAGGTTGCCAAAGCGGTTCGCCAAAGAGCACACCATCGTTATCCCCGATGCTATCCTTAGCAATGCTGCCTTCTGTCTCATCCAGTGCCCAGTGAGCCACCAGCGTAGGGTCGTCCACCTCTACTACGTGTCCCAAAACAGCACAGTCAATGATTGTTGGTGGCTCATAGTCTTGCCAAAACTCAATCGCGTTGGGTCCATTGCTTCCAACAGTGCAGTTCCTGATTGTCGCCGATACGTTACAGCAGGAGATACTTACTTGCCCACCGGTTATGGTAAGCCCGGCAAGTACACAGCCTCCATCTCTGATGCCGGACAGAGTTATCACCGAGCCTTGATAGGGACCCTCAATATCAATAACAGTAGATGCCACAACGGCCGGGTCATTGGGGTCTGTTGATCTGAGCGTCAGATTCTTATCTACGAAAGAGATATTTTCATGATACACTCCGGGGTTGACTACTATCTCATCACCATCATTTGCGTCGTTTATGGCAAACTGAATATTACTGTAGGTCTTACCCGTAGTCAGATTCTTAATTCCATAATCGGCAGCAGCAAATGATATGAGGTACAAAGCCGCCGGCAAATTCTCCATACAGGTAGGTGTTATTTGGCTCTCCGGAAGTACGAATCCGCCCTGGCCAAAAGTCATAGGTCGAAGTTCAATGCCGAACGAATAAATACCGAACTCTCCATAGCTCCAGTCCGCTGTTTCACCACTGAGCAAATATGTTTCAGACCAGTCTTTCCAGTTCACATAAGTTGTTCCGCTGGTATGGTAGATTAATTCTATCATACTGTAAGTCATATCGCTAAACATAGGTTCGTCAAGTGAAGGTTCAAGAGTATACGCCCACGGATAACCTACCGTTTGTCCAAAGCTGTGATAGGTCATTAAAACTCGAAAATCATAGGCCGAAACCAGGTCTCTTACAGCCTGTATCTCGGGTTCAGAAAAAGCACTTGGACCTCGGTAGTTTTCTGCTGATGTATTTCTGGCTGCGTCCGCACCGCCCCACATATAGCCATAGTTTCTGTTCAAATCGACACCAAATGTTCCATCTCCGTTGTCTCTTCTGTTTTTTCTCCACATCCGGTCTACAGTGCGGCTGTACTCATAACCGTCGGGATTAACTACCGGCACTATCCATATTTCACTGTTATCAACCAGATGTTTGACTTCTGCATCAGTCTCATAGTTATCAGCAAGGAACTGTGCAATGTAGAGCGGGACTTCAATCGCTATCCATTCACGAGCATGTTGGCAGCCCATAAACAACGCCCCGGGCTCATCCTCAGCATCGGAAGGATTATCGCTTATTTTTACCGCCCAGATGTCCCGGCCTTCATGGGTGTTGCCAATGATATAAGTCTGAGCAACTCCGGAATCCTCAAGTGCTATAAGGCCGGCAATGACTTCATCATGGGAATGATATTTAGCTGGTGTAGGCTCTGCAAAGAGAGAATTCTGCTCCTTACTGATTGTCTCCAGATACTCGTAAACATCCTCGGTAATTATCTCAATGATAAAACCGCTTTCTTGAATCTGTTCTCTTTCATTATCCGTTACCCGGACAATAACACCATCCTGCTGAAACTCCCATATATCGAGGCCCATATTGACGAGTGCTTCGGCATCATCCTTGTTTGTGACCTGAGCCTTTATCAATATGCATCTGTCGCTCGGAGGCGTGGCGTACAATGCCGAGGCCAAAACTCCAACAATGACCCATATTACGACGAGATTGAATCTAATTCTTTCAGACCGTTCCATGTTACACCGTCCTTTCTGCCCTTAGGGCAAGACAAATTGAAGTTTGATTTTGACTCACAACTGAAAAGGCCCTTTCACGGATTCATACTATCCACTCTTAAGAGAGAAAAAAAGGAGGCGATCTAACGGTGTATTTGAAATTCTTCTGAAAATTGATATAATTTCTTAATGCCTTTGATTGGAGGTTAGTGAAAGTTGAGCGAACATAGCAGCTGCAAAACCACACAGAGTTTGGTTACTCTGGCCAAGGAGGGTGATAGAGCTGCTCTGGAACAGTTGTGCCAAGTCTATGGAGAGCGGGTGCATTGGATAGTGCGGCTTCGTATGGGTAGGGAGATTCGTTCGAAACTGGATTCGATGGATTTGGTCCAGGATGCTTTTGTCTTGGCCCTGGAGGATTTGGGAGACTTTACCTAATTAGCGCTTTTGAGAGAATCTAATGGCCGACTCAAACGGCAAGAATCGAGAGAATGATTTCGAAGAAGCCTTGCGGCAATTTGTCGATGCTCACATGCGAGGCAAAAAGCCTAACATAGACGAATTTGTGGACAGGTACCCCGAGTTCGAAGACCAAATCAGATACAAAGTACAGAGCTTCAAGAGAATCGATGCCTTGTTTGACACCGTTATGCAGTCCGACGAGAGCGAGTTTGCCGATACAGCAACTGGAGATGATCTTGTTGGCCAAAAGGTAAGAAGCTTTGAAATAGTCGAGATAATCGGCAGAGGTGGTATGGGAGTAGTCTACCTGGCCCACGACACCAAGCTCGACCGTTCTGTTGCCGTCAAGAGCATACCGGCTCAGTTGCAGGCAAGCTCGACTGCCCAAGCGCGTTTCCAGCGTGAGGCCAAACTTCTGGCCTCTTTGAATCACCCGAATATCGCCGTGATACATGAAATCATTGAACAGACTGAGGGCAGCTCCTATTTGATTCTCGAATACGTTCCGGGCCAGACACTGGCTGAGCAAATAGCGAAGGGCCCACTCAAGCTTCAAGAGGCATTAACGATAGCTTTGCAGATAGCTGAGGCAATGGCGGCAGCTCACGAGCATGATGTAATCCACCGCGATCTCAAGCCCGGCAACATCAAGATCACACCTGATGGCAGAGTCAAGGTGCTGGACTTCGGCTTGGCCAAGACTGTCGGCGGTGAAGCTGTGGCCCAGCAAAGCACTGTCACGCAGCCGGGCCGCGTGATGGGCACGCCGGCTTACATGAGCCCGGAACAGGCCCGTGGCAAACCGACCGATAAACGCAGTGACATCTGGTCGTTCGGCTGTGTGTTATATGAGATGCTAACCGGCAGGGTTCCCTTCGAAGGCGAGACGGTTTCCGACACGCTGGCCAACATTCTTCAGACGGATCCCGACTGGCAGGCGCTACCCGAGAACACGCCGGCCAATATTTTGGTTTTGCTGCGCCGCTGCTTAGAGAAAGACCCTCACCGGCGGCTTCAGCACATCGGGGACGCAGTTATCGAAGTCCGCGAAACACTAAACCCACCATCCACCGCACCACCTACGGTTACTGTGACCAGATTAGAGGCTGCTCTGCGGCCAAAGCTACAGACACTGGCGATAATCTTTGCTGCCGCCCTCGTTTGTATTCTGGGTGCCATTGTGGCACTCTGGAATCCTTGGCGTATTACTTCTCCCCCAAAGTCACAACTTAGCCGATTTGTCATTAACCTGTCGCAAGGTGAATCCATAGCGAGCACAGCTTACGGATCTGCGGCAGCCGCCGGATCTCTGGTGGCACTGTCGCCCGACGGAACACGACTGGCCTATGTTGTTCACCGTGGCAATACCAACCACATATGGCATCGCTCTTTGGAAAAGTTTGAGGCAGAAATGATCCCAGGCACGGAGGATGCCTACGCACCATTCTTTTCGCCAGACAGTAACTGGATTGGTTTTTGTGCTGAGGGCAAGTTGAAGAAAGTCTCGCTGTTGGGTGGAGCCCCTCAAACGATTTGCGAGGCGCAACTCGCAGGAGATGGGTGCTGGCTTGAAGACGATACTGTTGTATTCGCAGATGGGCAGAAATATGGGCTTTGGCAAGTGACGGCAAGCGGAGGAGAACCAAAGCAACTGACAACAACTGCATTGAGTTTCCAAAAGGAAAAACGGGAACATTCGCATTTGTATCCTCATATCCTACCCGAGGGCAAGGGAGTGCTGTTTACCATCTTTAATCCAGGACAGAACCTTATAGCCATGTTTTCTTTCGAAACGGGTCAGTCCAGGACGCTCATCGAGCGAGGCAGTTGCGCACACTATGTGCAAACTGGACATCTAATCTATTCCTTGGAAAGAGACTTAATCGCGGTACCATTTGATCTCAAAACGATGAAGAAGAGTGGCCCGCCGCTTCCCGTCGTCGAAGGCGTGATGTTGGGATGGTATGGAACTGCCCACTTCAGTGTGTCCCCAAATGGCTCTCTGGCCTATATTCCTGGAAACGCTGCGCCGGCGGCGAACGATAGACTCGTTCGGAGAGACCGGACAGGCAAAGTTGAAGCGTTACCTTTCCCGCTGGGAGGCTATCAGTCGCCACGTATTTCACCTGATGGAGAAAGTCTGCTGGTCGTTGAGACTCAGACTGAGCCAAAACCACACCTGTGGGTATTTGACTTGGCGAGGGGCTCAAAGCGCCGCTTTACGGATGAACGAGGAGACACCTATTGGGGGATTTGGAGCCCCGACGGAAAGCAAATCGTGTTCAACTCGAGCCTGGGAGGAGCGACCATGGACTTATACTCAAAACCAGCGGACGGCAGCGCCCAGGAGAAACGTCTGACTGAAGGCACACTTACTCTGGTGCCCAAGTCGTGGGCCGATGACGGCAAAACACTGATTATCACACAGGCTGTTGGTCCAAACACAGGTTTTGACATCGAGATACTGCCATACGAAGCGGCCGGTACCCCGCAGCCACTCATCAACACTCGTTTCAATGAATTCCACCCTACGATCTCGCCGAGCGGCCGATGGCTCGCATATTCATCGGACGAATCGGGTAGAGCAGAGATCTACATCAAGCCCTACCCCGGACCGGCAGGAGCAATCCCGGTAACGACCGACGGAGGCAGGGAGCCTGTATGGGATCCTTCCGAGAAAGAGTTGTACTATCGAGATGACAATGGGGATAAGCTCTTTAAGGTCTCGGTCCTCACCGAGCCGGCGGTTCAAGTCGGCAGCCCGGAACTGCTGTTTGAGGGAAGGTTCTTTGGGAGTTTGAATTGGGGGCGGAACTATGACATTAGTCCGAAGGGCGACTTCTTTGTATTGATCGAAGAGGGAGAAACGCAACCTGCTACTCAAATCAACGTTGTGCTCAACTGGTCTGAAGAGCTGAAACGGCTCGCACCGCCGCGGAAAGAGTAGCGATATCATACCTCATACAAACTGAGCAATGGCGCACGAAGCTACTTAGAAAGCAATACGCTGAGGAGCACGTCTGGTTGAAGACTAAAGGTGCGGTCGTAGACAGATCTATTTGTAACCACCTTATTGATAAAGGGTTGCGAATTCTGCAAAAGGCACTTGTTGACACAGAAGTAGGTGATCTGGTACAAATAGACTTGTAGAGACCTGGAGGTTTCAATCATGTCAGACCAGGGCAGAGTCACATTGGTTAGCCTTCTTCGAAAGAGGACTGTTCTGCACAAGAAATGGAAAGGAAACAGCGGTATTTCCATAGAAAGGGCAGGGGGCTAATTGTGGATAAACCAAAAGGATTCACACTGATAGAACTCTTAGTAGTGATCGCCATTATTGCGCTGTTGCTGGCGTTACTGATGCCTGCGCTGCGGCGGGTAAAGAACCAGGCAAAGGAGGTGACCTGTCAGGCTAAGCTGAAACAATGGGGCCTAGCCTTTCGGATGTACGCAAATGATAACGACGGTTATTTCCCCACTGGCCCCTATGGAAGCGCTCGCGCGGGCAATCTTATGTGGATGTCCGCGACGCGCCCGTATGTCGGCGACGGCAATGACCTCTACTTGTGCCCGGTAGCCACTACACCCGCTATTGACTGGTCCGGTGTTTCGACGGGAGCACAGCATCCCAATATGGCTTGGGGCGTCTATCAGAACTCTACCGGATGGGGGGCAAAAAGAGGCGATGTGGGCAGCTATGGGATAAGTGAGTATACTGGTGGTCAAGGACTCTCTGGAGGGCGATGGGAGCAATACTGGAAGAGTCCCGACGTTAAGACTGCAGGCAGGATACCGATGTTTGCAGACTGCACCTACGTTGACGGCACACCACTACAGACCGATTCACCTCCGCTGTACGATGGTCAACCGCGAGCAAGCGGAGGTACCAATCCCCGCGATGAGATGAATCATTTCTGCACCAATCGCCACAACGGTTCAATAAACATGCTTTTTCTGGACTGGGCTGTCCGAAAGGTTGGACTCAAAGAATTGTGGACGTTGAGGTGGCATCGCCAGTTCAACACGGCCGGCTTCTACACCAAATCCGGGGGCATGCGGCCGGAGGACTGGCCGGAATGGATGAGACATTTTAAGGACTACTAGAAGGGGAGGTGATTCGAATTGCAGGCAGCAGATGATTTGGCGTGTGGCCAAAGAACAGAAACTGTTTCTTCAACCTTATTTGGAAGGAGGAGTATCATGTGTAATAAGCTGGTCTATTCAATCTCTTCTGTTTTGGTGCTGGTGCTGGTTCTGACAGAAGCAGCCGATGCAAATCTCGTCGGCTATTGGACCTTTGACGAGGGGTCGGGAATGATTGCCCGCGACTACAGCGGCCAGGGCAACGACGGGACCATCGAAGGTGACCCCCAGTGGGTGTCTGGCAGGATCGGCGGCGCGCTGCAGTTTGATGGCGACGATGATCAGATCCAACTGAAATCTGTGTTTACGACATTGGGATCCTCCTCCAACACAGTCGCCGTGTGGATCAAGGTTCCCCTGCCTGGCACTGAGGGCCTGGACGCCACCGAACGGGTGGGGCTTGTTCTGGGCAACTATAACGACAGCCCAAACTCCAATTGGGAGCTTCACGGGGCGGGTCAAACGCGCGTGTGGTGGAATGGAGGCGAGGTTGACCACCGCGGAACGACCGATCTGAGAGACAACACGTGGCACCATCTCGCCTGGGTCCGGGACAAGGCAACAAATGCCATTTACCACTATATTGACGGCCAGTTGGAAGCTACCACTGCGAATCTGGGGACGGACATCACGTTTAACACGACCCACAGGATAGGCGGCGACAATCGGGGGGCCCCGCCCAACTGGCACGGCCTTCTGGATGATCTTCAGGTCTACAGCCGGGCGCTGTCACAGGCCGAGATTAGCGACATTATGAAAGGCCTCTTCCGCCAACCGGCGTCTTCGCCTATCCCCGCTGACAAGACGATCGATGTGCCGCGAGATGTGACACTTAGCTGGGAGCCGGGAGTGAATGCCGATAAGCACGATGTATATCTCGGCACCAATCCTGACGATGTCAACGATGCCAGTAGGACTAATCCACTGGGCGTACTGATCCGTCAAGGCCAGAACGTTAACACATACGACCCTGCTGGCCTTCTCGACTTTGGGCAGACCTATTACTGGCGGGTCGACGAGGTCAATGAGTCACCCGACTTGTCTATCTATAAAGGCGAGGTTTGGAGCTTTGCAGTCGAGCCGGTCGCTTATCCCATCCAGAACGTAACCACTGTCGCTTCCAGCTCCAACAGCCCAGGTGAAGGGCCTGAAAATACCGTCAACGGTTCTGGACTGGATGCTAATGACCTGCACTCGGCAGTAATTACAGATATGTGGATCAGCAGTATAACTGGGCCGCAGCCGACCTGGATACAGTATGAGTTCGACAGGGTTCATAAACTGGATCAGATGTGGGTATGGAACCATAATAGCCTGCTTGAGCTATCCTTTGGTTTAGGTGTCAACAATGCTACGATTGAGTATTCGGTCGATGGTGCCAACTGGACTACACTGGGTACCACCCACGAGTTTGCCCAGGCGCCTGGTGCGGCTGGTTACGCAGCCAATACCACTATTGATCTCAATAACGTGATAGCCGAGTACGGTAAGATCACTGCTAACGGCAACTGGGGCGGCTTCCTTCCGCAGTATGGTCTTAGTGAAGTTCGCTTTTTCTACGTACCGGTCCTTGCAAGAGAGCCTGATCCAGCCTCCGGGGCAACAGATGTAAACGTGGATGCGGTCCTTAGCTGGCGAGCGGGAAGAGAGACGGCCTCGCACGATGTGTACCTTAGCACCGATGAGCAGGCTGTGATAGATGAGACTGTCAGTCCTGTTGTTAGTGTTCCTGCCGGCAGCAGCTACGCCAGCTATGATGCTGGAGAGCTTGGTCTGGGCCAGACGTATTACTGGAAGATTAACGAGGTTAACGAGGCCGAGATTCCCGCTACCTGGCAAGGCGATGTCTGGAACTTTAACACCGAGGAGTATCTGGTGGTAGATGGCTTTGAAGACTACAACGACTATCCACCCGACGAGATCTACTCGACGTGGCTGGATGGATACGAGACCCCGACCAACGGCTCCCAGGTGGGTCACCTCAATCCTCCTTTTGCAGAGCCACGGATAGTTCACAGTGGCGGTCAGTCTATGCCGTTTTATTACGACAACAACACTGCCAGTTATTCGGAGGCCACTGCGAATGTGGCTGATCTGGTGATTGGCGAGGACTGGACCAAACATGGCATCAAGACCTTATCGCTATGGTTCCGTGGCGATCCGAACAACTCTGCAGAGTTGATGTATGTGAAATTCAATGGCACAAAGGTTGTATACGACGGTGAAGCCGATGACATAACGCAAAAACTGTGGCAGCCGTGGAATATTGAGCTGGCAGATTTTGGCGCAGACCTTGTCAACGTTAGGCAGTTGAGTATTGGCCTTGAGCGTAGCGGAGCGGTTGGTGGTCAGGGAGTGGTTTACTTTGACGATATTCGGCTGTATGCATATGGCCGTCAGTTGCTCACGCCGGTAGAGCCCGGGCAGGCTGGTCTGGCTGGGCACTGGAAGTTCGATGAGGGATCGGGAACAATTGCGCACGACCAGAGCGGTCAGGGCAATGATGGGACTTTTCAGGGTAACCCAAAGTGGGTGCCCGGCATGATAAATGGCGCACTGCAGTTCGATGGCGACGACGATCAGATCACGCTGACAGACGTATTGCCCATAGGTTCTTCCTCCAACACAGTCGCCTTGTGGGTCAAGGTTCCCATAGCTGGCACAGCCAGCCTGGCTGCTGCTGAAAGGGTGGGGACGGTTCTGGGCAGCTATCCCGACAGCCCAAACACCAACTGGGAGATCGCCTCGCTGGGTCAAACGCGCCTCTATTGGAACGGAGGTCAGTTCAACTCGTATGGAACGACCGATCTGAGAGACAACATTTGGCACCATGTCGCCTGGGTCCGGGACAAGGCTACCAATGCCTGCTACACGTATATCGATGGCCGGTTGGAGGCTACCCATCCGGCTGCGGGAGCGGACATCACATTCGTGACTACCCACTGTATCGGCGGCGACAATCGGTCGGACCCACCCAATTTCCACGGTCTGATGGACGATTTTCAGATCTACAGCCGGGCGCTGTCACACGCCGAGATTGCGTGGCTGGCCGGCCGGACTAAACCATTTGACAAACCGTTTTAATTTGACATAGAGACGTGGTCGCCTATGCCGGAGCGAGGATTCACGGCTTGATGAGCAACTCCGGCCGGAGCCATAGTCGACATTGATACGGCAGTGATTGGATTGCGGATGGCGCGACAATGACGTGGGGATTCGCATTACTTCGGGGCCTATACTGATTGAGTTCGGTATGAGCCCCGATTGCTTTGATCTGGTGTGTTTGCTCTTGGTGCTTTCTGCACGCGGTCTCCGGACAGAGGGGCTAACTGATCATACGAATTGACCTTGCTTCTTGCAGATTTCGGCGTGGTTCTTCGCAAGATGCCGCTTATTCTAACAGAAACGAGGGTGGAGCGGGCAAGAATACGTAGATAGGCGGGTAACGGTCTGGTATAATTCAGAGGCTCTGTCTGAAAACTCGATCTGGCTTCGAGCGGCTTGTTGTCCGCCTGACTGCATCTCCGCCGAAGGCGGACATCGACGATAAAACCAATATCGCCTGCTTCGCCGTCTTTGCCAGGCGAAAAAACGCTCGCTCTCGGGCCGACGACGGAGTTTTCAGAAAGAGCCTTGCGTTCTGGCGTTGGGAATAATCCGGATATGAAGAAGAATGCAAAGAAGTGACTTTTGTCAAATTCTGTTGTCTATATTTGCCCCCTGAGAAACGCTATAATATAGAGGACGTAGGTAGTCTTGTGATGCTCTTGCCAAGTTAATGGAATAAGAACGCGAAAGACCTTGTCTTTCGCCGGAAACGCAAGATTCTGAAACACAATGGTTGCACGGGATAAAAAGACTTTGATTGTCTGTCTTTGACGTCTATAATTACTGCTGTATGTGAGGTATTGAAGGTTTGTGGTTTTTCCCGGCGAGGTGTCGTACCTCCCCGGCGAGATGGTATTTATGATGGTACAATCACACGCGAGCACGCAAGATCTGTTCTTAGCGCACTCGGATTGTGCGCACAAGAACAAAGGAGGCACAAAATGAGGCCATCCAGAAAGACCTTTGATCTGTTGACAGTCCTCTACGCTACTTTGATGTTAACGGCATTCTTGCCTCTCGGTTGCTCAAAGAAACAACCAGAGAAAACTGAAATTAGATTTGGCGCATCTTTTCCACTGACCGGCGATGTAGCCTCCTATGGGCAAAAAGCAAAGCGTGGAATTGAACTTGCCGTAGAGAAGGTCAATTCGGCAGGAGGATTGTTGGGCAAGACTGTGGCTATAGATTTTCAAGATGATCGGAATGATAAGAAGGAGGCCGTAAGCATTGTCAGAAAGTTTGCCACGGTGGATCAAGTACCGGTAGTGTTTGGTTCAGCGGGCAGCACCGTCACGCTTGCCATTGCACCAATTGCCAATCGCAACAGAGTAGTTCTCATATCACCTATATCGTCGTCGGTTCAGTTGTCTAAAGAAGGTGGCGATTACTTTTTCAGGACCTGTCCCGGTGATGACCTTCAAGCCGAAATACTCGCCAATTGGGTAGCTGCATCGGGGGCGACGAATGCAGCGGTGGTATATACAAACAACTCTTGGGGCAAACCCCTTGCCGAAGGTTTTGAAGAGAACTTCCAGAAATTGGGAGGCAAGGTTCTTATTACTGAGGGTGTCGACGAAAGTTCCAGTGATTTTCGCACAATCGTTGCAAAAATCAAATCCGACCGAAACGTGGATGTTGTTATTTCGCCCACCTATCCGAAGGAAGGCGGTATTTTTGTACGACAAATGCAAGAGGCTGGAGCAAACATCCCACTGTATGGCGGTGACAATTGGGGCTCGCCTGAGTTCTTGACGACTGCCGGCGATGCTGCCGAGGGTGTCTATTATACCGCTCCCACGGAAGGTGTTTCCTCTACATATGCCCAGTTTGCCCAAGAGTATCAGAAGAAATACAGTGAAGATCCTGATGTATTCAGTGCGTATGCTTACGATGCAGCAATGGCAATATTCGAGGCTGTCAGGAAATGCCAGTCTATAGAGGCGGAGAGAATCAAAGAAACGATGCTTTCGATTTCGTTTGAAGGTGTATCGGGAAAGATTGCTTTCAAAGCCAACGGCGATCTTAAATCTGAAGCATTTGCAAAGAAGACCATCAAAAGCGGGAAAGCTGTTAATGTCGAATAAGTAGAAAGGATCCTTATGCACGCGAAATATACTCCTGATAGTCAAATGTCCGTTTCTAACTGTAGTACAACCTCTGTCTCAAAAACAGAGGTGGAGAAATTCAGAAGACGGATGCTCGAATGGCCCAATCCCGTAGAGTTCGTGAATAACATGTATGGTTGTCATCCAGATGATGGCGGCCGCAAATACTTTGAGAAGGTCTTTTCTGAATGAAGACAGACACTGATTTAGATTTGCTTTTTGACCGATGGAAAGAGCGTATCGAAAGGCTTATACGAGAACATCCGCTGCAAATAATCAGTTGGGAGGCGACACGCCGGTGTAATATGAATTGTGTTCACTGCGGCTCACCTTCTGAAAATGTAAATCTTGATGAAGAGCTAACTACTGACGAAGTTGTAAGTGCGTTCGATCAGATAGCAACCGATTTCGATATGAGCCGGTTTAGACACATAAATATTACCGGTGGTGAACCCTTTGTTAGAAAAGACCTGCTAGAAATCCTTTCGCGAATTAGCCGCTCTCCATTCTATCGCAATATAGACATACAGACGAATGGTCTTATTCTTTACGATAATCCCGAACTTTTTGACTGCCTGAAACGATATGGTGTCACTGGTCTTGGAATCAGTATAGACGGGTTGGAAACAACCCACGATTCGTTTAGGCGAATACGAGGAAGTTTTTCGAAAGCATTCGAGGCAGCCAAGATTGCTGTGGAGAATGGTTACATTACAACAATCTCCACAGTGGCACATTCCAATAATGTAGTTGAGCTTCCGGAACTTTTCAATCTTGTCAGAGCTAAGATCCAACCCAGAGTTTTCAGGGTAATGACTATCGATCCTATTGGCAGAGCAGAATTTGACTCAGAGTATCTGCTTTCTGCTGAGGATGTGAGAAGTGTCATTGAGTTTTTGAGGGCAGAATATCAAGACTCGTGTGGCAATTATGCTGACCCCTCGACTACAATGGTTGAGCTTGGTTGTGGTGGATGGCTGGGCAGAGAACTCGAAGGTATCTGCAGGCCGTTGATTTTTCATTGCATAGCAGGCATTACAAACCTTGGTATCCTATTTGACGGTAAGATTGCCTCATGCAGCAATGTACCGAGGGACTTCATCGAGGGTGACTTACGAATAGACCGAATTAGGACTGTTTGGGAAGCCCGATACCATAGGTATAGAAATTTTGAGTGGAGGAGAGTAGGTCCTTGTGCAGTTTGTGACGAGTGGGATTATTGTCATGGTGGACCCATGCATAACAGACGAGCTGACGACAGAATCAGCCACTGCCTTTTTCATGGTGCGCTCGCACGAAGGGATCCGTGACATCTTGAGAACTGGTTAAGGAGGAAATATATGTTAGACTGGTTTGAACAATCTCAGCGATATCACAAGATGATGCAGGAGATTACGAACAATGAGTTTCAGCTACTTAAGAAGAACAACATTTGGAAGACTGTTCTTATAACCCTCTCAGTGGGAATAGCGGTCAATTTCCTGTATGGGATGTTGTCGAGTGATCCATCTAAGGCTCAGAGAGGGTTCATCCTGGCAATTGGCAGTGCTGCTGGTGCTGCTGGTATCAGCATGTTCGTTGCGGATTTTTCCCTGATAAAGATGATAGGGAAATGCAATGAGGCAAATAGGTTCGGTACAGAATTGCAGTTTCCCATGCGTGTTGAAAGCACTCTAGGCCCACTTCTCTTTTATGTGAAGAACGGTAATTTCGAGAAAACACTTTCGTGGTTTGGAGATATCCAATCACTCTCAATCAAGATCTTGTTGTCAAAGATCATCTATTTTCAGCTACAACAGTCTTTTGGAGAAGAAGTTATCCGTATTCACGTCGGTAATTACGCCGATCATTCAAATGTGCTCAAGGACCTCCTAACTGGTATATCCAATGCCTGTTTTACGTGTATCACGAGCCCTCGACGTTGGTTCAAGGATCTTGATGGCAGAAATGTACAGCATGAAATGCTACCAGAATCTTTTGGCGAGGTTGAATACAAAGCAGATCAGCTACACGGGATCTCAGCGATTAACAAAGAAAAATTCCCGAGTCATTATGTTCGTTTTCTTGAGAAGTCATCGGATACGGCTGAGCGTCGGCGCGCTTTCTTTCTAGATCAAACAGAATGGGTAGAGCTTACCGATGAGGTTAATCTGGAGTTCTATAAAAAATTCATGGGACCCTGTAAAACTGTAGGGATTAAAACGCGATTTGTCAACCTTGTTGAATTGGAGGCTGCCTACGCTACGCTTCCAAATCCAGAACGTACAAGAGTAGCCAAAGCGATCCAGGGTAACATAACACAGCGAGATTATGACATTTTCGACAAAGCCGCGGTTATGGTGTTCAAAGACATCGGAGCAATTACTGATGAGGAATCCAGCCTTTACGGAAGTGGGCCGTACTTGGAGTTTTCTTTGGGAAGGAGAGTCGCCGAATATACTGATTTCTTGGATGAAGTCTTTTCCGGAAAACTAGATAGTTCATTTGGAGTTTATACGCCAGAAGAGATCGAGGCGGACTATCTGAAAATGTCGTCTACTTCGAACTGCGAATAGAAGATGTACAAGCAATTACTTCTGAATGGTATTATCACAGGTAGTATTTACGCATTGATTGCTCTCGGCTTTGCGCTCATTTATCAAACAGTGAAGTTTTTTCATTTTGCACACGGGGTGGTATATGCAGTTGGAGCTTATTTAGCGTATAGCGTGTTGCGTATAGCGCATAGTCCTTCGACGAGTTCAGGGCAGGCCGGTGTGTTTGGGTGGGGAATAGCTGTTGTGGTTGGTGTCGTCGGGACAGCAGTGCTGGGAGTATTGATTGACCTGTTGGTCTATCGGCCGTTGCGGAAACGTAAGGCACCGAATCTGGTGTTTCTGATTGCATCTTTCGGGGTGTTCATTCTCATTCAGAATCTGCTGCAATTGATTTACGGGGCGCAGATACTGACCATGAGGATGGGGCCGGTCAAGGAGGGACATCATTTCTTGGGAGCGGTGATTACTAACGTACAGATTTTGATTCTGGCTGTCTCTATGTGCCTCTGTGTGTCTTTGTGGCTGTTTGTTAAGAAGACGAGGCTGGGCAAAGCGATGCGGGCGGTGGCGGACGACCCGTTAGCGGCGAGCGTGGTGGGGATCAATCCTGAGAGGATTATCTTGGCTGCGTTTGCCATCGGCTCGGCTTTAGCCGGGACAGCGGGGATACTGATTTCGCTCGAAACCAATATCGCACCAACGATGGGAATGAACGCGATACTAAAGGGCATTATCGCTTCGATCATCGGGGGGATCGGCAGTATTCCAGGTGCGCTGTTTGGAGGGCTGTTTTTGGGAATTGCTGAGAATATTGGTATATGGAAGATTTCCGCCGGATGGAAGGATTGTATCGCGTTTGCGATTCTGATTGTGTTTCTGTTGATTCGGCCCGGCGGGATAATGGGCGTCAAGCCGCACGGGGAGCGACTGTAAAGGCATTTGGGAACCACGAATGAAACTGAAAATCTTAGACACGGATTTACACTGTTCATAATTCATTTTTCTGTGTCCTCTGTGGCTAAACCTCTTTTTGTTAGAGCATTTAAGTAATGGAATATTTTGTGCACATTCTGGTCATAACCGGCATCTACGTGATTCTGACGCTTAGTCTGAATCTTGTGGTTGGGTATACGGGTCTGGCGGCTCTTGGGCACGCGGCGTTCTCGTGTGTGGGGGCGTATGCTTCTTCGCTGCTGGCTATGAACTATGGGGTCTCGCCGTGGCTCGGATTGCCGATAGGGGCCTGTTCGGCGGCGGTGCTTGGAGCGGTGGTCGGGGCTCCGTCGCTGCGACTCAAGGGCGACTACCTGGCGCTGGCGACGTTCGGGCTGGGGGTGATTGTCTATTCGATTGCGAAGAACTGGGTAGCGGTGACACGCGGGCCGATGGGACTGCCGGGAATACCGGGATTTTCTATCTTCGGCATACAACTGTCCGGCGTGTGGGCGTATTTGATTCTGGTAGCTGTCTTTGTTTTTCTGACTTACTTCGTGCTTCGTAGGGTTGTCAAATCACCCTTTGGAAGAATACTCAGAGGTATCAGGGAAGATGAGGTAGCTGCTCTGGCGATGGGCAAGAATGTCAATAAGTACAAGATTATCGTTTTTATGGTTGGAGCGTTTTTCGCAGGTATCGCCGGGAGTCTCTATGCTCACTACATCACGTTTATCGACCCGTCAAGTTTTACTGTGATGGAATCCATAACGATTCTCTTGATGGTCGTCTTCGGCGGCATGGGCAGTCTGGGCGGCTCTTTTGCCGGGGCGGCGGTACTTGTGATATTCCCGGAGTTGCTACGATTTCTTGGCATGCCGAGTTCGGTAGCTGCACCGCTGCGGCAGATGATATATGGGCTGCTGCTGATTGTTCTTATGCTTAAGAGGCCGCAGGGGATATTGGGAACCTATCGGTGGAAATGAGAATCAATGTCTGATGAGATGAACATTCTGTCTGTCAAAGCCTTGGGCAGGGAATTTGACGGCGTCAAGGCTGTTGACGGCATTTCTTTTGACCTGAGCAAGGGCAGCATCACGGCTCTGATAGGACCTAACGGCGCGGGTAAGACAACGATGTTCAATCTAATCACGGGCTTTCTAAGACCTGACAGAGGCGGCGTCTTTTTCGAGGGCAAGAAGATTAGTTCCCTGGGGCCTTACAAGATTGCACAGTGTGGGATCGGAAGGACCTTCCAGAATATCCGGCTGTTCTCGCAAATGGCCGTCTCGGAAAATGTGATGCTCGCGCTGAAATATGATAGAGGTGAGAGCTTATGGGCGGCGCTGGTGCAAAGCAAAGCAATGAAAAGAGAAGATGAGGGAAATGCAGAGCGTGCAGCGGAGTATCTAAGACTTGTCGGTCTGCTTGGGAAGAAAGATGAGTTGGCTGCCAATCTGTCCCACGGCGAGCGTAAGCTACTTGAGATAGCCAGGGCCTTAGCCTTGAAGCCGGAACTGCTGCTTCTCGATGAGCCGACGGCCGGGCTGTTTCCGGGGATGGTTAATGAAATGAAGAACATCATTCGCAAGCTCCGGGATTCGGGAAAGACTATTCTCTTCATAGAGCATGATATGAAGACGGTTATGGATATCGCCGAAAAGGTTGTCGTCCTCAACTGCGGAAAGAAAATCGCTGAGGGGACACCAGGACAGATTCAACAAAATGAAGCGGTAATCAATGCGTACCTGGGTAGGAGGAGAAGGCTTGCTACTTGAGGTAAAGAATTTGATGGCTCGGTACGGGGCGGTTATGGCTCTGAAGGATATCTCTTTCGATGTGGGAGAGGGAGAAATTGTGGCTATGATAGGCCCCAACGGCGCTGGCAAGTCAACAGCACTCAATGCCATTAGCGGCGTGCTCGAAGCAACGGATGGGAGTATTGATAGCGGTCAGATCCTGTTTGAAGGCAAGAACATTAGAGGTCTAAGAACAGATGAGCTTGTTGCTGAAGGAATATCATTGGTGCCTGAAGGCAGGCGTGTTTTTCCCACGATGACGGTATTGGAAAATCTCCAAATGGGGGCTTACAAGCGGAATGATAAGGCTGCTATCCAGCAGGATATCGAGTCCGTTCTCAGCCTTCTGCCGCAACTGAAGGAAAGAATGAAACAGAAAGCGGGAACTCTTTCTACGGGTGAGCAGCAGATGCTGGCTATGGGCAGGGCGCTGATGCTAAAACCGAAGTTGCTATTGGCGGACGAGCCTTCCCTTGGACTATCGCCGAACTACTTAGAGTTGGTCTTTGACAAACTTGTGGAGATCAACAAGAACGGAACGAGTATATTGCTGGTGGAACAGAACGCGTCAGAGGCACTGGAGATTGCGCACAGGGGGTATGTCTTTAGCATTGGCGAAATTGTACTCGAAGACACCGGCAAGAATCTCCTGCGCGACGAGAAGGTCAAAAAGTCTTTCCTGGGCGGCCTCTGAGGAAAGACCGGCGAAAGCATGTTGCAATCGCCGCTGAACGCTTATTCGTGGAGCCAAAGGTGAAGGCTCTCAGGCGTGCCCGCTGTTTGCGGGTCACCGACGGGGACGGAGTCTAAGAAATGACCATCATAGCTCGCGAAGGCCAAGGTGTTCGAAGTTCGATAGACTCCCTTTGAACGACGAGAGGATTGGGATGTTATACGGACACTTAGAGAGGTCTGGAGTCTTACACGGAAACCATATATACATAGTTAGCTACTCTTGATTTATGAGCCTGGACAAAGACTAATGAAATTCCCAAAACGATCAGATACACATATAAAAGAATCAGACTCCTGGAAGATCTTAAAGAGCCGATGTCCAGCAGAATGGATAATCCGAGAAGTCTCTGAGCGTGATTATGGCATTGACTGCTATATCGAGCTTGTGAATAGAGACAATGAAGTGACTGGTGACCTACTATCAGTTCAGCTCAAAGGTACAGATAATATTAAGTGGAGAGTAATCAACGAGGAGATGAAAGAAGCCACGTTTTCTGGGCTTGCTGCAGAGACGATTCATTATTGGATGAATTTATCAGTCCCTGTCTTTCTTTTCGTTGCGGATCTAAATAGCAGAAATGTTTATTTTGCCCCTGTTAAGAAGCAAGTCAGATCTCAATATTCAAAATACCTTAATCAAGATAGCATGAGCTTCACTCTTACTAACGTATTTCAACTTGGCAATACTTTAGGTAACATTTCCTTTCGTGCACATTATTCCGAAGAGAGATCACATAACCGTTTTATCGCCGACATTCGCATGCTACTCGTTCACTGGCAGAGATACTTAGAATTTATACAAGATTACCAGTGTTTGGATTTATTTTTGGGTGCTGAACCAGATGAAGAGCTTCTATTCGTCCACATCTATGAGACTCTATACACTCTTAGTCAGTGTTTGTTTTTGGACTGGGGTATTGATAGTTTGGCGGACATATTTACGAAAGACAAAGAAACTTGGAAAGACTCGGCCTATTCACTGCACTGTAAAACCTTTTCAGAAGTACTTCCTACAATAGAGGCAAAGTTTTATGAAGTAGTGGACAAGGCAAGGGCACGGTTAACAAGAGATGAAGCAGAGTATTGGAAGCATACAGACTTCGTTTTGTTTAGCATGGCCAAGAAACTCGGCTATCTAAAACCTGGATTCATACCAGACTAAAGAGCTAACATGCGGTTCAACTCGGGCCGGTAAAAGTTACCGCTTTTCCCGTCCGGTTAACCGCGACGTTAGCCCGCTCATCACCATCGCTGGAAGCGAAGGCTAGACGAAGCGGCGGCAAGGTTCCTTATGGAATTTATAAATACGTTATCGATCCTTCTTTTGTTGGTTGCAGTTGCGATAACTGTTATGGCCTGTGTCGTGATCTTTAACCGCAGGCGGCAAGCACAAAGCACGGCAGACAGGGCGCGGCGCAAAGCAGCAGAAGAAGAGCGAAACGCGGTCTGGAGAACCGAGGAAGAGGAACGGCAGCGGGTTGAGGCAGAACGTCGCTGGCTTGAAGAAGAGCTACGGAGAGCGAAGGAGGAACGTCATAAGCCCGAGGAAGAGAGCACGCGTCCTAGCGAGGAAGCACGTCGTGAGATCCAGGAAGCACAGCGGAAAGAGGCGCAACGCCTAACAGAAGAATTGCGGAAAGCCGAGGAAGAGCAAAGGCGTCGTGAAACGGATGAAGCACGCCGCAAAGCAGAGGACCTACGGGTAGCTGAAGAGGAGGATCGCAGATCAGAGGAAGAGAGTAAGCGTTTGGAAGAGGAGACTCGTCGCAACGAGGAGGAAGAGTGCAAGCGTCTCGAAGAGGAAGAACGTCGCAAGGCGGGAGAAGTACAGCGAGAAGTAGACAAAGAAAGAAAGCGATTAGAACCTGGCAATAGGGGAGGTAGGCCTCGCGCCCCGACCCGAAACCGTGAGAAACAACCATTGCAAGAAGGCAAACCCCGCTGCCCGAAGCCCGAAATCGTTTGCTGGAAAAAAGAACGGCAGTGGATACCGGCGGTGGAGGTACCAGAGGAGCTCCTTGAAAACTCCGCTTTGGCGGTCCTTCAAGATGGATCACGCCTCCCACAAGACGAATCAAGAGAAGCCTGTTGGCGTGTGGGACGGGCTTTGGGCGAAGTGGTAGTCTGGTGGAACGAAGATGAGGTTCCCAGAGAGACCAGGATTCCGCTCGGCAAAGAGAATTACCTTCTGTTCAAACTGAGTGGCCAAAACCAGAATCAGGGACGCCACGTCAAATCGCCTTCATCTGGGTCGTACCTCTTAATGGTTCCGGACGACTGGGAGCGTGACGATACGTTGTCGGGATCTCCGCCAGCGGCGCCGGAACCTGTGTCACTCGCCGGGTATAAGGCTCACTTCTTCGAGCTTGAGAAGGACGGTGATGGAAAGATTGCTTTCCGTGCCCCTATGGGCAAGTCATTTGTAATCGAGTCGCAGGCACTACAGTTCGAACTGGTTGGGAGTCGGTTGAATGAGGCAAGTGGAGACAAGGGACCTCTTTTCGGCGAGAGACCTCCCCAAATCAGCGCTCCGGACAACCAAGGATGGAAAGATGTTGAGACAATCGTTGTTGGTGAAGAGGGCAGCGGAAAGGGGAGATGGCGTAAACCATTCAGTCCTATCCCAGGGGGAACGCAACAAGACTTGCCCTCCGAAGTTGCGGCCAGAAAAGGTGGATGGTATTTCCTCAGATTTTACGACACGAACGATGACCTTATAGAGAGCCTGGACTTTAGATTCATATGCGCCCTGAAAGAGATCGGGATACTTCAGCCATCTCCCCTTCCCCCTGAAGATGGGCATGGGCTGGTGTGCGTCATGTTTCTCCACGAGCCCGGTTGTGCCGTGCAACCGGCTGACGGCCTCACAAACATCCAGATTGAACGCCAGGATGACAAAACGATCCTGACCATTCCTCCCGATCCTACCTATGACGAGACTCGCTGGCTTGTGGGCTCCGAGGGCGGGTCCCAAGTAGAAGTGACCATCTTGGTGAAAAGGCTTTGGTGGGGCATAGGGGAAGAGCGCAATGCACCATCCGAATGGGAAGACCAACCTTTTACTCTCCCACGTGACGACTTCGCCGCTACGTCAAAGAGGGCACTATGGTTACGACTCCCAAGACGCCGCTGGGTGGATAAAGTCCTTGTGGGATTCGAACAACCGAAAGCCAGACCTTATGACGTAAAGGTAACGGAGAAAACAATTGCTGTCCCGTTTCGTGAATTCGGCGATTCCAAAGAAGTGGGAGACCGCACGCAAGAACATTCCCTTAAAGTCTGGATAAAACGCGAAAATGGGCATGATGAGGGAGTCGTCGAGGGAGTTGTTGCTATCATTCCTAAAGTTGGAAAAGAGAAGAGACTGCTTTTGAACCTTGACAGGATATCAGCGCCACGATTGGCTACCGTGCTTACATGTCTTCGCAAGAAGACCGTCGGACCATTGCGGGTGTTGGTCAAAGAAGTGCGCAAGAAGTATTCCAGAGAACGCACAGCACGTAAGGCGGAATCCGTGGAGTTCAAAAGGTACGCCCTCTGCATGATTGCCTTAACCTTGGAATTAACACCCCAAATTCCGGGATTCA
>JADHXR010000101.1 GCA_016782865.1 Phycisphaerae bacterium
GGCTATCCCCTTAGTTGACTTCACCGGCGTGGATCCGACAACTATCAAGATGATGGGCATCGGCGTTGGCGACCCGGCCAGCAACCAACCGGGCGGTACGGGCCTGGTGCGCATCGATGACATCGAGCTACATCTCCCGCCGCAGCCTTAGCGGCCGGCTGAAGCAGAAGACGTCTTCTCTGAGAGGATGCACCGTTCACGGTCAAGAGATTGCCCTGGCCGCAGAGGAAATCGAGGCCTTGGCCACAGTAGGTCAACAGTAAGAGGCAGAACACCCAAAGCATCCAACGGGCTGGCAGAGTGCGGAGCTGCCAGCCCGTCCAATTGATGTTTGACTCGGTATGGTTATCGAGTCACTTGAGACGCTCCAGCAATACCTCGATAGTCCTGAACTCGAAGCCGAGGTGCAGATGTCTGCTGCAAACCTGCTATGGGATATGCGCAGAAGCCATCCCGCTGAAGTCATGGCAATCGCCAAGAAATTGGCTACCAGCAAAAGCAGAGCAGTATCAGATAAGGCCAAGCGGACCCTGAAAGATCTGGATAAGAGCAAATGGACTCAGACCCTTCTGGGTGTTGCAGGGTCCCGGATGGCTTTTGCTGATTTATTTGATCTTCTAGTAATTGCCGAATGTCACATTTTTTCTGTCGTCAGTTCTAAATGGTGAGGCTGGGAGACCTTCTTTGTTGAAGAGGTTTGGTTCAGCGGAGTTTTCCCAGCCGAAGCGGACGTCTGCGGGGTTTGCAACGCCGGGGTTTGAGACGACGATGGTGGATCCTTCGATGACTGCTTTTGCAGGGACGAAGTCTTTGTCCTTTTCGGCGATGGTAAAGTGTGTAAGTTCGCCTCCGTCAGCCAGCAGTCCCCAGCCTACATAGTCGAAGTAGAGGCGGATTCTATTTCCTTCGATTCTCTTTGCGCGGTAGATGGGTCCTGAGCATACAACCGTGTTTTCGCCGTAGGTCTTTGCAAGTGCCCACAGAGCCAGTCGTTTGCCAACATCCTGTTTGTTTCGCGGGTGGATGTCGTTTACGTTGCCGATGTCGGTGGTTACTACCATTCCGCAGTTGGGGACGTTCTTAAAGGCGATCAGTTGAGCTTCGCGGATTTCGGGAATCTGTCCTTTGTACGGAGCGATCTGTACAAAGTAGAACGGGAAATCGCCGAGGTTCCAGTCGGCTCGCCAGTTCTTGATCATGGCCGGAAAAAGTGTCTGGTACTGATATGCTCTGCCCGCATTGGACTCGCCCTGGTACCATATCGCACCCTGGATGGTGTAATTAAGCAACGGGGCGATCATCGCGTTATAGAGTCCCGACGGAGTCCATGCGTTAACCGGATTGGCTGGGCCGCGAGGTTCTTTGGGCTGCTCTTTTCCATCTGCTTTTGCTCTTTCGATGGCGACGTTCCATTCTTCGAGCTTGGTCTTGTGCTCTTCAAGCAACCGGGGATAATCGGCCTGGTACTTTTCAAACCGCTCGACGATTGGAGCCAACTTGTCGTTGCTTTCCAGTATTTCGCGACGCGTCCATGATTCGGCGGGTGTTCCCCCCCAACTGGTGTGGATGAGGCCGATGGGGACGCGCAGTTCACGATGGAGAGTTCTGCCGAAGAAATATGCGACCGCTGAGAATTCTGGAATGGTTTCCGGTGAGCACTCTTCCCAGTCAGCTTTGCAGTCGTCCTGGGGATCGAGGGCGACGGTCCGCGGGACGTAGAACAGTCGGATGTTCGGGTATTTTGCAGCGGCGATTGCTTCTTCAGCGTGGTTGGAGTTGCTGACTGTCCACTGCATGTTCGATTGGCCCGAGCAGGCCCATACCTCGCCGGACATAACATTTTTCAGTTCGATGGTGTTATTACCCTCGATGGTAATAGTGTGCGGGCCTGACGCCTTTGGTGTCGAGACTTTTACGAGCCATCTGCCGTCCTGCGAGGCCTTTGTTTTGACGGCGTCGTCATGCCAGCTTGCCTTGACGATTATCCGTTCGCCGGCATCAGCCCAGCCCCACAGTGAGGCGGAGGTGTTCTGCTGAAGCACCATGTTGTCGCCGATGACGGCGGGGAGTTTTACGTCGCCTGACGCCAATGCAGTTACGATCAGCAGGACGCATAGCGAAATTACACCAAAAGATTTGAGCTTAGTCATCACGTTCTCCTTCCAAGGCATTGACTGAGTTTAAGGATAGGGATTTTGTTTTTTCAACCATCAGGATGATTATACCCCTGGTGGTAGGCAGATCAAGGGAAAAAACAACCCCGGGACCGCCTATAACCGTGACATCATAGTCAAGTAAACGTAATATAGCTCTTATATTAAGGCATGCTTTGTAGATGGCTGTTTTATCTTCTCTTGAATTATTACATCTCGGGTGCTATACTCACTTGTGTATACTGTAATTGGTTTTCCCTGCATTCTATAATTTGGAGGTTACTGCCATGTGTGAACACTGTACACGACGGGAGTTCTTGGGAACGGGAGTGGCCAGCGGGTTGATGCTCGCCGGCACAACATGGACGCACGCGTGGGCTTCGCAATCGCCGCCTGCCCAATCCCGGAGAAAGTCGCGAATCTGCGTCGTCTTCACCGGCTCGCCCGTACCGGAGGACCGTAATTGGGGAGCCGACGCCGGGCAAATGGAGGCCATGAAGACTCGCCTGGCTAAGGCGGAAAAGGACCTTGGAAACGTCGAACTAATAATGGGCCAGTCGAGCAATGCCCAGCAAACGGCAGCTCTGTTGAAAAAGGCGGGACCGGCGGCGCCGGTCCTCACGATCAACGTGCAAAACTTTGCCCTGACGCGGGTAGTCAAGCCGATTCTTGATGGGGCGCATCCCATGGTGTTATTCTCACTGCCGGCCAGCGGTCACGATTGGATGTATGCTCCCCGTTGGCACCGTCAGGGACACCGCGTCACCCTTCTGGCCAGCAGCGACTACAACGAACTCGAGCGAGCCCTTCGTTTGCTGAGGGTCATTCCCATGATGCGGGAGACTCGGATTCTCCTGTTCCCTCCTGCTCGAGGCACGACGCCTGCCCAGTCTCCGGACCAAGTCAAGAAGCGTTTGGGTGCCGATGTCGTGGCCATAGAAGAGAAGGCCTTCAGCGAGATGATTTCCGCTGCGGAAGACAACGCCGTTCGGGCCGAGATCGGCCGCTGGACAAAGAACGCCAAGGAAATCATCGAACCGAACAAAGAGGACATCAGCAAGGCCGCTCGCGTCAGTGTGGCGCTGCAAAATCTCATGGAGCGGGAACGGGCCCAAGGATTGGCTGTGGGCACCTGTATGGGATGGTTGCCAAAAGGATTTCCCTGCCTGGGATTCGCTCGTCTCCGCGACAACGGTATCCCCGCGGCGTGCGAGGGGGACATGGACTCGTTGTTGACCATGCTCTTGTTTCAATACGCAATCGATCGCCCCGGATTCCAGGGCAACGCCACCTTTGATACATCTCGCAACGCTTTGTGGACCGCCCATTGCACGGCACCGCTGAAGATGGATGGTCCCAATGGCGCCGAGGCGCCATACCTGCTGCGCGGGCATTCCGAGGTCGGCGGCAGTGGCTGCGTGCCCGAGATCCAATACCGCCTTGGCGAGACCATCACCCGCGCCAAGCTGGTCAACCTCGATACGATACTCGCCTCGCCAGGCAAGATCATCGAAGTTCCGGCCAAGTCGGTCCACGGTTGTCGCACCCAGATCGTCACCGAAGTTCGCGATGCGGCGAAGATGGCCGCCAACTGGAGCAGTGTCCTTGAGACTGAGGACGCCATGACGCTGCTGCACCGCGTAGTGTTCTACGGCGACCACATGGATAGCGTGCACCACCTCGCCCGGTTGATGGGCATGAAGGTCGTCGAGGAAGGCTGAACGGACACCCGACGTGCAAATCCTGGGATACCATGATTAGTATTTGACTTTGAACTGATTTTCTATCATCTGTTCAACTGTTGGAGGTGACCATGGCGTGTTGTTCGTGTCACATGAATCGCAGAGTATTCCTTGGACTATCGGCGATAGGGACTGCTTCTGTAAGTCTTGCTGGAATTCCAACCATGTATGCAGGCAAACAAATTGAGGACTGGAATCCTGACAAACCGCTCCTACAACTCGGGAAAGTGCTTAGAGTGCAGCCGGTGCTGATGTACACCGTTTCCCACTATAGAAAGCAACAATCATTCAAATCATGGGGCGGAATTCAGAACGACGAAGCAGCCGATCAGGAAGTATCTCGAATAACACAGGAATTACAGACGCTGACAGAAGAGTCAAGATTTCCTATTGAGGTATTACCGGTTGTGAAAGTGAAAACTGTAGAGGATGCTGAGAAAGTACATCATCGCGATTATGACACGGTCATTGTTTATCCTGCCAGAGGCGGAGGAGATTTACTCCGCGCCTGTATCTCAAAAGAAAAGGATACAGTTATCTTTGCACGAAAGAGTTCTGGTCCGGTCTATTACTGGTACGAAGCTCTAAGTGTTAAATATCTTCAGACGGAAAGAGAAACAGCCGACGAAGCTCTCAAACAGGGCAAATACGTTCACGTTGATGATGTCGTCATTGATCAGATCGATGAATTGAAATGGCGACTCCGGGCGCTGTGTGCTGTGAAGAATTTTCTCGGAACGAAGATCGTCACACTTGGAGGCCCCTGGGGAAAATACAGTCCACAAGCGCCGGAAATCGCCAGAAATAAATTTGGCATGGAAATCATTGACGTGAGCTATGATGATCTTGCTAAACGCATCAAAAGCGCGCAAGCCGACAAACGCCTCGTTCGAAAATCCAGAGAATGGGCAAAACGCTACGTTGCTATACCCAAAACAACTTTGAAAACCGATATGGCGTTCGTTGAGAATTGTTTTGTCCTCTACTGGATTCTCAAAGACATGATGCGGGAGCACAACACGAACGCCTTTACGATAAAAGACTGCATGGCCACTATTATGCCCATGTCGGAAACCACGGCCTGCCTGACACTTGGACTGCTCAACGATGAAGGTTACATGGCCTTTTGTGAATCGGATTTTGTGATTATTCCTCCAGGTGTGCTCTTGCGGCATATTTCCGGCAAGCCGGTCTTTCTCCACAATTCGACATTCCCGCATAATGGCGAAGTAACGTGTGCGCATTGCACCGGACCACGCCGGATGGACGGTGTGAATTACGATCCAACGGAAATCACCACACATTATGAATCCGAATATGGCGCGGCACCTAAGGTAGAGATACCTGTCGGGCAGGAACTGACATTCATTGATCCGCAATACAGTAGCGGACGCTGGCTGGGTTTCAAGGGAGAAGTGATTCGTAATCCGTACTATGAAATCTGCCGCTCGCAGCAGGATGTCAAAATAATTGGCAATTGGAGGAGGTTAAAAAGTGAAGTTCGTGATTCTCATTGGGTAAACGTTTACGGAGATTACTTGAAAGAAGCAGGCTATGCGGTAAGAAAGCTGGGCTTGACATGGGATAATATTTCCGACACAGGGTAATAGTGCACGAGGTGCCTTTCAAGGGCCAATGGGACCACGTGACATCTGATCTGTCTTTGCTGATTGTGCTACAATCACAACCAGTAGTTCTATCAACGTAAAGCCTTTTTGGTCGCGCATGACAATTACCCTTGTCTTTCAAAAAGACATAACGCGATTCATCAGTGTGTCCCAATAAAAGCGAATTATCGCATAATGGGGTCAAAATACACAGGTTTTCATGTAAACTTCCGGGCTTTTTTTGTCGATGAAATCAACGGTAGAACGACTGGCTTCGGTGGAGCTGAGTTTGATTTCAGGGTGTATTTGACAGTTCCTTTGGCAAGGCTGGGCCCAATGTCAGGCCTCTCGCCTCTTTACACAATTCCGATGGCGCTTCGACCGGGTCCGGACCGGCGTATCGCAAGAGCAGTACTCGCCCATACCTCGATATTTTGCTTGACCAGCGGGTGTGAAATCTGTTATAAGGAGGATTATCGGTGTCGGTGGATTTTCGATCCTTGAAGGAGGTGAAGTTTCTCGGGCCGACTGGGATTGCGGGTTCTTGACGGGCCGCTCGTGTTCGGCGTTGGAAGGCAGGGAGGTAGTGACAAGTCGTTGATAATTGTCCCGGACCTAAGGGCAAACCAAATAGTGCTGCAAATGCAGGAGTGACTGCTAACCGTTCGTTTGAAGGAGGATCATTATGTCTAAAAAGTTGTTTTTCTTTATCTCTTTTGTTCTGGTCTTTGTGCTGTCTGGCTCGATATCCCAGGCTCAGGAGAATCAGTTTAACAACAGCGAGTTTGACGATGGTCTCACTTCATGGGGGTCATACGGGTCTGCTGGTTTCACCAGGGAGGTTGTCCAAAGTGGCGCCCTGTCAGGGAACAATGCGGTATTGCTGGATGTTACCGATGCTTCGGCAGCTTCTTCCATAGGAATCTTCCAGACGATACCTCGGCTTGTGCAGGGCCAGACATATCCTTTCGGCTTTATAGCCAAGTCTGATCAGGAAAGGGAGATGGTCGTATTGATACAACTCTACAAACCGGAAGTTCCTTCGTACAACGACATTTTTTTGACGCAGGTACAGTTGACCACCGATCCGCAGAAGTACGTTCTAGAATACACACATGACGACGAAGGGACCGCTGAAAACCCCGGTTGGTCTGTAAATATGTATTTGATGCTAAAGGGTACATATTGGGGCATGGCTGGTAGTGATCTGAATACAAAGGTATGGATTGATCGGGTATATTTCGGCGCCGAACCCCCTTTCCAGGAGCGAGGTCAAGCGGTGGGCCCTACCCCGGCTGACGGCGCCCTGCACGAGGATACATGGGTAAACCTCGACTGGCTGGCCGGCGAGTTTGCCGTCTCACACGATTTGTATCTCGGTGAAAGCTTCGACGATGTGAATGACGGTCTCGGCGATACGTTCCGCGGCAACAAGCCCGCGGGGAATGTTGTCGTCGGCTTTCCGGGATTTCCCTATCCCGACGGTCTCGTTCCGGGAACGACCTACTACTGGCGAATCGATGAGGTCAACGATGCCGATCCGAACAGTCCGTGGAAGGGCGAGGTCTGGAGCTTTACGGTTCCACCGATAATCGCATACGCCCCCAACCCGCCGGACGGCGACAGATTCGCAGATCCCGACGTCGTTCTCGGCTGGATGCCCGGTTTCAACGGTAAACTGCACACCGTGCATTTCGGCGACAACTTCGACGATGTCAACAACGCGGTGGCCGGAATACCTCAATCGCCAATGACCCATACTCCCGGAACGCTCGAACGTGAGAAAACCTATTATTGGCGGGTCGATGAGTTCGACGGCGCGACGACGCACACAGGCAATGTGTGGAGCTTCACGGTGGCGAGAGAAGGCGGCGGCCTCAAGGCCGAGTACTTCGACAACAGAAATCTTGCCGGCGAACCCATACTGACCCGCGTGGATCCCCAGATCGACTTTGACTGGGGCAACGGTGACGTGCCGGGCGAAAACTCTCCTGATACCACCATTCCCGTCGACGAGTTTTCAGCGCGCTGGAGCGGCGAACTCGAAGTGGACATTACGGACGCCTATACGTTCACCATCGGTGCCAACAATGGCTTCAGGCTGTTCCTGGACGGCGAGTTGATTATCGACTACTGGGACGGGGCCGGCACAGGCCGGAGCGATCCGATCGAACTGGTCGCAGGCACGAGTCATTCGGTTCGGATGGAGTACTACGAAAGCGTAGCTGGGGCAAATGCCCAGTTGTCCTGGGCCGGCAGCGTCCGGGACGAGCAGGTGATTCCGCAGGCCGCACTGTCGCTGCCCGTCAAAGCCAACACTCCCAGCCCGGCCAATGGCAGCACAGGTGCAAGTATGACCGCGATTCTCACCTGGAGTCCGGGAGATTCCGCCGCCTCACACGAGGTATACTTCGGCACCAATGCCGATGCAGTGAAAAACGCCACGACCTCTTCGCCCGAGTACGTGGGCGCCAGGACGCTCGGATCTGAGAGCTACGGTCCCGGCAAACTCGCCTGGGACACCACCTACTACTGGCGCGTGGATGAACTCGACAGCGCTGCCCCCGACGGTCGGTGGGTAGGCAACCTCTGGAGCTTCACCGCAGCGGATTTCATTCTCGTGGACGATCTTGAGTCCTACAATGACGTTGACCCGCCCGACCCGGCGAGCAACAGGATATTCGATAAGTGGATAGACGGTTTTGGAACCACAACAAACGGAGCGATCGTCGGCAATGACCTGCCTCCTTACGCCGAGCAGACTATTGTTCACGGCGGCGCGCAGTCGATGGGGTATCAATATAACAACAACCTCATGACTTCCGAAGCAACGCTGACGCTGGTTTACCCGCGTGATTGGACCGAGGAGTCAGTTGCCAGATTATCGCTGTGGTTTACCGGCGATCCGGCTAATGCTGCCGAGCGGATGTTTGTCGCTGCCGGCGGAAATGCCGTGGTGTATCATCAGGATCCGGCTGTGACCCAGATAGCCGAGTGGGCCGAGTGGGTCATCGACTTGCAGACGTTCGCAGACCAGGGCCTGGATCTGGCCAATGTCAACACGATTACCATCGGTTTCGGCACCAAGAATAGCCCTGCAGCCGGTGGTTCAGGTCAGATGTACTTTGACGATATCCGGCTGTATCGGTAGGCGCTACAGAAACAGGCGCCTCACTTGGAGCGGCAGGAAATTGCGCTGCTGATACGGCGCGGTGCATAATTTCGGGGCCTATGCTGATTTGTTTGGCATAGGCCCCGGTTTTTTCAGGCGATAGCTATTATTAACTTCCTATGAAGGCAGTTTTGCCTTATAGTCAAATCAGGTTCAGATGCCAGGCGCCTCGCCTGGCACGGGAATGTTAGGCTGGAGCAGCAATATATGAGTTTTTCAGAAGCTGCCAACACTTAGAATGGGTGGCTTGGAGGTCAGAGAAAGGAAATCGAAATGAATATCTATGTGGGAAATTTGTCCCGTGAGACGACTGAAGACGATCTGCGCAAGGCCTTTGAATCTTTCGGCCAGGTCTCGTCCGTCAAGATCATGAGAAACAGGGCCACGGGCGAGTCAGTCGGATTTGGGTTTGTCGGGATGGCGGAATCAGAAGAGGGCCGGGCTGCGATCAGCGGACTTAACGGCAAAGATCTGGCCGGCAGCGCGATCAAGGTCGAAGAGGGTCGGGCCAAAACAAGCATTGCTGGCGCCAGCACAGGCAGAGGCGACGGACGTGATTCGGGACGTGGTCGCGGCGGCGGAGACGGACGCGGCGGTTTCGACCGTGGCGACCGTGGCGACCGTGGCGACCGTTTCGACCGTGGTGAACGTGGTGAACGTGGCGGCCGTGGAGGTGGAGGGCGTCGGTGAAAAGATTACGTACCGGGGGCATTTGTAATTTCATGAGCCATCTGCCATGACCGAAGCTCAATGTCCCTTTTCTCCCTGCTCTGCAAAAGTGCTGCAGCCGAAAGCCTTGAATTTTCAGGACAAACTTGGTAGTATACTTGGAAAAGAGGCGCGGCGGTGTGGCTGAGTCGGTTTTGCAGGTGAACAAGTACAACTGGGAGGAGAATGAAATATGTTAACTCGCGTTATTTGTCTAAGTGCACTGGTAATAATGGGTTCATGGGCCGTCACCCCGGCCAAATCGGCATCGATCGCGATAGACAACGCCTCGTTCGAAGGCCCGGTGGTTGACCCGAACGGCTTTTCGGCTCTGCCCTTCGTTGACGGGTGGACGGAGATCGACGCCGATACCGAAACCAGCACTAACACGGGCGTATTCGCCAATCCTGCGCCAGAGAGCCCCGGCAGGCTGGTCAACGCCGAGGGCAATCA
The DNA here is from genome assembly GCA_016782865.1 of Phycisphaerae bacterium. GTDB lineage: Bacteria > Planctomycetota > Phycisphaerae > Sedimentisphaerales > Anaerobacaceae > SG8-4. The sequence goes on from JADHXR010000101.1 coordinate 9,836, forward strand.
ACTGGCCTTCCTGGGTTCACAGACGGCAAACGCACTGGAGCAGGATCTGATGAACACCTATCGCGCGGGTTGTGACTATCGCCTGACCGTTGCGGTGGGGATCTCGGGTCTGTTCCCGCCGGCTGCGGCAGAGCCGGTCGATACCCTCGAACTGGTCCTTTACTATCGGGATGTGAACAATGCAGAGGAAATCGCATATCAGACCGTAGATGCCACGGGCCTGTCTTCGACCGAGTTGACTGATTTTTCGTTGTACCTGCCAGCAGTGCAGTCCGGCGACGCCTGGGCCGGTATGACTATCGGCGTGGCACTCCGCGCGGCCGGAATGCCGGGTGGATTCTGGGATATTGACAATGTCCGTCTGATCGAGTCAGTGCCCGTGTCAATTTCTATTGAGAATGCCTCGTTCGAGGCGCCTATCGTTGACCCGAACGGCTTTTCGGCTCTGCCATTCGTCGATGGCTGGATGGAGATCGACGCCGATACCGAAACCAGCACCAACACCGGCGTATTCGCCAATCCCGCGGTTGACAGTCCGGGCTGGCTGGTCAATGCCGACGGCAGCCAGTTGGCGTTCTTAGGATCGCAGGCTGGCAATGCCCTGGAGCAGGACCTGGCCGATACGTACAAGGTTGGCTATGACTATCGACTGACCGTGGCAGTGGGTGTCTCCGGCCTGTTCCCGCCGTTGATGGTTGAGCCGGTCGATACCCTCGAGCTGGTTCTTTACTATCGGGATGTGAACGACGTGGTGGACATCACGCACCAGACCGTGGACGCCACGGGCTTGTCTTCGACCGAGTTGATAGATTTTTCGTTGTACCTGCCTGCAGTGCAGTCCGGCGATGCCTGGGCGGGTATGGCCATCGGCGTGGCCTTGCGAGCGGCGGGGATGCCGGGCGGATTCTGGGATATAGACCACGTGCGTTTGACAGAGGCGCTGCCTGTGTCGATTACAATAGAGAACGCCTCGTTCGAGGCCCCGGTGGTCGATCCTAACGGCTTTCCGGCAGTGCCCTTCGTGGACCAATGGATCGAGATTGATGTTGACACCCTGGCGAGCACCAACACCGGCGTATTCGCAAATACTTCTGCGGAAAGCTGGGACCACAAGAACAATGCCGACGGACAGCAACTGGCCTTCCTCGGTTCTGAGCAAGGCAATGCCCTGGAGCAGGACCTGACCGCCACGTATGGGGTTGGCTGTGACTATCGGCTGACCGTGGCCGTGGGTATCTCATCGAGATACGCGCCGTCCCCTGAGGTTCCGGTTGATATCCTCGAATTGGTGCTTTTCTATCGAGACGGGACCGATGTGGTGGATATCGTGAGCCGGACGGTTGATGCAACGGGCTTGTCTGCGGCTCGTTCGACGGATGTCTCGCTGTACCTTCCAACAGTGCAGTCCGGCGATGCCTGGGCGGACATGACCATCAGTGTGGCCCTGCGAGCGATCGGAATGCCGGGCGGATTCTGGGCCCTGGACCACGTCCGGCTCGCGCAGTCGCTGCCTGAACCGGACCTGGCGTTGACAGTTACGCAATGAATGATATTATAGAGTGAACCGGGCACGGCGGATAACGTATGCAGTGTCCGAGCACTGAAATGCGCACGGTAAGCTATCCATCAAGAACTGAAAAACGCCGCGCGGCCGGCTTTAGCCTCCTGGAGCTGCTGGTCGTGATCGCGATCCTGGCGCTGCTGATCGCGATCCTGCTGCCGGCGCTCAGTCAAGCCAGGCATCAGGCGCGTCGGACGGCCTGTGCCGGCAACCTCCGCCAGGTCGGCGTGGCGATCCACATGTACGCCGAGGACTTCGCCAACACAATTCCCTTCGGACCGGCAGGTCGGCCGGTCACGGGCTCGAACTTCTACACGGTGACCGGCGATGTAACCAGCCTGTTGTCGCTGGAAGACGGCGCACCCGTCGGCCTGGGGCTGCTGCTTGAAGACTATCTCGCCCATCAGCCCACGGTCTTGTTCTGCCCGGGCGCAGATCAGCCTTCTGAGGCCAAGAAGCAACTGGCCCGCGTGGGACAGGCCCAGACCCAGAGCGACTTCTACTACCGCCATGCATCCGTGGCCCTGCTCACGGGCAAGCCCGACGTATCGCATATCAGGCTAAGCGATTTGGGCCGCAACAGCAAGGGCCAGCCGATTTCGGCCCTGGTTACCGACGTGCAATTCCTTGCCCACGCATCGCTTGCGGCGTTTCAGGTGAGGACCCGGACGAGCCATCAGCGGCAGGCAAGCAACGTCCTGTTCGCAGCCGGACACGTGCGGACCGTTTCCAATCGAGACGACAAGCTGACCGTCGATATCGGCGCGTCCCCGTATGACGCACTCAAGCGAATCCTCGAGGTGTTCGAACTGGCCGATGACCACCGCTGAGAAATAGCGGCCCGCAGAAGACTTGAAAAAGCGGGCTATTATAAGCCTTTTCGTTGATTACCAGGGATTTATGGAGTCAGCCGGCTCATTTTTCTCCGGTGGTCGCAGCATATCACGAACAAGCGCCCGCTCGGAGCGTAGAGTCTAATAGAACTCATCCTCCTCCTTCAAAGAACAAGGGGCGGCGGCTTCAATGGTCGCTGCCCCTTGTTTCTATCCGAAAAGCGGCTTGCACTGCAACTGCTCTCATACATTCGGCGGCGTTTGGCAGGTATTTGATTCTTACATTGCAGACGTCAGGTTCATTTGCCCGGCAAATGAATCGTCGCAGTAGTCCCGATCCCGGGTTCGCTCGTGATATTCAGCATACCCTTGTTTAGCTGTACGAACCGCGCGGCGTAAGCGAGCCCCATGCCCCGTTTTCGCCCGGCTTCTCTGGCCGAGAAGAACGGCTGGGTCGCCTTTTTCAGCGTTGCTTCATCCATTCCGCAGCCCTGGTCCTGAATTGCCAGTTCGATCGTCTCACCCGATTCATCGGCGCCGGCGGTGATTGTGATCGGCCCCGCTTGGTCGCCGTAGGATTCGGCGGCGTTGGAAATGATGTTCGCAATCGCCGAGACAATTTGCGCCGAGTCCACGAAAACAGGCCCTACGTCATCGGCAATTTCGATTCGAATGTCGAGGTCCTTAATACTTGTCTTGCGGCCGGCCAACTGCACGGCTTCGTCGAGCATCTTCTTAACATCCGCCCCCGCGACCCTCGGCCGGGGTGGCTCGGCGAAACTCATCAGATCTTCGATGATTCCGGATGCCTCGCGGGCATTCTCACAAATTTGTCTGAGGATTTCCTTTTTTTCGACGTCCTCCTCAGCTTCGGCAAGTAATTGCGCCCTTCCTGATATCACCGCCAGGGGATTGTTCAGCTCGTGCGCCGCCCCGGCGGCAATCTCGGCCAGAGCGGTCAACGATTCGGCGGCCCCGGCAATCGGCCCAGGAGGCGGCACTTCTTGCCCGGCCGGCAGATCGCCGGCGATCTTGGGTCTGGATATCAGACGGACAAAACGCTCGGCGAAGTCCTGCTGTTTCTGTCGCGAAAGAGCCATGCCCAGGACGGAGCCGGCAATCGCCGCTGAGGTCCTGAACTTCTCGGCAAACAGCTCGGCGTCGCCCGGATAGTGAAGCTCGAAGGCAATCGCACCAACCGCCCGGCCATCGCAGAGCAACGGCACCAGCCTCGTGCGCTTCGCGTCAAAATCGGCGTCCACCTGCTCAAGTAACCAGTCGAGGTGGTCACAGGCGTTTACAACCGCAAACTTGTTGGCTATCACCTCGGGTATCACCGGTACGTTGTCGGCAACGTCCACCGAAACCACTCTGGTTTGTGAGAGCTTCTCAACGACAACAGCTTCAATTGCCTCAGGCCTGCCCGACGGCGCCAGATACAGACAAACAGTGCCGGTTTGATAGAACTTCTGCCAGCGAACGGCAAAGTCCTGCGCGATATTCGCGGTCCTGACAGCAGGGCTTGTGCCGAGCAGAAAATCCGCCGTGAAATCGAAATGACTTGCAGAACTCTGCAACCGGCGGTTTTCAACGGACAATTCCGTATGCTTCCGCGCCAACTGACCCGCGGCTGTATGAGCCGCCCGGCAATAGTCAACCAGTGCGTTAGGCGAATTCAGACCCAGGACTTTGGATTTTTCTGCGACCACACCGGGAAGATTTTCACCGATCTGCCTCACCTGCTCGATGCCTATTCCAAGGCACTCGGCTATCGGCTCAGGTGCCTCGGGTAAGTCGAAGCTGCCGGAGATGCCGACGTTCGACTGCCGCGCGACCGAATCGGCCAACTGCACCACAGCAGCTATCCACGCTTCGGGCATGTCCTGAGAAATCGTCACTGTATCGCCGTGGTGGAGCCAGGCGGCCAGGACGACCGCGTTGGGCAACTGCCACTCCTGCGCCAGATGCTTGCCCACGATCGTGTGGTCGAGACCGAGATTCCTTTGTTCGGCGGTACGGCTCGACTCAGTCGCCGACTCGGCCTGCTCGAAAATGCGAGAAAAACTCTTCGGCATTACTTCGCGCAAGGCCAGCTTTCCGATGTCGTGGAGCAGCCCAGCGTAGTATACCAACTCCGAATCCGCCCGGGGCGAAACCGCCTCGGCAATTTCCCTGGCGCAGCAGGCCACCGCAAGGCTATGGAGCAAGAGGTCTCTTCTAAACGTAGCGCCGCCTCCGGCGCCCGGATAGTCGAGTTCGAAAGGCTGAAATGCTCTGACGGACAAAAGCTCATCGCGAACTTCATGCGCAGGTAATTCATCGAGCGCTCGACGAAGCGAAAACCTTGCCGCCGACAGACTCACGCCGCGCCGACAAACAAGCGAAAGACACTTCGCTGCAAGGGCGGGGTCCGCTTCGATAACATCACCCAGAGCCGACGGTGAGAGTTGGCCTTGCAGGAGCCTGGAGAAGAGCTGCAGCCCAACGCAGGGCAAAGTCGAGAGCGAATCGAGCCGGCCCACGGCAAGCTCCACCTGCCGGGCAGCCTTGTTGGGATTAGGTAGCAAGTCCTGCATAAAGTCGTCCCTGTCTTGTGTCGACCATCCGAATTTCGAACAGTCCCACTCGTTGCGGCGTCCTATTTCATCTGCAGGACCGCGGTGATTTTGCCGGTGAGCTCAGTGACATCGAACGGTTTCCTTATGAAATCCTCGGCACCGGATTTGATCAGTTGAGCAATTTCATCCCGCTTGACAACACCGCTTACGATAATGATCTTGATGTTCTCGAACTCGGGATTTCCTCTTATCGCCTGGCAGACTATGTTGCCGTTGACGTCGGGCAGCATGTAATCGAGCAGTATCAATTCGGGCCGGAACCGCTCGGTCGCCATTCCCGCTTCATAGCCGCTTGACGCCGTTTCGGTATCGAACCTGCCGTCTCTGCCAAGGACGTCGACTATGAGTTCGACGATCTCGGCATCGTCATCGACGACAAGAACTTTCCTCTTGCCGGACTCGATGGTATCGAGGGGGATCTTGTTGTCCTTCATGAACTTGACAAGACTTTGGCGAGGAATCCTCCGAAATCTTGAGCCAGGAACGCGGAATCCTTCCAGCCGACCGGCATCGAAGCAACGGATAATCGTCTGTTGGCTTACTCGACATACCTCCGCGGCTTCACCGGTGGTAAACAAATCCTTCATCTTATCCATTCCTTTTCTTTAACCAAATCCTTTTGATAGAAGTTCCCACCAGGTTACCTTCTTGGCCCAATTTAACTACCGCAGTTTTACACTGTCAAGAATAAAAAAGAAGAAAAACGCAAATTTCTTGCTGTTCAGTGCGAGTTTTATGAGTCCTTGAGGACATCATGCTAAACTCGACACTGAATTGCGCTCGGTCAAATCCAACTGAGAATCTCTCAATAGAACAAGCGCTTTGTTGCTCGCTGTGAAACGATATAACCGCTGTTGATACACGATGTTACAGTTCGTACTGATCCGGCGGCGAGCAGAAATCCTTTTGGGCGCCGTTTTTCTTCTTGAACATTTCACTCGAAAGATATTAGTATATTATTATATACCAATATAATGATCTTTATTGAGTGGGCTTTTTCGTATGGATAAGAAAGTGGCAGAACATGTAGCTGAGATCATGAAGGCGGTGGCGCATCCCGTGCGGCTCCAGATTATCGAGTTGCTCGAGACAAAGGAGATGTGTGTCGGCGATATTGTCGAGGCGGTCGGTGGAAAACAAGCCATTACAAGTCAGCAGCTCAATATGATGAGAGACAAGGGCGTTCTAAGCAGCAGGCGCGACGGCGCCAAGGTCTACTATAGAATAGAAAACCGGAACGTCATAAAACTGCTGCACTGTATTGGCGACCATTGCAAAAGCAAGAAAAGCTGAAAACAGCTATCAGGCAAGCAACAAATAAGGATTTTATGCGAAAGCCTTTAGGGGAAAAAATGATGCAACATGGGAAAGTAACAGAATTAGGTGATAGTCAATTTGATGTGGCCGTAGCCAAGGGTTTAACACTCGTTGATTTCTGGGCTCCGTGGTGCGGACCTTGCATAATGCAGGGGCCAATTCTGGAAGAAGTAGCCGAGAGCGTCGATGATCAGGCGAAGATTGCCAAGGTTAACGTTGATGACGCCGAGGGCATTGCCGGACGATTTGGCGTGCAGAGTATACCGACACTTCTGCTGTTCAAAGACGGAAATGAAGTGCGGCGTTTTGTCGGCGTACAGCCCAAAGAAATCTTAGTTGGCGCGATTGTTTCGGCTATTTGACCCTGGATTTGCTTCGGAAATCCGGGATAGATTTTATTGATGTAATCGCAGGAGACTGATCCGATGAAAAAAACAATGCTTCGAGATTGCAAGGCGTGTGGGAAAGAGATTAGCCGTTACAGCCCATTTTGTCGTAATTGTGGTCACCCGCAGGGATCGGTCCTGTCGATCTGTGTGCTTGTATTGTTCCTCCTGCTGTTGATCGCTTACTACATCGCATTTTGCATCTACGGAATAACGTTGGTCACGTAGCTAATCTGAATTGACAGATAAACAGGGCCAAAGAAAGAAGTAAAGTCAAAGGTAGTAACAATGGTTAAGATATCGAAATCGGCAACTGTCGCAATAACATTGGCGGGAATAGCGGTTCTTGTAGTTCTCGCGAAAACCACTATTTTCCCCAATCATCACAGCAACTCAGCGGCTGGTTTGGTCAAGCATAATGACGTTGACGGGGGTGAATTAATAATGAACCTGAACGTTGATAGTTTTGACAGGACTATAGCAGATGGAGTAACGCTGGTTGATTTTTGGGCTCCGTGGTGCGGACCTTGCAGAAAGCAGGGGCCAATCCTCGAAGAAGTCGCCGAGAACGTTAGGGGCCGGGCGAAGATTGCCAAGGTCAACGTTGACGACGCCGGAAGCGTTGCCGGGCGATTTGGCGTGCAGAGTATCCCTACACTTATATTGTTTAATGATGGAGATGAAGTACGACGTTTTGTAGGTGTTCAATCGAAAGAACCATTGATAGAAGCTATTAGCGCATTACTTTGACGGGAGTTATTCGAAATAGCGCTTCGGCAAAGAAGAATAGCTATTTTTGTTCGCGAACAAATAGAAAGGAAAATAACAAATGTTTATAGCAGGAATTGTTGTTGCAGTTGTCGCAGGACTTATTTGTGGAATAATGATTCTTATGGCAGCAGGCATTTTCCTTATGCCGCGGATGGGACGCTTTTTCTTTGTATCTGATCGGAGTCGTTTGCCTTTTGATGAAACGATAGAATATATTCGAGAACGCTGTAAGCAGGATAGTGACTGGATTATCAGGGGAGAAAAAGATTTCAACAAAGCTTATCAGCAAAACGGCCAGGGCAAACTGCCACACCGCCTTTTTGAATTCAAAATCGGTAATCCAAAACATTCATTTCGTGTGAAGCATAATACCCCAGCGGTTTGTACGTTTATGCCGGCCTCAATTGCTGTGGTAGAATATGAGCCCAACAAAGTAATTGTTTATCGCAAGAACACAAGTCTGATGGGACATATGTTTACTGGATCTGTAAGAGAAATAATGAGCAAAGAAGTGCCGCAGCAACTCGATGAGATGCTGAAAGACATCGTGGAAAAAAAGCTTTCTCTACGGCATACTATTTGGCGAGTTTGCTCGAATTCTTTCATCCGGAAGAATTCCAGGTTAAGAATAAAGGGCAAGCCTGACTATGAATCTAAAATGTGATACAGTTGATTCCTCAAACAAACATTATAAGATTGTTACAGTCGTTGTTGCAAGATTGACGATAGCAATAGCAATAGCAATATTGGCGGCCATTCCATCTGTTTGGCCCAATGTGTTCAGTTCTTTGAAGCCTATCAGGATTGATACCGACCCGGAGATTATCTTGCCGGTCGATGAATCTGGCCAACAGGCACATGCCCGTTTTCCTGAATGGAATAATGGAGATTAGATCATGAGACGAACGATATGTCAAATTAGGGATAATGGTGACATTTATAAGCACTCAGAATCTGTAAGTGTTGAACAATTTGTGAGGTTGTCTTTTCAGCGGCTGCTGAAATTCGCATCGAGGGCTTTAGAGTATTGCTTTGGAGCGTACATAGGTGCTCTTCTTGGCTGGTTAGGTGGGTGGTGCACCGGCGACATATATGTTGAATATTTTGAACCTGTATATTTTTCCGATTTTTCGGGTTTGGACGAGGTTGTGTGGTGGGATCAGGTGCCACATGCATTTGCAAAAGCAGGAATTCTTGTCGGAACCGCCATCGGAGCGGTAGTTATATCTGTTTTATCACACAAGATATCGAATAACAAAACTGATGATGAAGGAAGCAACTATTTAGATCAATAGGTATGGAAAATGAAAGCAGTAAGCGTAGTTATCTCAACACGGGAAAAGATTCGTAAAAAGCTTGCGAAGCGTTAGTTCTGTCTTTGGAATAAAAATGTGAAACATGAACTATTACAACCAATAAACTTCATTGGTGGTGTATGGCATGGGGCATTCCTGGCCATTGGAATGGCGCTTGTGGATACTAATACTGTAATTCCGGCTTTCATTTCGGATTTGACGGGGTCTCCCATCTGGGTGGGCGGATTAGCGACTTTGCTTGCTATTGCTGGAGCTGTCCCGCAAGTTTTTGTTGCATGGTTTGTAGAACCCCTCCAACGCAAGAAAATGATTCTCCTTACGGCCGTTTATCTCCGCTCCATGACCTGGGCTGCTCTTGGCTTGCTGTTAGTTATTGCCGGAGCAAACCGACCAAAACTTGTACTGTGGGGTCTGGTTGTACTGCTTGGATTGTTTTCTGCTGGTGGCGCGCTTGGCGGAGTTCCATATACGGATATAATAGGAAAAATAATCCCTGCAAAAATGCGGGGTCGTTTTTTTGCTTTTCGTCAAGCTACGGGTAGTCTCTTATCTATTGGCGCAGCGGCGATTGCTGGAATAGTTCTTCGTTTTAATTATCCTGCAAACTACGCAACTCTCTTTTTTCTGTCTGCTTTATCGCTTTCTATCGCTTCAGTTGGCATCTGGGCCATGCGTGAACCTCCTGCCGACAAAGGAGCACAGCAAAGACTGGGTTTAGTGTCATATTTCCGATCTCTTGGGAAACCTTTCCGAGCAATTTATAAGCTGGCTTTTGTTACTCTCCTGACCGGTTTCAGTTTGATGGCTATCCCTTTTTACATCGTTGCGGCCAAACAGCTTTTTAATGCGCCCCCCGAAGCCACAGCATTTTGCATCGCTGCTCTTGTTGCAGGTTCGTTGGCTGCCAATTTTGCTTGAGGTAGGCTTGTTGATCGACTCGGTAGTCGAAGGATGATTCTCATTTGTGTTCTTGTCTCAGCTTTAACACCTGTGATTGCGCTGCTTGCATGGGTAGTAGGTTGGCCGATTCTCATTTTGGTTATTGGCTTGGCAGGGGCAACGATAGCGGGAAGAAGTGTTGGCTTTTCCAGTGCTCTGCTCGAACTTGCCCCGGCTCAGCGCCGATCAACCTATGCAGCCACTTATTCCTTAATTTCTTTACCAATAGCTGTGATGCCGCTACTTGGTGGTGCTATCATCGAATTGTTTTCGTATAAGATTCTGTTTAGCCTGACAGCTATGCTCATGTTCGGTGCTGTAGGTGCGGTTTGGAGGTGGAACATAATAGAAAAGGTAAGAGTTGTGTAGAGTGATTTTGTAATGGTTCAGATTTCAACAGAATATAAATCAAAGGGGATTTCTGCAGGCTCAGTTGGTCTTGCCCCCGAAAAAGTAGTGCATGATGAAGAGGAAATGCTCGAAGGTTTGTTGCAGGAGTGACTACGTGTAGACCAGGGCTGTATTGCGAGATACCTACAGGACATCCAAAGGATAAAACTATGCCAATATTTGAATACAAATGCAGTAAATGCGAACACAAAATGAAAGTTCTGGAAAAGCACTACGGCAAGCGCAAGCACATCTGCGAAAAGTGCGGAAGCTCCGAGCTGCGGAGAATGTTTTCGGATTTTGCCGTTGGTCATAATTGTCAATCCGGCAGTTCCTGCTTGACAGGTACCTGCCAATCCTCTTAAACAAGATCACTTAAATTTAATGTGGGGCTAAAAAGATGGAAATTTTCAGGAACATAGTGTATCAAGATTCGGGTAAACCCGCTAAGACTAAAATGAGCGGGATAAGCGAAGCTGAGATTGGACCACCCCCGGAATATGGCGGCAGCCCAAATTCATTGAATCCGGAGGAGATGCTGGTTGCGGCTGTGAACAGTTGTATCATGCTGGTCTTTTTTCATTTTGCAAAGAAATACGAGGTTGAGGTCGCTTCTTATCATTCGGATGCCGAAGGGAAGGTCGAAAAAACCAAAAACGGTCTGCGCTTTACGAATGTTGAAGTTAGAGCAAAAGTAAGTCTGGGCAGTGCCGGTTCGGCTGTAAAAATAGAGGAGATTGCCCAATTAGCTGAAAAGTATTGCCTCGTTTCCGGTTCGCTGGCATGTCCCGTTCAATATAATGTTGAAGTGGCTGAGTAAGGTGTGGCGGTGATCATTGCAGGCAAGCAAAAAGATCATAAGAGGAATTAAAAGGAAATGAGGGTCGGTATGGGCAGAAGCGTCGTTAAAAATGAAGACAAAATACTTGGAGACCGTTAGAAGATTGAATTCAAGCCAAATCGCATGGAAGTATCGTTGTGCCGGAAGATATATGCTCCATGCTCTGAGGAATTGACGTTTTATGAAGACTGACAAAGGGCCCCACATAATGTTGCGAACAGCAATTTCTTTAGTACTCATTTTATTCGTAGTTGTTTGCGGCTCTGTTGTCTCAGGTCATTTCTGGGCCGGCGAGAAAGAGCAAATGCCGGAGAGTATAACGGTCACTGTCAGCAAAGGCATGACAGTTGCCGAGTTTGGCAGGAAATATAATCTTGGACGCAAAGAACTCAAGAAAATCTTCAACCTGACATCTCGGAACGATCTTGAAAGGCAGGTTGACGATTTCGGGATGAGTTACGAACTGCTAAGCAAGAAGGTAGACGGAGTACTTGCCATTCAGGCAGAGCATGCTTCCAAGAACTGGTTCAAGATTCCCCTGAAGGGAGGCTTGTGGGTCATTTTCCTCTCTGCGGTCTTTACCCTGTTGAGAAAAGGCAAGATTTCTGCTCGAAATCGAAAATGGATATATATGGCGGCCGTAGGTATATTTGGGATACTTCTGGGAAGCGACCCGAGCCCGATGGGAACAGTTAAAGACGCCATTGTTCTCTTGGGTTTGAAGGGAGTGGTTTTTCCTCCGCGGCTTATTGCTTTGGGCATATTTCTCTTGATGGTAGTCCTGGCCAACAAGTTCATTTGCTCATGGGGCTGTCAAATTGGCACACTACAGGATTTAGTCTTCAGACTTAACAGAGATTCCAAAGACATAAGAACATTATTTGGTCAGATTAAAATTCCTTTTATCGTCTCGAATTCGTCTCGAATTTTGTTCTTTCTACTGTTAACATTTGTTGCATTCATCTGGGCTACGGACATCGTGGGAGTGATTGACCCGTTTAAGCTTTTTAAACCACAGGTTATTGGTATGACAGGCGGACTATTTGTCGCTTTGCTTCTGGTTCTGAGTCTTTTTGTATATAGACCATGGTGCCATTTCTTCTGCCCATTTGGTCTGGTTGGCTGGCTGGCGGAGAAGATCAGCATCTTCAGAATCAAAGTGGATTACGATAAGTGTGTTTCCTGCGGGGTCTGTTCGCAGGCATGTCCCTCAACGGTGATGGATGCGATTCTCAAGCAGGACAGGATTGTGCCGGACTGTTTTTCATGCGGAACCTGTATGGAAGTCTGTCCTGCGAATGCAATATCGTTTGAATACGGAAAACGCCCACGACCTCCGGTTGGCAAGTTTTCTGAACGGGTAGTGTCAAATATGGAACAGTGATTGTACCGGTTGCAGGAAAGGAACATCTGTTGATGGCTAAGAAGATTCTGATTGTTGGCGGTGTGGCCGGTGGTGCATCCGCCGCGGCAAGACTTCGCCGGTTGGATGAGAGTGCGCACATAATCATATTTGAAAGAGGTGATTACATCTCTTTCGCCAACTGTGGGCTGCCTTACCACATAGGTGGTACTATAGAAAGCCGAGATGACTTGCTGCTCCAAACGCCGGAGAGTTTCAAGCAGCGTTTCAATGTCGAAGTGAGGACAGAGAATGAAGTTGTCGGAATTGATCGGAACAATAAGCAAGTTGAGGTCATCGACTTGGGTTCGGGCGACAAATACACTGAAAAATACGACAAACTGGTTTTATCCCCCGGCGCTGAGCCGACAAAACCATCCATTGCCGGTATTGAGTCGGACAGGATTTTTACCCTGCGAAATGTACCCGACACAGACAGAATCAATGGCTTTATCGATTCTCACCAGCCGAAACGTGCAGTTGTAATTGGCGGCGGCTACATCGGGCTGGAGATGGCCGAAAATCTTCGCGACAGAGGTATGCTGGTGGCTGTGGTAGAAATGCTGGACCAGGTGCTGCCGCTTATGGACAAGGAAATGGCCAATCTTCTGCACGGCCAACTGCATCGGCACAATATTGCCCTGTGGCTTGATGATGCTGTGGCAGATTTTCAGCAATCGGATGATCGATTGACAGTCGGCTTGAAATCCGGCATGCAGCTTAGCTGCGATTTTGCCATACTTGCGATAGGCGTCAGACCGGAGGTCAGACTGGCCAAAGAGGCGGGGCTTGAAATCGGCCCTTGCGGCGGTATCAAAGTGAGCCCAAACCTTCAAACCAGCGACCCTGATATTTACGCCGTTGGAGATGCGATAGAAGTGCAGGATTTCATTCTCGGCAAACCCGTATTGATTCCCTTGGCCGGGCCGGCAAACAAACAGGGCAGGATGGTAGCGGATAATATATGCGGCAGGAATCGCAGGTACACCGGAACCCAGGGCACAGCAATATTGAAAGTCTTCGATTTGACCGCTGCGATGACCGGTGCAAGTGAGAAGGCCCTGGCAAGAACGAACCTAAAATATGAAAAGCTGTATCTCCATCCGGCCAATCACGTTGGCTATTACCCCGGTGCAAAGCAAATGCACATAAAACTGTTGTTTACAAAACCACAAGGCAAGATCCTCGGCGTGCAGATTGTCGGTTCCGATGGTGTTGACAGGAGGATCGATATTTTCGCCGTTGCCATCAGGGCGGGTTTGACGGTTTTTGACCTGCAGGAATTGGAGTTGGCATACGCTCCTCCGTATGGCAGCGGCAAAGACGCCGTCAACATGGCCGGTTTTGCCGCGTCTAATGTTCTCGATGGAACAGTGGATGTTGCTCAATGGGACCAAATCGGCGATAATGACTATGTTCTCGATGTGAGGACTGCCGATGAGTTCAACAGGGCTAATGTCCCCTCGTCGGTGAATATACCGGTTGACGAACTTCGCGGCAGGCTAAATGAACTGCCGCAGGATACCACAGTAAATGTATACTGCGGTGTTGGGATACGCAGTTATATTGCCTGCAGAATCCTGACGCAAAACGGATTTGAGGCAAGAAATATTTCCGGTGGATTTATTACTTACTGCTCGTATGAGAATAAGGAGCTGTCTGATACTCAAACCGCCCGGCAGCTCAGAGAGGAATTCTGTCTAATATAGGATAGGAAGAATGGACATTAAGCAAAAAGTCACGTCTTATTCTTTGGAGCACTACAAAAGAATAACGGTGGTAATGATAATCTTCACGCTGGCTCTTGGCGCTTTGATCCCCCTGATAAAGGTCGATACGGATCCCGAGAACATGCTCTCGGCGGACGAGCCCGTGCGGGTGTTCCACGACCGGACCAAGAAGAGCTTCGCATTGAGTGACATCGTCGTCGTGGGTATCGTAAACAACAAAGACCCCAACGGCGTTTTCAATCCCCAGTCGCTGGCGAGGGTGTACGAGCTGACTGAATTTGCGAAAACGCTGCGCTGGCAGGACGAGGACGATCCCAATGAGCAGGTCGGTGTCATCGAAGTCGATTTGCTTGCGCCCTCGACCGTCGATCACATAGGCCAGGGCGGGCCGGGTGTCGTGACATTCGAGTGGCTGATGAGCAAACCGCCGGCGACACAGGCCGAGGCGCTTCAGATACGGGACAAAGCGATGTCCAATCCTATGCTCAAGGGGACGTTGGTTTCCGAAGATGGAAAAGCGATTTGTCTCTATCTGCCGCTGACCAGCAAGCACCTGAGCCACGATGTGTACAAAAAGCTCACGGAGAAGACCGAGACATTCACCGGCGACGAGGAATACCACGTTACGGGGTTGCCCGTAGCCGAGGATACCTTCGGCGTTGAGATGTTCATTCAAATGGCCATATCGGCTCCGCTGGCGATGGTGGTTATCTTCCTTTTGATGCTGCTGTTCTTCCGCAAGATCGTGCTGGTCGTCTCGCCGATGATCGTCGCGATGGTATCGGTCATCTCGACGATGGGGTTGTTGATCGGGTTCGGATTTCCCGTGCATATCATGAGTTCGATGATACCGATCTTCCTTATGCCGATCGCGGTGGTGGATTCGGTGCACATTCTGTCGGAGTTCTTCGACCTTTATACAAAAGAGAAGGGCAGGAAGGAAACGACCATTGAGGTCATGGGCCATCTGTTCATGCCGATGCTGTATACCTCTCTGACCTCGGCGGCGGGGTTCGCATCTCTGGCGCTTACGCCGATTCCGCCTGTACAGGTGTTCGGTGTGTTCGTCGCCATCGGCATCATGATCGCCTGGGTGTGCACGATTACGTTCGTGCCGGCGTACATCATGATGATGAAGGAAAGCTCGCTGGAGAATTTCGGCTCCGGACATTCACAGGCCGAGACCAAAAGCGGACTCGGCAGGCTGCTCGCAGGAGGCGGCAATTTCACCTACTCGAAGGCGAAGCCGATCCTGGTTGTAATTTTGATAGCTACGCTGGTCTCCGTCTACGGGATAACGCAAATCGAAATAAACGATAACCCCGTCAAATGGTTTTCCAAGAGTCATCCCATCCGCCGGGCGGACATCGAGCTGAACGCCCACTTTAGCGGAACCTACATGGCCTATCTGGTCCTCGATTCCGCCGATGACGGATCCGTCCAGGCCCAATATATCAACGACGTCAGAACGCGCCTCTCAGAAAAGCTTATCGAACTGAAAGATGAATTTCCGAATGTAAGCGAGATCATCCCCGAAGTGGAAAAGAAACTCTTTGACGAGGCCACGGAGGCCAAGGCCAAAGCAGGTTTGCTGGACAAGCTGATTGCTTTCGCCAAGGACAAGCTCGATACCGTCGACGAGAAGGACGTCGATCTCTGGTACGAAGTGGCGGACTTTTTCGAGCTGGAGAAGGAAAGGCTCAAGCTCTTCAAACAGCCTGAAGTCTTGCGCTATATTTCTCGGTTGCAGGAGCATCTCGAGAAGTCCGGTCTTGTCGGCAAGAGCAATTCGGTTGCGGACGTTGTCAAGAAGGTCCATCAGGAACTCATTGACGGCAAGATCGAGAACTACAAGATCCCGGATTCATCCGGCGCCGTGGCCCAGTGCCTGCTGCAATTCCAGAGCAGTCACAAACCGGCTGACCTGTGGCACCTGGTGACAACAGATTACATGCGCACCAACATCTGGATGCAGTTGCCGAGCGGCGACAACAAGGACATGGAGAAGGTCGTCAAGGCGGTGGATGCGTTCCTGGCCGAGACGCCCGCCCCGGTGCCGCTCCAACATGGCTGGGCGGGGCTCACGTACATAAACACGGTATGGCAGAACAAGATGGTCTGGGGGATGCTCCAGTCGTTTATGGGCAGCTTCATCATCGTCTTTATTATGATGGCCATACTGTTTCGTTCGCTGCTCTGGGGGCTGGTGTGCATGGTTCCGCTGCTAATCACTATCGTGGTGATCTACGGCATAATCGGGCTGGTGGGCAAAGACTACGATATGCCCGTCGCGGTGCTAAGTGCCCTGACGCTCGGCATGGCGGTCGACTTCGCGATACACTTCCTCGAACGCGCACGCGCCAGCTACGCCCAAACGCGATCATGGCAGAAGAGCGCCGGTGTAATGTTCGGCGAGCCCGCCCGGGCGATAGCGAGAAACGTTCTTGTAATCGCGATCGGGTTTCTGCCGCTGCTGGCCGCACCGTTAATACCGTACAAGACAGTGGGAATATTCCTGTGTGCGATTATGGCGCTGTCCGGAGCCGTGACACTGCTGGCACTGCCTGCGATCATAACGCTCGCAGAGAAGGTGTTGTTCAGGCGGATTGACGAGTCCAAACCGGCAACCTGCAAGTGCGCTTTCTGTCTTATCATATCGATGGCGGTAGTGGTTCTGGTGGCGGTGAATCTCCATCAGTACTGGAAGCTTGGCTGGGGAACGATGGCATTTCTGAGTGTAGCGGCAATTGCGACGATGACGGTTGCCTGTGGATTGATGTCGCGTCGACAGGCGTGCAGAGCTGCTGCGGTCGAAGAGAAAAAGACAGAAGACGGGACAATACAAAGAAACGAAGATCCGGGAGATCAATAATGACTGTTGAAAGATATTTGAGAGGCATCGCCGGGGCGTTTGTGTTCCTGAGCGCTCTGCTGGCTCACTACCATTCGGCTTACTGGCTGCTGTTCACTGGATTCGTAGGATTGAACCTGCTGCAGTCGGCATTTACTAACTGGTGCCCGATGATGACAATACTCAGAAGACTTGGCGCCGAAAGCCAGGCATGTGCAAAAAGCTGAAAGTGAGGTGCAAAATGAAATCTGTGTGGAAAGTAGCAATGTTTCTTGGTCTGGCATCACAGCTCGTCGCTGCGGAAAAGCCGGATGTTCAGACAATCGTCAACAAAGCCAACATTGTGGCGTACTATCAGGGCAAGGACGGCAAGGCGATTGTGAAGATGAAAATCACCAACAAACAGGGGCAGGAGCGGACCCGGGAATTCAACATCCTCAGAAAAGACGTCAAGGACGGCGGGGATCAGAAGTACTTCGTCTATTTCCAAAGGCCGGCGGACGTTCGCAAGATGGTGTATCTTGTGGACAAGCACACGGACAAGGACCGCGACGACGACCGATGGCTGTACATGCCTGGCCTTGACCTGGTCAAGCGTATCGCGGCCAGCGACAAACGGACGAGCTTTGTCGGCTCGGACTTTCTGTACGAAGACATCAGCGGCAGAAGCCTCGACGACGACACCCACGAACTCATCCAGACAACGGACACGTTGTTCGTAGTCAAGAATGTGCCGAAAGATCCTGACAGCGTGGAATTCGGTTATTACAATGTCTCAATCGACCGCAAGACCTACGTGCCCATGAAGATGGAGTTCTACGACAAGAACGGCAAGCTATACAGGACTATCGAATCAACAAAGGTCGAGCAAATCCAGGGTTTTTCAACCGTCGTAAAATCCGTCGTTACAAACTTGCAGACCGGCGGCAGAACCGAAATGGAATTCGGCAAAGTCCAATACGACATAGACCTCACGGACGACATATTCACCGAGCGGTACCTTCGCAGGCCGCCGAGAGAGGCAATCAGATGAAGTGAGTGCGGCAAAACCAACTTTGCTGTAAACTGCATTGACTTTATGGCATCGGCGGTTTATTCTACGGCAACGAACGTCGAAATTGATTGTGAATCCACAACTGATGGGTGCGAGAAATAGAAATGGAATTCACCCAGTGTTTTCTTTATACAAGAAACCGACCGGATCGTTTGAGTATCAAAGAAGAATGGATTCAGAACGCCATAGATAATCCGTCAAGAACAGAGGTTCAGAAGGACGGCAGAATTCGAAAATGGATATACGTAAAAGAAGTCGATAAGTATTTGCGGATAATTCTACTTTCAGACGGTACTACAGTACACAACGCCTTCTTCGATCGCGGTTTTCAGGAGTAGTGTTATGAAGATAAAGCACTTTACCGACACAGATACTGCCTTGGTTGAGTTCTCAGATCATCAAGTAGCGCAGACCAAAGAGATAAACGAGAATATATACATTGATTTGGATGCGGACGGCAATCTGGTGAACATGACCATCGAACATGCAAGCAGTCAGGCCAACATAGCAGAGGTGGCCTTTCAGCAAATTGAAAGCAAGAGCGCCTGACACGATAATCCTGAAATTAATATGACATGCTTTTGTTAGTAGTAAGGCGGGCCGACTAATACCATGACGCTGGTTCTGCAAATCATTGCGAGGCGAAGAAGATGCTCAACAGCAGAATCGACAACAAAAACATTGGACTACTGAAAAACCTGTTCTGCTTCCAGAAATGACTTTCAATTTGTTAGAGGTTCATGGTTTTTGGATGATATAAAATGGTTTATAGGTTGATGCTGATTATTGGGCTTTGTGCAATTTCTTCTTTAACAGCAATAGCTGCGGCTTCGGAGGAAGATGCCGAGGAGTCTTTCCTTTCCAATCTCCCGGTGGAAATGCATGGCTTCTATGAAGTGAGGGGCGGCTACCGGCTCAGGAAAGACAAGTACGAGAAAGATATGTCGATCATGGAGAATCGATTCCAGCTCGACTTGTACTCTTATCTTGACTGGGGTGACATCCGATTCAAGGGCGATGCTTACGGCGATCTGGTCACCGAGAAGGGCTACTTCGATATGCGCGAGGCCAACGTTTTCCTGCGCCCACTCGACTACATGGACCTCAAGGCCGGACGCCAGATCCTGACCTGGGGGACGGGCGATCTGGTCTTTATCAATGATCTGTTTCCCAAAGACTGGCAATCCTTCCTTATCGGCAGGGATACCGAGTATCTCAAGGCGCCGTCGGACGCCGCGAAGGTAAGTCTGTTTGGTGATCGAGCGAATCTCGATATCGTCTATACGCCCCGGTTCGACCATGATCGTTTCATAAGCGGTGAGCGCATCTCGTACTGGAACTCTAACCTTGGAAGGCTGGCGGGTCAGGATGCGAT
>JADHXR010000228.1 GCA_016782865.1 Phycisphaerae bacterium
CGGGCCGGACAGAGCAAAAAGGGCCTGAACTGCTGCTCGACAAAAACACATCCAAGGCGAGAATCAGCTCTATAAGAACGGTTGATTTCTACTTGAGAGACGGCAAACTTATCTTCGGAAAGCTCATCTCCGAGGACAGAAACAAAGTCACGGTCGAGCGGATCGAGGGAAGCAAGATCATTGTAGGGACGTACAGCAAGAGAGATATGGACCCCAGGACCCTGCAGGCCAAGAACGTATCTGCAAACAAATACTACCTGGAGCTCGCGGAGTATTTCGCCGGAAGAACCTTCGACTTCACCGACGACCCCGATGACTTCATACAGGCTATTCGTTTTTACCGGATAGCCAAACAGCTCATTGAAGGCACTTCCGAGCTCGACATCGAGAAAAGCAAGGAGATAGACCGGAAAGTTGCTCAACTCGAAGCCGACCGCGAGGTCTGGACAAAGCAGGTACAATCCAGAGCGAAGCTAAGCGAGCTCGAGTTCCAGGCCGAGTTTCAAAAGAGGTTTAGTGAACTCGAGGCCAAGATCGACGCAAGCGCTCAGAAGATCGATGAGATCGTCGCCAAGATCAACGAGGCCCTCGCCGACGTGAAGCAAAATAGCGAGACCCTCGAAAAGAACATCCCGGCAATGGAGCAGGACCTGCGCCGCCGGTTAGACGTTCTGGGTGCTGAGGTCGAAGCCAACAGAAGGCTGCTGGACCCATACGGCAGATACCCTCGCCGCAACTATGGCTACCGATCAAGATATTAGCTTCTGTGCCTCAGAATGGCCATTCGATCTTCAGTAGCTCGCCGTCGCCCGCGGGCAGATGAAGGGTCGTCTCTTGCGCGTCCTTTTCTTTGCTGATGTCGAGCGTGACCCACTGGCCGGTACGCTTGTCCATCTTCTTGGCAGCGGCGAGCGGGCGGGTGAACCTGAGCACGGCGTCCTGTGACTGGCTGTGGTCGCGGTTGGCCAGGAGGATGAAGTCGTTTTTGTGCCGGTCCTGGAGCAGTCCCACGACCAACTGCTTCGTCGGCGACTGCACCCAGTGGCCGTTGGGAATCGCCCTGGTCCCCTCGGGCACGGGCGCGGTGTGGAAGACGTTGACGGACCGCAGCTTGACGAGGACCGGCCCGAGGCGCTTGAGTTCGGCATTGACGGCGCCTGCGTCGCGGTTGAAGTTGCGCCATGCCCACCATTGGATTCCTTTGACGCCGTATGCGAGTGAGCAGTACACACTTTGTCGGATTTTCGCCTGGTTGTCGGCGGGGATGGGGCCGCTGGGCACGACGACGGCTTCGACCCAGCAGATCAACGGGATATCAGCCGCCAGCGCGGCGCGGCGAAACCTTTCGAGCAGCGCGAAGAACTCCTCCTGTCCCTCCCACCACTGGTAGTAGTCGTAGCTCAGGACTCGCGGCTCGAACATCTCGACAAACTTCTCGACGTCGTCTTCGCGGTTGAGGTTGATATATGCCGGCTTGGTCGGATCGAGATCGTGGTGCCTGCGGAACCGCGGCACAAGAGTTGAGTACTCAATCTTCTTCCGTGCGGGCTCGTCGATGATGAAATATCCCCACACGATCGGATCGCCGAGATAATGCGCCGCCTCTTCGCCCGGCGCTGCGAGCAGTACCTTGAGGGCGTGCTTGCGGCAGAACTCGACCTCCTCCGGAACGGCGATGACCGTATTGATGTGATCGCCGAGGAAGAGCTTGAGGCTCTTCTCGTCCTTGGGCGAGCCCCAGTGTGAGATCATAAATTCGTCCATTGTCCAGGTGCAGACGTTGGTGGAATCAGGTCCGCGTGCGCCGGCGTAGCGGCAGCCGGTGTCGATCGCCAGGCACGCCGCGCACACAAGCACGAGCGCCGCTACTTGGGGTCTCGTCGATGGTTCGATCAGTTTGGCCATGGTTCGGGTCCCTCGCAACGACCTCATCATAACGCTAAAGCGACCAGCCGTCGCGGTAGGGTCGGCAGACGTACTGGTTGGCCTCGGGGATGTTGGTGACCTTCATGTTCTCATGGTCCCAGTCGATCTTTGTTCCCATCTTCTTTGCGACGTTGCCGAGCAGTACCATCTCGTTTAAGGGGCCTGAATAGTCGAAACTTGCTCCGGGCTGCGTGCCTTTCTTGCAGGCATTTGCCCAGTCCTGCTCGTGCGACGTTCGGACTCTTGGAATCGTCCCTTTCGGCTGGTTGTAGGCCTTCATCCTAGCTTCGGGAATCAACTGGGGGCTCTCGCCATAGACGCCGGCCATCAGCTTGCCCTTATCGCCGATGAAAATCGCTCCGCCTTCGGTGTGGCCCATCTGCCTGCCGTCTTCGAGTTCCGGGGGCCTGGGCGCCTGCAGTCCTTCATACCAGGTCAGCCTCACAGGCGGCTTGCTCCCTCGGGCCGGGAATTTGTAGTTGACAATCGCCGCGAGCGGATGCGTCTCGCCGCCGCCCGCCAGTGACGTGGCCTCGATGCTCGTCGGTGCGCCCAATTCAAGGGCGTAATAGACCGGGTCGAGCGTATGGGCCCCCCTATCGCCCATCATTCCGCATCCGAAGTCCCACCATGCCCGCCAGACGGCCGGATGATAGCACCTGTGGTAGGGGCGATACGGTGCCGGGCCTATCCACAAGTCCCAGTCGAGCGTACCGGGGATGGGGGGCGTCTCTTTCGGCCGGGTCGCGCAGCTCGTGCTCCAGCCTGCGTGGCCCCAGGGGTAGTAGCTCAATGTACACCATGCATCGACTTCGCGGACTTCGCCGATGGCGCCATCGCGGATCCATTCGGTTAGGCGGCGAATGCCGTCGTCGGAATGACCCTGGATTCCCATCTGGGTGGTGACGCCGGCCTTCTTTGCGGCTATCGCGAGCTTTCGCGATTCGCAGACATCTCGCGTCAACGGCTTTTGGCAATAGACATGCTTGCCCGCCTTGATCGCCGCCATTGCGATTACCGCGTGCGTATGGTCGGGCGTGGCGATGACTACCGCGTCGATGTCCTTCTGCTCGTCGAGCATTTTACGGAAATCGCGGAATCTTTTGGCCTTGGGGTACTCGGCGAAGGTTCCGGCGGCGTATTTATCGTCAACGTCGCACAAGGCAATAATATTCTCGCTCTTAAGGTTCCGGAGATTCGACCGTCCCATTCCGCCAATACCGATACCGGCAATGTTGAGCTTCTCGCTCGGCGCAATACGCCGCGGTCCGCCGAGGACATGCCGGGGAAGCACCGTAAATGCCGCCGTCGCAGCAGCCGTGCCCAAGAACTTACGTCGATCTACCTGCAACATTTCAATTCCTCGCAAATCAAGCAACCGTCACACGGGCAAAAGGCCCGAACATTCTCTTCCTGCGTCGCCGGCGGCACTTCGCAGCCGGGCATCAAGATAAACTTCTCGCCGCCGGTTTTGATACATCCTCTGGCCGCCTCTGCAACCTCGTCGGCGCTGCCCTGCAGCAAGACGACGACCGGGTCGAAATTCCCGCACAGAGTCACGTCCGGCCCGACAAGCTCTCTGGCCTCGTCGAGAGGCACCATCCAATCGACGTCAATAATATCCGCCCCGCTCTGGGCCATATACGCTACGTGATTGTTGATATTTCCGCATATATGCAGTTTCACCGTTCCGCCGGCCTCGTGTATCGCATCGAAGAGCTTCTTCTGCAACGGCAAAACGAACTCCTTGTAAGTATTGGGAGAAATCAAGCTCGCCGCGGCGTCTCCGACGCCTATCATATCGGCCCCGGCCTTGACCTGGGCAACGGCAAACTTGATCTCGTTGTCAATAATCACCTCTGCGGCCTGTATGAAAAACTCCGGGCGATCTATCAAGTCGAGCATCGCCGCCTCGACGCCGCGCAGGTCCGCATATTCTGCAAACGGCCCTTCCGCCCAACCTAACACACTATGGGTCCGCCCGATTTTCTTAGCCATCCGGCGGATGCTCTGAATCCGCTGTTTTGTCCGCTCGCCCTTGCAGACATCTACGCTCTTGAGCTTCTCGAGGTCATCCTCGCCCTTGAGCAGAATTTCTTTCGGCTTGCCGACACCCTCTTGGGGATAGTCGAATTCCATCCCGTAGGCCGAGGCCTCGCGCCACGGGTCGCTTATAGCGCTTATCTGGTCGATCCCGAACGCCCTAGTGACCGCAAGCTGCGAATCGACTAAGACATCTCCGTCCAGGTAATAATCGCGATACGTCCGCCCGATGAAATTGGCAGCCCAGGCCATAAATATCGGCGTAACAGCAACCCTATCCACCGATTCGCCGGCCAGAATCGCATAAATCCGCTCTTTAGAAGTCATAAGCCACCTCAATGCTGCAATTGTCCAACTTCATCAACTTGCAGAATTCTAAGTGATTTATGCCGAGGATTCACGCACTTTTTCTTCAACCCAAGTATTCCAGATTCGATATTGGGGATTCCACCTGCGCTTGCCGCCGAGGCGTCAAGATTCAACTGTAGAGGCGGCAATCTCGTTTGAGCATTCGTGCTTTGGTAACTCGAGTTTGCTTCGAGTTTCGGATTTCGATGCCCGTCCCCGTAAAAACGGGGATTCGAGCTTATCGCTCCTCCATCCAGTGCAATGACATAAGTCGAAAGTCCAGGAAATTGACCTCGCAGTCGCCGTTTATATCGCCAGCGACGATTGTCTCGCAGGGCGGCTTGCCGAAGTATGATTTGCTCGCCTCGGCCGTCCCGCCATAGGCGCCCATATTCACAACACCGCCATTTGGAAATGGCTCATGCATTATAGGGGTCATTGGGTCGCCGGCATCAATACCTGGGCTTGTTTCATCATCCTGAATCCGTGTTTCAGTATTGGGGTCGTATCTTCCTGTTTGGGATTTTAGGTGGTAATCACCTTCTACAAAGTAATCATCATTTGCATCTGCTGGAGTTCCGTTTGGATCCCAATAACCCGGATCTACGAACATGGGATCTTCACCAATATTGCCGATTCCATCAAAAGCACCTGTCCATCCTTGGATGCAACTGTAATTGATAAATGTGTCACCATAGTTAGTATTATGGATTTGTGCTGACTCATCCTCCCCTACACTATCACTATTGCCCCAGAGAATGCAGTTTGTTAGCTTCGAATTGCCATCGCCATCCCATATTCCGCCAAAATAATTCTTGGCCAAGTTCTTGCTGAATGTGCAATTTATCAAAGTTGAGTTGCTCCACCATGCGTTTGACATCCCACCAGCATAGTCTGCTGAGTTCCTACTAAAGATACAGTTTATCAGTATAGCGTCACTGCTACCATTCCACATTCCACCACCTGATAGTGCCGAGTTTCTACTGAATGTACAATTCCTCAGTACTGGATTACTGTTATCATTCCACATCCCACCGCCATAGCATTGTGCTGAGTTCTCACTAAACGTACAACCACTCAAGAATGGACTACTACTTATATTATGCATTCCCCCGCCATCACCTCTCCATCGATATGTTATGGAGTTTCTGCTAAATATGCAGTTGGTTAGCTTTGGGTTGCTATCTAAACTGTGCATTCCACCCCCCATATAGGTAGCTGAGTTATTGATAAATTCACAGTTAGTAATTGTTGGGTTGCTTGAATCGCAGTAGAGTCCCCCACCGCCCCCGTCAACACCTGGAGGTCTTGTTGAGTAATCCCTGGAATGCGTAGTCTCATTGTCTTTAATTATGCAGTTGGCAATCGTTGGACTGCTATTACTACAGCAGATTCCACCACCTACTCCATTTGAGTAACCACCAGTAATAGTAAACCCACTCAAAACACAATTTGCATTTTCACCATTTTGAAAAGTTATTACAGCACCAACATCATTGCCATCAATAATTGTCGCAGCAACTGTTTCTGGATTTGTAGGGTTTGTACTTCTCAGGGTAATGTTCTTGCCGTCAAGAGAGACCCTCTCATACGTCCCCTCAGCGATGATAATAGTATCTCCATCATTAGAATCATCTATAGCCGCCTGGATGTTATTGAAATCCGCAGGGGCATCGTCATCGACGTGGATTGTCTTTGCGTTGGCGGCGGCGGGGATTGACAGGATGCAGACTATGATCGTTAGATAGGCCGATAGGCTCGCTCTTTTGCTCATTGCATCTCCTTCCACTGAAAGTTCCTATAATACTGAAAGTTCCTATAATAACGAGCCTTGTGCTATTTTACCGCGCCGCCGGGGCCTGTCCACAGCATTTTTCAGAAAAAACAGTGTCAAACGGTGTGAATCCGTGTCCAAGGCCATAAATCGCGGAATTTGGGGTTGAGGACCGCACGGATTTTGGTAGAATGCCGGGGCGTACGCAGAAGAACAGATGGGCTGAAGCCCATCCTACGGTTGAGATAATGGAGAAGCTGTCTGAGTGCGTGGGGCAGTGGATTGCCGCGTCGGCCCTCGGCCTCCTCGCAATGACAAGTTTACAGTGAAAATGATTGGAGGATTGCAGGTATGCTTAGAATTGGCATTGCTGGTTTCGGTTTTATGGGGCGGACGCACTATACGTGCTGGAACAAGGTCGAAGGCGCCAAAGTCGTCGCGATCTGCGACGTTAATCCCAACATTGTCGAAGACACTAAAAAGGCCGTCGGCAATATCGGGGATGCACAGCCCGAAATCGATTTCGCCGGCATCGACCTCTATGCCGACTTCGATAAGATGCTGTCCGAGGCGAAGCTGGACGCGGTCTCGATCACCCTTCCGACTTTTCTACACCCGGACTTCACAATAAGGGCGCTCTCGGGCGGCGTCAACGTTATGTGCGAGAAGCCGATGGCGCTGAACGTGGCCGAATGCGAAAAGATGATCGCCGCGGCCAAGAGTAGCGGCAGGCTGCTGCAGATCGGGCACTGCGTGAGGTTCTGGCCCGAATACGCGAAAACAAAACAGATCATAGACGGCGGCGAGTACGGAAGAGTCGTCGCAGCATCGCTGCGAAGGCTCGGCTCGGCGCCGACGTGGAGCGCGGACAACTGGTTCGGCGACGAGCAGCGTAGCGGAGGAATGGCCCTCGATCTGCACATCCACGATACCGATTACGTCCAGCACCTCTTCGGAATGCCCAGGGCCGTGGCGAGCTTCGGGGCAAAGGCGCCCGGCGGAGGCCTGGCCCATATCGTCACGCAGTACATCTATGACGGCGAGCCAGTAATAACCGCAGAGGGCAGCTGGGCGATGATGCCATCGTTCGGCTTCGAGATGAGCTTCAACATTGTGCTCGAGAAGGCGACGATAGTCTATGACCTGACTCGCGACCCGATGTTCAAGATCTGCGGCGTCGAGGGCGAGCCGTTCACGCCCGAAGTCGAGAAAGGCGACGGGTGGCTCCTCCAGATAGCACACTTCGCAAAGACAATAGCAGGCGAGAAACTCGAACCGGTCACCACCCTCGAACAGTCACGAGACTCGGTCAAGATCGTCGCTGCGGAAAAGGAATCTGCTGAGAAAATGCAGATAGTCTCAATCTCATAGAAGGAATCTTTATTTAGCCTGCGGTTTCACCGCAGGTCCTGACCCTCGAATTGGAGAATGGAAAAATGAAATGTAAGAATTGGCCCGTAGGAATCTGTAGCTGGTCGTT
>JADHXR010000102.1 GCA_016782865.1 Phycisphaerae bacterium
CCAGGGCGACACAGAGAAGCCTTCAATTTATCAGATGGTTAAGGACGGGGTTAACTCTAAACACTTCGTGGGAGAAAGCTGTCGAGCAAGTACGACCGCTTATGCTGCATTATTTGTTTTGAATTTATAACACCGATCCTCCAACTATCAAAATAGGATTGCAGCGACTGCCGGCCACAAGCTTGATCATCTTAAGAGAACTGAGCATGGCGTTACTCTTGCCGACCATGGAGACCGAGCACGCAATGTTCTCGGCGAAAAAACGCTGTGTGTGTTCTTGCGAGCCCGCCATCGAGCAGAGATTCTCGGCAGCCGGATCCGGCCCGGCAACTTCAGAGGTGTTTTCCATCCTGTCAATAATTCGCTCCATCTGCCTGTAGTCCTTGCTCGTCTGCAAGTATCCGAAAGCTCCCGCCTGCAAGTACTCCGCAGATGACCCGGTGTCCCCACCCCCGCTGCCAACCACTACGATACGAACACCAGTACTTCTTTTGTCGGCTTTGTCCAGGAAGTCACCAATGTGACCCGGGCCAAACCGATGGTCGAAAAGAACCAAATCAGGATTGACCGTTTGAACAGTATCCAAGGCATCTGCCAAATCATCTGCCCCAAAGACATCCTGGCCATAGCGTTGAGCCAACCGTTGAACATCCGGGTCTTTACTTACGATTACAAATCTATATAAGCTCATCTTGCTAAGCCGTAACCATGATTTTGGGTCCAGTCATTCTTACACCACAACGGTTGTTTCACCGTGGCAGAACATATAGTCAACCCAAAGGCATAAATCGACAGACAGTTGGAAACAACTTTAATCTTTTTATGGGACGGGCCAATAATGTCACCGATCCGGTCCGACACAGTGACACGCCGATGCCGTACGATAACTTTATAGGACATTTGGCGTCAGTTCGGCACAAAGTTCTTCTAAACCGGCCCAGGACCTATGAGCATAAATCACGGCCGGATAATGTGACTTCTTATGGGACGTCCACCTGCAACCATTTCACCTTGCACAGAACGGCAAACACTGGCGGTTCAACTGCGGTGCTTCAGCGGCAAGATTTTCCGCAATGACGGAAGATTCTTCCGGCGCAGGATTTCGACAAGAAATGTAGTCGGGCTGCATGCTCATATCTTGTGCATTTCTAACACTCTTTCTGACAAGCAGTTGCACATCGCAGAAAAGGTGTGGATTAGTTTGTGGCACGACAATTGCTCCCGGCATCTCGTGGCCTGCGCCAAGACGGCGTGTCGGCTTCGCTAAGTAGAGTCGGGCTTTGGCAAGAGAACCGAATCGGTTATTGGACGTTAGAGCAATAGAATAAGGATGAGACGATAATGAGTTCAATATCAGGGATAAACTCAGCAAGCGACATCCAGATGGACTACATGAAGCTTCTGGTGACAGAGCTGCAAAATCAGAATCCACTGGAACCGTTGGACAACAATCAGATGGCTTCTCAACTGGCGCAGTTTTCACAACTGCAGCAGCTCGAATCGATGGACTCCAACTTCGCAAATATTCTGGCTATCAGTGAGCGTACTTATGCCAATACACTGATAGGCAAGGAAGTTTCATTCATGGCTGAGACGCCAGCGGGCACCAAGGAACTCACAAGCGGCACGGTCGATGAAGTTATCACCAACGACGACGGGAAAATAATTCTGGCTGTAGGAACTCACACCGCAACCTTAAGCGACATAATATCGGTCAAGAACTAATACTGAGTCGTCTCGAGTTTCGATACAGGGAGAAACAAGAATGAGTTTCACACCGTCAGCCGGAATCACGGGACCACAAGCTCACCAAAATGCGTTTGATATCCCCCGTATCAACAAGGCTGATGTCGATCGCTCTGCTCAGAGAGCCAAGAGATCAACCTTCTCCGATCTGCTCAATGAAACGATCCTAAAGGCATCACGGCCGGCACCTCACGTCAGCCAAACCGGCGATGTGCAAGCGGGCCACAGCCTTCGCACGGGCCGAACATCCCCAGGAATGTCCAGGGGCAAGATCGTGAGCACTGGCAATCCTCTGCACATGGCGATCGAAGGAGAAGGCAGCTTCGTGTTGACCGACGGCCAACGCAATCTCTACACTCGCACAGGTTTGTTCGCGGTCAATGAAAACTTGAATCTCGTCGATCCTGCCACAGGTTATCGCGTCAAGCGCATTGGATCCGAGGGTGAAATCGACGGCTTCCAGACGCCCGGTTCCAGCAACATTCGCATCCCCTACGGTATGGCAATACCGGCAAAAGCTACATCAGAGATAGCAGTTTCGGGAAATCTGAGTGCCGATACATCCTATTTCGAAATATCAACACCCGGCTCAGAAGCCTCCAGCAGTATTGATATCACGGTTTATGACTCTCAGGGAGATAGACATGTCCTCTCCGGAGCGTTTGTCAGAACGAACGTCCCCCACAAATGGGATATGGTGCTGACATCGGTCAAAGGCGACACCGGCAATATAACGATGCAAAACCAGCGTATCAAGGGTATTACCTTTGATCCTGATAACGGTTCCTACAGGGGTTTGAGCGATTCGAGTCCCGCTCAATTTGTTGTGACTTTCGCGAATGATGCATCAGATCCGCAAACCATCCGCATAAACTTGGGCAATCCGGCAAGGCTGGACGGCTTGACAGGATTCGCCGGAAATTCTACCGCAGCGGTAAAGAACCAGGACGGCTACGGGCCGGGCAGGCTCTCGACGGTCTCGGCCAATAGCGAGGGCGCGGTCGTCGGTGTATTTTCCAATGGTATCAAGAAGAACATCGCCGCAGTGCAGATAGCAACGTTCCAGGATGCATCAGCTCTGGAGCGTCTCGGCAACGGGTACTACATTCCCTCCGCCGGTTCGGGCATGCCCGTAGTTGGCAGAGCAATGGCAAATGGCGCAGGGGCTATTCGCAGTGGCGCGTTGGAGAGATCGGATTCTGACGTAGCAGCAGATTTCGCCAGTATGACTCAAGCTCGATACGGCAACCCCGCCAATGAGATATTGAGAGAATTGACCAGTTTTATCAGATAGTAAGTTTGGAAATGAGATAATGATCACAGCACCGACGATGACTTCAGGAGCCAACAACGTCATTTTGGCGTTGACCCCGATTGAACGTTGGCAAGCTGTTCGTCGGCTTGCCAGCGATCTCGTGGGCGAGCAATCTTTTGCCCTTGTGTGCGGGGCTGTGTTGATTGTATTGACAGTCTTGCTAATCGTGGCCAGCTATGGCCGCAAGAAGAAGGATCGAAAATCCGCCGATCAGTTGTTCGGTACGTATGCCAACGAACGAGGCCTCAGCCGACGTGAGCAAACCATTCTGCTGGAGATAGCTGGCAAAGCAAAGCTCAGGCGAAGCGAATCAATTTTCACGTTGGCAAGCGCTTTTAGCCTTGGAGCAGCCCAGGTAACAGGTGAAGTCCTCGCGTCGCAGGGAGCGCGGGCGAGCAGACGCCTGAGGGTCGAGCTGACCGTTTTGCGTGAGAAGCTGGGGTTTCGAGAACGAGTTTCGGACTCGGTAGGCTCGGCAGCAACGTTGAGCAAGCCGAGCAGCCGGCATATTCCCGTAGACAAGAACCTTCAAATCATACGCCATGAGCATGAGCGGGCCGATATTGAGGCTACCGTCATAAAGAACGACGATATCGAACTCGCAGTGAGATTGAGCAAGCCGCTTGAAGCGGGCCCGGGGCAGGTGTGTCGCGTACATTACTACTATGGTGCATCAGTCTGGGAGTTTGACGCCTCTGTGGTTAGCTGCCACGGCGGCATTCTGGTGTTAGCTCACAGCTATGATGTGCGATTCATAAATCGCCGGCGTTTCTTCCGTGTTCCGGTTAAAAAGCCGGCCTTTATCGCGAGGTTTCCATTCGCAAAGACATTGCCGTCAGGCAAGAACGATGATGAATCGGCGGCAGGCGATTTGCCGTACCGTTGGGGACTGCCGGAATTCGTCCCTGCGACGGTTACTGAACTGGGCGGCCCCGGACTGCGCGTAGAAGCGCCGCTGGAAGTAGAAGTGGGCGAAAGAGTGCTGGTAATACTGAAAATGAATGGAGAATCCGCCGCGGACCGCCACCGCGTTTCGCCGCGGTCAGGGCACAGGACTCCGCGCTCATCGAGAATAGTGGAGGATATTGGTGAGGTCAGGCACGTCACGGCCATAGAAGATGGATTCTCCATAGCGATCGAACTGACCGGACTGAGCGACTCAAATATCAACGAGCTTATTCGCGAGACTAATTCAGCTTCTATAGAGGCCGGCGCCAGCGAAAATGGCATGGTTGTCGAAGCAGCAGAGCAAATAGCTGTGTAAGGGATATAGGATGTCAGAACTTACGACTGGAGCTAGTGCAAGCATTGCAGCATTGACGCGGGAGTTTGAGACTATTACGCACAATCTGGCCAACGTCAGCACGGTCGGATATAAGCGCAAGAGCAACGCGTTTTCGGTATCCCTCGATGCGCAAGAGTCCTATTCGCCCGGGACAGTTGATTTGGACTCACTGTTTGATTTTTCCCAGGGCGAGGTGGTTGAGACGGGCCGGCCCCTCGATTTCGCCCTGTACGGCAAAGGCTTCTTTACGATAGAGACACCGCAAGGGCCTCTTTATACACGCAACGGCATGTTCAGCACAGATCAAAACGGTCAAATAGTGGATTCCGTGGGGCGGATCGTGGCAGGTGAGTCCGGTCCAATTGCGATACCGAACAACATAGAAACCTCACAACTGTACGTATCGAGCGACGGAACGATAAGTGCCGGCAGCACAGCTATCGGGAAATTCACGCTCGTTGATTTCGCCGATGACCAGAGCAAGCTTGTGCCTACCGGCGATAGCTGTTATCGGATGCCGGATGCGTCCATAGAACCGCTTGAGGCCGAACGCCTGGTGGTGAAACAGAAATTCCAGGAAGCATCCAACGTCAAGATCATCGAGGAATTGGTGGACATGATATTTGTGACCAGACTGTATCAGGCAAATATGAAATCCATCACCGCACAACAGGAAGCTTCCGGCAGTCTCATGAGCCTGGCGATGGGTTAATGAATCACGAAGATGTAAGGAGAACAGTACTATGTTGAGAGCATTTTCCACGGCGGCCACCGGAATGACTGCCCAACAGACGATGGTGGACGTGATCGCTAATAACCTTGCCAACGTCAACACGGCGGGATTCAAGCGAAGCCAGATAAATTTCCAGAATTTGCTCTATGTCAAGATGGAAGAACCCGGCACGGAAATAGCCTCGGGTATAAATTCACCCAGCGGCGTGGAAGTGGGCAGCGGAGTCCGTGTCGCATCGACGATAAAGGTTTTCAGTGCCGGTGAACTCGAGAATACTGCCAATCCTCTCGACATAGCTATTTCAGGTGACGGCTTTCTTCAGGTGACTATGCCAAACGGGGATTTACGGTATACCCGCGACGGCTCTCTGATGACAAATGCCAATGGTGAATTAGTCACCTCTAGCGGATACGCTATAGTGCCAGCCATCAGCGTTCCAATAGATGCCGTTTCTGTGAGTATCGAAAAAGACGGAGGCGTTAACATTACCGACTCCTCGGGAAATCAATCGGTCGCAGGCACGATTCAACTGGCCCGCTTTCCGAATCCATCCGGCCTTTCAGGCGAAGGCGGCAACCTGCTGGCAGAAAACAAGGCAAGCGGCACACCCACGACCGGCACACCCGGAGTAAATGGCTTTGGCAGCATACAGTCCGGATTCCTGGAAAAGTCCAACGTGCAAATGGTAACCGAACTGGTCAATCTCATAACCGCTCAGCGAGCGTATGAGATAAACTCGCGTGCCATCAGAGCGGGCGACGACATGCTTCAAACGGCGAACAATATCGTCAGATAAGGGACCATTATGAGCACAGGAAAAAGCACGAGAGCCTATAGATACGGCAGAGCAGGTTTGCTCGCAGCCTGCGCGGTCATGACTTGTTCACTCTTTTGCCAGGCTTGGGCAGACAGCAACGCCCAGAACCTGCAGAAGGACTTGCGTCTAAAGATATATCTGCCGAGAGAAGTTACGGTCAAAGACAGTTCCCTGAGCCTGGGTCAAATCAGTATTGTCCGGGGTAGCGAATCTCTTGCAGACAGGGCAAACAAGATCGCACTCGGGCGGTTTTCGGTGCCGGGTCAGGAAATAGTGATCGACAGGCACATGGTTTTGAGCAGATTGGCCTGCAACGGAATCCCAACGTCGAGAGTCACACTGACAGGCGCAGAAAAGATCACCGTCAAACAGATATTCCAAATCGTCCGCGCCGACCAGCTTGTCTCCGTGGCAAGTTCCTTCATAAAAGGCCGTTGCCCCCAGAATTCCGGTTGCCAATGGAATGTGACCCGTACACCCAAGGATTTTGCTGTCCCGGGGGCTGCCAAGAGCATAACATTCTCGCCGCGACTGATCCGCAGCACCGTGAAGAACCAGGCAAGAGTTGAGATTGCCGTGCTGTCCGGCGTCGAGAAGATCGCGGTGCGAGAGGTTACCTTCACTTTGAAATATAGTTGTCGCCAGGCGGTCGCAAAAGTTGACGTCGCCGCAGGGGCGACCATCGGCCCGGACAACGTCAGGATAGAAGAAGAACTCTCGAACTATCCCGAGCCCGCCGGTTGGAAGCCACCCTTTGGACTCGTTGCCAAACGCCTGTTGCCGGCGAACGCTGTAATTCGCCCACAAATGGTGGGTCCCGTCCGGGCGCCAATTATCGTCAAGCGCAATCAAAGCGTTCTCATTCGAATTGAAAGCCCCGGCTTTCTGATAACGGCTGCCGGCACAGCTCTGCAGGACGGCAAGGCCGGAGAGCATGTAAAAGTCCGAAACGCTGATTCCCGACGGATAATCATTGCAAAGATTAATGCGGACGGAAGCGCCGAACCCGTGTTGTAGAGAACACCTTCGGTTATTAATCGCAAAAGACGAAATCGAAAAAAGGAGAAACAATGAACAATAAAAAAATCTCACTGCTCGTCTTGACGGCATGCGCGTTCTTGGCGACAACATGCTCACATGCAGGTTCTATCTGGGCCAAGAGGAGCAAGGACATGAAATCGCTGTATGCCGATGATGTCGCCCGCCAGATAGGTGACGTTCTGACCATCAAAATCACCGAAAACAGCAAGGTCGACAACAAGGCAAAAAGAGATCTCCAAAAGGAAACCGACCGATCTACTGTTTTCAACGGAGACCTGGGCAAGTTCGCAGATCTCGGCGACTTCGGCATGACTGCCAGCTCGGACAACGAACTCAAGAGCAAGGCCGATTACAAGGACGAACGCAAGTTCGAAGACCGCATTACGGTGGTCGTAATGGACGTCCTTCCGAACCGCAACCTTGTCGTCATGGGCAGTCGCACTCGCAACATTGCCGGCGACATCCAGACTATCGAAGTCAGCGGCATTGTCCGACCGAGCGATGTCGCCTTTGACAACACGGTCAAGAGCGAGCAGATAGCGGACTTTCATATTCTTTCCAGAAACGGCGGCGTTTCGGCGCCGTACACCAAACCGGGCTGGTTCGCAGCGATACTTGATGCGATCTGGCCGTTTTGATCATGCCATATATGCAGATTCAATCTTTTGCGAGTGATAACTTATGAAACCGATAAGAAACAAACGAGCCGGCAAGCAAAGCAACGCAATTGTACTGACAGTTTGTGCGATTGGGCTTTGTGCACTCATCCCCGGTACAGGGCGATGCGAGCGAATAAAAGATATTGTCGACATTCAGGGGCTCCGCGGTAACCCACTGACAGGCGTCGGCCTGGTCATCGGCCTGGCTGGAGGTGGTGACAAGTCAATGCTTTCGCAACAAATGCTGACAAACATACTGAGAGCCTCGGGCCTCGTCCTGAATCCAACAGACCTGACGGGCAGCAATATCGCTGTAGTCTGGGTCACGGCGGAACTTGGCCCGTTTGCCCGCGAAGGCTCGCGAATCGACGTCGACGTCTCGTCGATAGGAGACGCCACGAGTCTCCAGGGTGGAAAACTTCTGCCAACTCCCCTGAAGGGTCTCGATGCTCAGGTGTACGCCGTAGCGGAGGGCGGAGTTTCAATCGGCGGCTGGACGGCAACGGGCGATAGAGCTTCGATCACCAAGAACCACCAGACGGTCGGGCGAATCCCAGACGGCGCGACGGTGGAAAAAGAAGAACTTGCCACATTCGTCGAACAAATAGCCGGCAGCAGAGTGATTTCGCTCAACCTCAGAAACGTCGATTTCTCGACTGCGAGACAGATTAGCCAGGCGATCAACCGGGACTTTCCGAACAGTGCGGCCGTGGTTGACGCCGGCACTATCCAGATCAAGGTCCCAAGTGAGATTAGCCAGGCACAAATCGCCGGCTTCATCGACGATATTACGAGACCCGACGTAAAGGTCGATGCTCCCGCGGTGGTGGTCATCAACGAGCGCACCGGCACGATTGTGGTCGGCCAAAACGTCGGTATATCCGCCGTGGCGATTTCACAGGGCAGCCTGGTGGTAAAGATCAAGGAAACCGAATTCGTATCTCAGCCGACCGCTCCTTTCTCCGACGCAGGCACGACGGCAATAATCCCGGATACGTCAATAGCAGTTGAGGAAAAAGATGCCCATCTAATACCAATATCCAGGTCGGTCACCGTCTCGGAGCTGGCCAAGAACCTCAATGCCATCGGGGCGACGCCAAGAGACCTGATAGCGATATTCAACGCCCTCAAGAAAGCCGGCGCTCTTCAAGCCAGGCTGGTGATAATGTAGGAGCACCTCTCATGGACAGCGCCAAATTGATACTAACCGAACCCGTCTCACCGCCAACACAACTGGAGCGTCTCGACAAATCGAAACTCAACAGCGCCACGGACGAAAAGAAGAAACAAATAGCCAAGGATTTCGAGTCGGTCCTGCTCAACAAGCTGTTCGACCAAATGAGCAAATCTGTCGGGAACTGGGGCTTTGACAAGGACGGGGCTTCAGAACAGGTCCAGGGAATATTCTGGCTCTACCTTGCCCGCGATATTGCAAACAACGGAGGAATGGGGCTGTGGAAGGACATCTACAAGTCCTTGACAGGTTCCGATCAGACAAACACTGCGGGAAAGTCACTGGACGGAAAAATATGAAAACCGCCACAATCGAAATAGAAGAGAAAGTCGATGAGTTGCTGGCCTGTCTGAACACAGACGTCAAGCATATACAGGAGAGTCTGTCGAATCTAAACGAGCTGCGCAGCCTGGTCATAAAGCGCGACGATGCCGCTCTGGGCAAACTGCTTGAGAACATCCAAGCCGGAGCAAACCGGTACAGCAATAACGAATCGAATCGACAGTCGATACGCAAGGATCTGGCGAATATTCTCGGCTGTGACATTGGACAAATGACGTTGTCGAGACTCACGTCATGCCTGCCGGAAGCTAAAAGAGAGCGGATGACCCAGATGCAGACGAAGCTCAGAGCACTGAGCGGAGAACTCAAGAAAGAGCATTTCAGCACAGCGATGCTCTTGTCCGAATGCGCCAGGTTTAACAGCCTGCTTTTGAGAAGCGTGTTCGACCTGAGCCAGACGGGAGCGGTTTATTACAACTCCAACGGTGCGACAAAACGACAAATGGATACGGCTTTCATGAATTTACAATTTTGACTGAACCCAGCGGGCGCCTGTCGAGCTTGAACTGACGGCAACAGGCGCCGGGTGTAAATCCGAGGATCCTGGTTTAACCAGGGTTAAAAAATGAGCGGTTTTGACATAGGAATGAGCGGCTTCAACGCAGCCCAGAAAGCCTTCGGGGTGATTGGCAACAATATTGCCAACGCCGCCACGGACGGTTATCACCGTCAAAGAATAGATTTGGTCCCATCCAGCGTCGCGCAAGTTGGGGCATTCTCCGTTGGCGGCGGTGTCGACGTCGCCGGCGTTACCAGGGTGATTGACAACCTCCTGGAGCGGGAGATTCTCAGGCAACAATCGTCGTTGGGCCAGGTTTCGCAGGAACTTATTACGCTGGGCACGGTTGAAAGCGCCTTTGGCGAACTGTCGGGCTCAAGCGGCTTGAGCGAGGCTATAGATGAATTCTTCAACGCTT
This sequence comes from Phycisphaerae bacterium, assembly GCA_016782865.1. Taxonomy (GTDB): domain Bacteria; phylum Planctomycetota; class Phycisphaerae; order Sedimentisphaerales; family Anaerobacaceae; genus SG8-4. The sequence goes on from JADHXR010000102.1 coordinate 10,090, forward strand.
TGCAGGACCTTGCCGCTCATCCTTCAGAGGCGATTTGGCAAAACCAGGCTGTGGCCTCCGCCGGGAACATGGCTTCCCAGTTCAGGACCCTGGGAGAATTCCTGAGCACGCTTCAGACCCAAATTGAGTTAGAAGCCGACAACACCGTAGAGCAGATCAACACGCTGGCCACCCAGATCGCCGAACTCAACGATAAAATAGAAAGAAAGGAGATCACCGGCGCGCAGGCCAACAATCTGCGCGATCAAAGAGACCAGCGGATAACCGAACTGTCGGAACTCGTGGGACTGGAGACCCAGGCCCAGGAGTACGGGGTGGTTAACGTCAATATCAATGGAATGCCCCTGGTGACAGACACTGCCACTCTTACTCTGGAGGCAGGCCTGACCGCAGCAGTAAACAGCAGCCTGGGCATTTCTGTCGCAGGCGTTTACAACTACGACACAAACGTGCAAGGCGGACGACTCGGCGGTTTGTTGTCGTTGAGGAACACACTTGTCGCTGACGTCCGGACCAACCTGAACAGTTTGGCCAATGAGATTGTCCAACAAGTGAATCAATACCATGTCCATGGCGCCGGTTCCGAAGGCTCGTTTACACAGCTTACAGGCTGGTCCATGGCCAGCACAAACCTGGCCGACTTTATCCCGGCTGTAACAGACGGCAACATCTATCTGAGGGTAACCAATACGAGCACCGGCGCCGTGACGCGAAACGCTGTCGCAGTCGATGCGTCGGCAGATTCCTTGAGCACATTGGCCACGGCAATTTCGCTCATCACCGGCGTGAGCGCATCGGTGAACTCGTCGAAGCTGACCATCTCGGCCGACGCCAACTACAAGTTTGACTTCCTGCCTGCGGTCCTTTCGGCGCCCACGGCCAGCACGTTGACCGGAGTCTCGCCGCCGACCATAACTGTTTCAGGCATCTATACGGGGACACAAAACGACACCTTCAGGTTCACAGTCTCAGGCGCCGGGGCGGTTGGAAACGGCGCCCTGCAGCTTCAAGTAGTAGACAACAGCGGGGCCGGAAGCGTGATTGCCACCCTCTCTATCGGCAGTGGTTATGCTGCGGGCGACAGGCTCGATGTCGGCAACGGAATAACGGTCTCTGTCGGCGCGGGCGACTTCGGCGCAGGCGATAACTTCGATGTCGATGCGTTTGCCGACACCGACGCAACAGGAGTGCTGGCCGGCGCCGGAATCAACACATTCTTCTCAGGCACTACCGCGGCGGACATGTTAGTTCGTTCGGAAATAACCAACTCGCCCGGCCGCATAGCGACAGCCCTGGGGGCGGATCTGACCGACAATGCCAACGCCCTGCGGATGGCGGACATTAAGGATCAAACCTTAAGCAACCTTAGCTCTAAGACAGTCCCGGAGTTTTACCGCGAGCTAGTTACAGACATTGGTGCGCTCATATCGAACAAGAAGACGCGCGAGGACAACATCGAAATCATAGTGCAGGACCTGACCGGTCAGCAAAGTGAAATAAGCGGCGTCAATATCAACGATGAGGCCGCCCGTTTGTTACTTTTCGAGCAGATGTTCAAGGCAATGGCCAAGTATCTCAACACGGTTCAATCGTCAATTTTAACTCTAATGGAGATCATATAAGTGAGGATGGGGCGTATCGCCGAACACCCGGCCCGATACGACATGTGATAAATGAGCGGAGCACTTAGCAGCATCTACAATAATGTCAATTTTGCTTTGCATCTGAACACCGAGGCAATGATCCGCCTGCAGGAACAGGCATCCACCGGCTCGGAGGTAAATCGAACCTCGGACGATCCTTCCGCTGCCTATCGGGTCCTGGGGCTCAATTCTCAAGTGAAGTCTCTGGAGAATTACTCAGACCACCTCTCGGACGCCATCGGTATATTGGAGCTTTCTTCGACAGTCATCGAGGAGATGGTGTCATCCTTCAGGGACACAAAGGGAAGTCTGACTCAAATCTCCAACGGCATCTACGACGAAGCGGCAAGGAACCGGGCGGCAGAGGGAGTCAAGCACACGCTGGAGCAGATGGTTATGTTGGCCAATTCCGAACACACGGGCCAGTATCTGTTCGGAGGAGGCAGCACGGCTTCGGCGCCGTATCTCGTACAGCGCACCAACGGAGAAATAACCAGCGTGACATACCAGGGTAGTTATCAGGATCGAAACATAGAGATGGCGCCCAATGTACAATCGTCAGCTTTCTATGTTGGTGAGGACATCTTTCGGTCCGATCAGCGTGCTGCGCCCGTTTTCGTGGGCAGCACCGGCTCGGCGGGCGGCACGGGGACATCGAGTGTTCGCGGCGATACGTGGCTGACGGTAACCGGCTCTGCCGGCAATTACAACCTTTCGGTCGATGGCGGTCTGAGCACAGTCAACACAGATGGCACAAACGCCAATCTTGCAGTAACTCATTCGACTACCGGAGAAATACTCTACGTTGACACGACGCAGATAAGCGATACCGGAGTCGATCTTGTGCGCGCGCCTGGAACTTATGACATATTCAGCGCACTAATCGGCATTCGGGACATATTGAGCAACGAAAATAATTTCACCGACGCTCAAGTGCGAGAAATGCTGAACAGCTCGTTAAGCTCACTTGACGAGATGAGTGGGGTTCTGATTGAAGCCGTAGTCTCGACCGGGTCGAGAATCGGCTTCCTGGATGACCTCAGCGATAACATCCAGAACTTGGAGTTCTATGCCGAGGATGAGACGACCCGCTTGCTGGAAGCCGATATTGCACAGATAGCCATAGACCTGTCTCGTCGTGAAGTCCTGTACCAGATGTCACTGTCGATTGCGGCGAAAGTTATGTCAGTGTCGCTTCTGGATTTTCTCAGATGACCGCGGGGTGAGAAAGACCGAAATTGGAAGACATACATGTTTGATATTTATACAAACTTCGTGCAGACAATGGCTTAATGACAGGTATATCTCGATGCACGCCAACGGCACGAGATTTGCACTATTGTCGGGGAGGTTCCCGGCAAGGGAACAGTTAGCTTACGAAGCAGGAGTGAAACAAACACAATGAATACGGATCCGAACAAGTCTGGCGGACAGAATGGAGATGTAATACATGACAACCTTAACCGCTACGAGAAGGGCCTGGATCTCGCTGAAGCCGGCAAACACTGGCAAGCTCTCGAGCATATGCAGGAACGTCTTGCCGAAACTCCGGACGATGCAGAAGTCCTGAATGACACCGGAGCGATTCTTCATTGCCTGGGCCGCTCGGACGAAGCGACCGATCATTTTGTCAAAGCTCTAAGCGTCCGGAATGACTCGGCCGAGATACTGTGGAACTTGGCCGAGGCATATCTTGCCACCGGCAAAGCAAGCGAAGCTACGCAGATTTTCGATGGCATGGATCGAATGGGCGTGTTGAATGCCGACGTGCTGAACCGCACTGCCGAGATATTCCTCAACCAGGACAACAAAGCCGGCGCCCTTGAGATGCTGCTTCGCTCACTTCAAATCTGGTCCGATCAGGAAATACTCCACCCAATGCTCGATGTGATCCGCTCCAAGAGGCCTAAGGTGGCTTTCTTCTGTGATGAGAATGCTATGGGGTCTGTTAATGAGATCGCCGGATTTGTCAAAGAGCGTTTTGAAGTGCGCTTTCTCGAAGACAGAAGTGAAGACCAGATGCATGAATTGATGAAATGGAGCGATATCTCGTGGTTTGAGTGGGGCAGCGACCTTGCAGTAACAGGCTCCAAACAGCAAAAGGTCTGCAAGAACATCATTAGGCTGCACCGTAACGAAGGACATCAACAATGGCCCCAGGCTGTGAACTGGGCCAATATCGACGTCCTGGTCGCAGTAGGCGACTGCCCTGTTGAAGAGGCGATCGCAGGCGAGTTGCCGGGACTCGAAAACCAAACATCGATAGCTGTCATACCCAGTGGCGTCAATCTCGAAAGATTCGCCTTTGTGAACCGACAACGTGGCAAGAATATTGCCTTCTTGAGCGATCTCAGCGCAATGAATAATCCTGCATTCATGCTGCAGTGTATGCAGAAGCTGCACTACGTTGATCCCGAATATCGTTTATTCTTCGGCGGAGAATTCGAAGATACAACTATCGAACAATACATCAGGCACATGGTCGATGCTCTCGACCTTCGCGACGTGGTGTTTTTCGACGGCCGCCAGGAGAATATCCGCTGCTGGCTCGAAGACAAACATTACATTGCTTCGACCAGTATCTTCGAACGTGAGAACACACGGTTGCTGGAAGCTATGGCCTGTGGGCTCAAGCCCGTAGTTCACAATTCTCCAGCAGCGAACCAGACTTTTGTGTCGGAATTTCTGTTCAATATCTCCGAGGAGTTCTGCGAACAGATTTGCTCGGCGCAATACGAGCCTCAAGGGTATCGCAGATTCGTCGAAGAGAACTATCCGCTGAGAAACCAGTTGGACAGAATCAACGGGGTTCTCATTGAACTCGAAGCCGAGATTGAGTCAGAGCAAACTGATGGCCCGTTTTGTGATGATTTGCAGGCTGGCACGCCCGAGGAGGCTGCATTGTCGGCACAATCGGCCGCTCCGGCATTCGAGGAAAATTGAGTCGTATAAATCTCGGCAGATCGAGCTGCAAAGCAGGCATAGAGGGAAAAGAATTGTTATGGACATAACGCACAACAATGTTGACCAGCAGCACGATTTGACTGGCGAATATGAAGATTTGCAGGAACTCGGGGACTGTTACGCCTCAGTTGAAAATTATACCCAGGCAAAACTGTGCTATGAGAAAGCAGCGAACCTGGCGCCCGATGAGCCGGGCCCGTACGTTGGGCTTGGAGTCGTAGCGCTGCAGGAGAACCACTTCGACGATGCTGAGATAGCCTTTAGAGTTGCCTGTCGGTTGGATGCTGCCTGTGCCAAGGCTTATGCCGGGCTGGGGATGGTCGCCCAGCAGAGAACCGACTACAAGCAGGCTTTCGAAATGTATCTCAAATGTCTCGAACGAGACCAGGACAACATGATAGCCCTTTTGGGTCTGTTTCAAGCTTCCTGCCAGATGGGATCGTTTGCAAAGGTAATCCATTACCTGGAAGTATACCTGGATATGCACCCGGGCGACACGTCCGTAATGTTCCCTCTGGCGGCGTTATATATGAAAGACGGCAGGTTCGACAATTCCCAGAGAGTTCTCTCGGAACTTCTGGCGTTGGATCCGAGCCATGAAGATGCAGCCAACTTGCTCGAAGAATTGGAACACAACATAACTCGAACAACACAGGGGATTATGGCTGCGACAGAACGAGCGGATCGGCCCGCGGCAGGGGTTCAAGCATGATGAGCACCGACGGCGTTGAGATTGTGCCGGACGAACGTCAGGGCCTGCTCGACAAACTGGAAGATTTGTTGAACAGACAGATCGCACAGGCGCGCAAAGGTGATTTCCTCGCATCTGAGATATTGAGCGAGCAATCAGGCAAAATCGTCGACAAACTCGGCAGAACAAGTGTGCCCGAGTCAATTGAGTTTAAGGAACAGTTTGAGCGACTGGCAAAATTGTACCGGCAAACGATACTGATGGTTGCGGTTGAGAAAGACCGCCTTGAAAAACAACTGAAGCAAGTTGGCCGGGCCAGAAAGACTCTCAGGGCATATCGCGGCCGCCCTTGAGCATGAGCGATTGGAGAATCCGGCTTGAAGATTCCGTCACGGCAGAGAGCGGCACCCCCGGCATATCGGGGGAGATTCCTTCATGGCCGAAGCCGATTTTACCGACAAAAGATAACGGGCGCTTTGAAAAGAACGATATATTTGCCGACAACGCAGATGGATTAGAAATCAGGAACCGGTTATGGGCGAATTAAGACTTCCCGGTTTGGCAACAGGTATCGATACCTCAACTCTTATTGAGCAGTTGATGGCGATCAACAGCCGACGGCTTGCCACTTATCAGGTCAAGAAATTGGGTTATGAGAAAGAGACCACAGCGTTCGGTGAGCTCAGGACCAAAGTCAGCAACCTGAACTCGACGGTAACCGCGATCTCAAATGCCAGCACACTGGAGGCTTACAAGGCGAGCACCAGCGACAGTGATGTGTTAGGTGTCGGTGCATCGGAAGACGCCGCCGAGGGCTCTCACTCAATCCTGATCGACCAGATGGCCACTACTGAGACGTGGATCCAGGACACTTCGGCCTTTGACTATAAAACGGACTATGTCGGCGGCGGCACTTTTATCTACTCGTACAACCACATTGAGAGACAGATAACGGCCGTTGCCGACGAAACGACGCTCGAGGATCTGGCGGGGCTGATAAATAATGACGAGGACAATCCCGGTGTGACCGCCAGTTTGCTGTACCAGGGCGACAAATACCATTTGATGCTGAGCGGTCAGCGCACAGGTGAAGACAATCTAATATCCATCAATGCAAGCAGCACCGAGGTGTGGAAAGCTAATTCGGCTCTTACGCTGGCCTCCGATTCCAGTGTGAATGCCTCTCTGACCACCAAGATAACCGAGCTTTCTCAGTTTGGCAGCAATGCCCTCGAAGGAGGCGAAGTCATTGAAATAACCGGGCAGGACCGATATGCCCACGACATAGCACTATCAGAGCTTAGCATTACAAGTAATACTACCGTGGCCCACCTTCTTGACAAGATTGAAGAGGCGTTCGACGGAAATGTCAAAGCCACCTTCGAGAACGGCGAAATCATCGTCACAGATACCACCAGTGGGACCAGCCTTTTCGAGATTGCTCTGACCTACAACGCCAAGGGCTCTGCGGCTGCACTGACCCTGCCCATACCCTGGATGGAAGAGGACGCCGTAGGCGCCGCTACCCCAGAGAGTCTTACATCTCTTACATCGACATCCTTTATCAATACTCAGACCGCACAAAACTCTCAAATCAAAGTAGATGGGTATCCTTCAGCGGCAGCAGTGGCCGAAGTGCAGACCATGAGCCTAACTCAAGGCGACCCGGACGGCGGCCATTACCATCTGACCTACAACGGGTACACAACCGGTGAGATTTCTTATGACGCGGTTGCCGCTACTATACAAACCGCGATCGACGCCCTTGCGAACGTCAGCTCAGGTGATATAACGGTAACGGCCGAGAACACCCATTTGGATGATGGATACATACGTTTTACGTTCAGCGATACGTTGGGTGATGTCCCTATGATTTTGGTCGACGACAGCGCGCTTACCGGGACCGGTACGCCGACGATTGGAGTCGCGGAAACTACGCAAGGTTCCGCCGCGTGGATAAGCAACAATTCGAACATAGTCACCGACGCCATGACCGGAATAACGCTGATCCTTCAGGATGTCAACAAGACTGACGACCTCAGCCAGCCGATACCGGTTGTGATTACCCTTACCAGGGACATCAGCGGGGTAACCGGCAAGGTCCAAAGCATGGTAGCGTCTTACAATTCGCTGATAACCTTCCTCAAGGAAAAGACCGAGTATAATGTCGAGACCAAGAAAATGGGGCTGTTGAGCCGTAGTACAACGATCCCTTTTCTCAAGACTCAGCTTAACGATCCATTTGTCGGGACTGCCACAGGTTTCAACGATGACGATCTTTACATCGAGGCGCGCCAGATCGGCATCACAATCGAGGGCGATCAAACGCTGAAGCTTGACACAACGGTCCTCGAGGACGCCCTGAACACAAACCAGGGATTTACCGCGGTTATCGAATTGATCGGCGCCATGGCGACCGGCAGCACCAGCGGCGGCGGCACCATGAGTTTTTACAGCGCCAGCAGTAAGTACACAACCGCCGGGACCTTCGATGTGGAAGTTACAATCTCCGACCCCGGAAGCGGCAACGTGATCGAATCCGCCCGGATAAGGCAAACCGGCGGCACCTGGCACGATGCAGAAATTAACGGCAACATAATAACCGGAGACAGTACGTTCGAAGATAGCGGGTTTGGCCCCTTGTATCCCGAGAACGGCCTGCAGCTCAGCGTGGATCTCACTGCGGTCGGAACGTTCACCGACACGGTTCGTGTCAAGAAGGGCTTTGCCGGAGAACTGGAGGACATGCTTGACGACATGCTTAGAACTGACGGTCGTCTCGATGTCAGCCAGGATATTAACACGAACAATATTGAGCGAATTGAAGTAACGATTGCAAACGAAGAAATCCGCCTTGAGAGGATGCAGGACAGACTGATCGCACAGTTTGCCCGTCTGGAAAAAACGTTAACCTTGCTTAACCAACAAATGGCGGCCGTCAATACGATTAGCCAGATGACATTTGGTTAGGCAACAAGAAAAGACCAGCGGCTCTGGCGCAAGCATCTTTTGAGGACACCGAACCGGGTTTTAGCACATGTTGCGGTCTCATCTCTTGTGACGCAGGCGGTAGATCATAGCCAGCACCTCCGCCATCGCCACGTATAACTTCTCTGGGATGGGATTGCCCGGTTTGACCGATGCGTATATTGTCCTGGCCAGCTCCGGCCGCCTGATAACGGGCACGCCGTAAGCCCGTGCGATTTCCCTGATTTTTTCGGCCATGTGGTCGGCCCCTTTGGCCACCATCACGGGCGCCTCCATCGTCTTGGCATCGTAGCGAATCGCTACAGCTACGTGTGTCGGGTTAACAAGGACCACACTCGCCTTGGGCACTTCTTTCATCATGCGTTTCATGGATCTTTCAATCTGCATCCTTCGGATCCGACCCTTCATCTCCGGCGAGCCCTCAGTCTCCTTGCGCTCTTGTTTCACTTCCTGGCGCGTCATCTTCAGTTCCTGGGTATATTTCCATTTCTGATAGAATGCATCGGCAACGGCGATGATTAGCAGTGCCAGACAAACACGTATAAGAAGGCCGAGCGTTATCTTTGCGATAACCGCCAGCATCTGGGCCGCCCCAACCCATCGAAGCCCTGCCAGAGTGTTTAGTTTGCTCTGAAGATACAACCAGACTATGAGAGAGACAAAGAACAGTTTCAATATTGACGCCAGGAGTTTCACCACGGACCGGGCGTTTACGAGCTTGCCCATTCCCTCTATGGGATTGAACTGGTTAAATTTCAAGCTGATGGCCTGGGGTGAGAAACTCATGCCGCTGACGGCAATGCCGGCCATTATAGCACCGACAAAGAGCGCCCCCAGAATGGGACAGATTACAAGTAACAGGTCGATAGTCTTTCTGCCGACAAAATCCATAAATGCGCCCGTGTCGGCAAAAACTGCATTCTCGCATGACATGCCGTGCTCAACCTGGGCTGTGAACCATTGCAGCAGATTCGGGCCCGACAGAGCAACTGCCGCTACCAATATCACAAGTGACACAATGGCCATCAACTCCTGGCTCTGCGGCAGATTCCCTTTCTGCCTGGCCTTCTCCAACTTTCTGTATGTAGGTTGCTCCGTCCTCTCGGAGGCCGGCTTTTCTGGCATAATCGACTTCCTACTTTAGATCAAAAAACACGCTGCAAGACTCCCCTACGCCTCACACCGGCAGCAGCCTGCCCATCAAGGCTGCAAATTCAGATACAAACGAATACATGAACGGCAGGAATATTGCCATCAGGAATAGTCCCAACCCCACACGCAGGGGCAAACTGATGAACAGGATGTTCATATCGGGCATTATTCGCGCCAAGACGGCCAGGATTACCATCAACAACAAGAATGCCGCCAGTATCGGCGCAGCCAATTTCAGGCCGACCATCAACATCGTTGAGCCGGCTTTGATAACACCGGCCGCCAGGACCGCTATGGTTGGAATACGACCGACTGGAAACGTCTCGTAACTCCGCGAGATAATCGACAGGAGCAAATGATGACCGTTGGCGCTGAGAAATAGAACGACAAATATCATTTCAAGCAGACTGCCAACCGGCTGAGATCTATCGCCGGTCAGGGGATCTAATATCTCAGCCATAGCCAAGCCCATTTCCCTTTCAATGATTCGTCCACTGATTCGGACCGGCGCAAACAAGAGAGCCGCCACCAATCCAAGAGCGAATCCGTAGGTAGCTTCATAGGCCATCAGCAAGACGGCCCCGACGGTGGAAACCTGCCCGGCAGTCATCGCCGAAGGGGCGATTAATGAGAAGAAGACCGCCATCAGCACAGTCATCGCAACCTTGATCCTGGGGGGAATGGTCTTCCACCCGAAGACAGGAACGACCAGAAAAAACGCCGAAATCCTTGTCAGCACCAGCACGAAGCCAAGCAGTTTTCCGATCATCAACTCCATGTGCCTTCAGTGCGCGACATTCTGAATATGGCCGAAGATCTGGTTGGTGAATTTGAGTATAATTCCCAAAGTCCACCCGCCACTCACAAGCATGACAACGCCAACGGCCATGAGCTTGGGGACAATAGTCAGAGTCATGTCCCTAATGGAGGTGACCGCCTGAAGTAACGTCACCACAACGCCAACAACCAGGCACGTCAGCAGGATTGGGGCCGAAACGAGCAGGGCCGTCTCGAGAGTATGCCGGCCCAGATAAAGAATAAAACTGCTATCCATACAACAAATCCTCGCGATTAACTTTGCACTCTATCTGAAACTCAGGCTAAGACTTCTCGCCAACAGTCCCCACCCGTCGACAAGAATGAACAACATAAGCTTTAAAGGCAGCGAAATCATCACCGGCGGCAGCATCATCATGCCGGCACTGAGCAAGACGCATGCAATGACCATATCCACCAATAAGAAAGGGATGAACAAGAGGCAACCCATCTCGAACGCGGTGCGGAATTCACTGATAATGAACGCCGGGATAACTATGTGCATTCCTATGTCCATCGCCCTGCCGGGGGGCTTGATCTTTGCCATCTGCACGAAAAGGGCCAAATCAGCCTCTCGGCTCTGGCGAAGCATGAATTCCTTGATACAACTGCCGGCTCTGGCCCCGGCCGTTTGAAAACTGATCTCATCGGCCAGATAAGGCTGGATCGAACTTGCATTGGCCTTTTCAAAAGTCGGCGCCATTGTGTACAGCGTCAGAAACATAGCCAAACCTATTATAGCGATCGTAGGTGGTATAGTCTGAGTGCTCAAAGCATGCCGAACAAAGGCCAGGACAATGACAATTCGCGTGAAAGACGTCATCATGACCAGAAGGCTGGGCACAATCGCCAGACCGCTGAAGATGATTACGAGCTTTACCGGGGTAGACCAATCTTTGCCCTCGCCCTCGTTCGCCGCCGCCTTATCCACGAGCATCATCAAGTCCCCCACGCTTGGAACGCCGACTTTCGGAGTCTCCGTTCCGGAGGCATCACCGGGCATGTTCGGAAATTCGATCGGTTCGATATTCTGCGCGAGGCAGACCCCTATTGGCAGCAAGACGACGAATGCCGGAAACAGTATTATAGAAAGCTTCTTGTTCATTTATGTTCTCAACTGTAATCCGCGTCGCGGGCGGAAAAATCCGCCAAGTCGCTGGTAATATCGGCCAGTTTCGTAACGTTCTCACTCGTACTGCCTATAAGAAACCGCCGACTGCCTACCTCGAGCACGTGCACCGCCTTCCTGGGTCCGAGATAGACCGTCTCCACCACGCGAATTTCCTTGCCCGGCAGGTTGGTAATCCTTGGCAAGAGTTTCTTTGAAACGTAAATGGCCGCGGCGCCCAGAACAACAACGATCAAGACCGCGAGCATCATTCGATAGTAAATCCCGCCCTCAGGATTGTAGCCTAATCTCCCGGAAAAATTGGGATCATTTCCAAACACCGACTCGCCCTGGCGCCCCATCTCTTCTTGGGCCTGGGCGGCATCCAACGCCGGTTTCTCGAGCTCAGCTCGTCCGGCAACCGGCCGGCCCAAACAGACAACCAGCACACAACTGCCCAGGGCAACTGTTATCAATGGTACGAGAATTCTTTTCCGCGAATCAGTCACACTAAACGACATAACGATTATCACCTCATTGCCATCGTTGGCGACGCACTGTAAGCATTCTTTCGGTTTATACGTGAGCAAATATCGTGCCGAAATGTCAAAATAGGCCTTCATGCATCGTTAGCCCCGATCCCGAGACACCTGTGGCGCATCAGAACAGAGAAGTTGTAGAGAAACTTGACAGGCGAAAAGGTTAATTGCTCGACCTGAGCACTCCGATCAGAACGTGTGACTGCCTGGAAATCGGGCTATCGCGTCCCACCCAATCGCCCCCAGAGCCTGCTCCCCATGAGCGAATATGCCATTTGGATCGATCCCAAGGCGCGTCGGGCCCCTTGGAAGGACCCGAAGCCGCCAACAGGGTATCTCGCAGGAAATCCGCCACCGTTTGGGCTCGCCTCGCTGAGAGCAGCCATTGCTCTTTCTCACTCTTTTCGTCATCAGCCAAGCCAAGCACATACAAGTCGACCGGCTTGTAGCTGGGATCCTGCCGCAAGTCCCGGCAGAATCCCGTCAGGAATTTTTTTGCCGACTCATTCAAGGCGGCGCGTCCGGGCGAGAACTGAACATTGACTACCGAAAAACCGGTCCTTTTCGCGCCTATCTGCAAAGGCACAATTGTCGCATGTTGCTTGACCTGTTCAAAAATCCGACGAATCTCCTCAGCCTCTGCATCAACAGTGCGCAGGGCGGGCGATTCATCGGGATTGGCTATGAAGTGTTTCTCCTTGCGATAGCCGAAATGGGGCACTTCCTCTCTTCCAAGAAGCGCTCCAAGCCCGATGTATCTGATCGATTTAATAAAAGCATTCCGGCCTATGTAGAAAAGTTCAGGATCCTGGACCTCCGCCAGGCTTAGAAGCATTACAAAGAAAGTCAGCAACAAAGTGGTCATATCTGAAAACGCGACGATATAGCCCGGAACCTTGGGGCGCTCATCCTCAATTATCTGACGTCGCTGTCTCAATCGTAAATGCTCCGTTCCAGAAAGACCACTTCTACCGTACGCTCAGAGTCCGATCGCATCGAGCCGGGTTCAGCATTTCCTCGATCCAGGCCACTTGCCTGTGAGATGCTGAAACGTTCCTTGTCGAGGTCCTGCTTTGTTGTGAGATACTCCATCACCGCCCACGCGCGGGCCAGGCCAAAGTGCGGGCTGCTCAGGCCGTCTGCCGGGCCGTTCTCGCTTATTACTATCCGGCTGGGCACTTTCTTTAGAAACGATGCCACCAGATCCATGGTTCGGCGACCTTCAGGCGAAAAAACTATCCCTTTACCCCAGAAGAGCTCTTTCGATGAGAGTAGGAACGCCATGCCGCGGTGAAGATCCACGGGCGGCGTCTCACTCATCAGGTTCTCCTGCAATCCCCTGACCGAAGTAGGCTTTTCACTGCCCTTGTCAAGTTCGACTATGTATCTGATCGGAGGCATATCCAAGATTGCATCCCTATCGCGTCGGCGGACCACCCTTATGTTCGTAAAAGCCCTGGCGTAGATGATCTTCAAATCCCGAAAAATCTTATCGTCAAAAGATGAAAAGCTCAGCAGAAGCACGAAGAAAGTCAGTAAGAGCGTCATAGTATCGCTGAACGTAACCATCCATTCCGGTGCACCGGGAGCGTCATCGGATTCTCGCTGTTTGTCCGCACGTCGCATTAGATATTGGCCTTAACTTCTTCTCGACTGCCCTGGGAAACGAATGCCTGCATCTTTTCTCGAATAGTGCTCGGATTATCACCTTCGGCCATTGCGCAGACACCTTCTACAATCATTTCCATCGCCGTTGTCTCTGCCTTCGAGTAAATCCCCAGTTTGCCCGCCAGCGGGATAAAGATCAAATTGGCCGAGAGCGCTCCGTAGAACGTAGTTAGCAATGCCACTGCCATTCCGGCGCCAATTTGGTCGGGCGAGGACAGGTTCTTGAGCATCTGAACCAATCCGATAAGCGTTCCGACCATCCCGAAGGCCGGAGCCGCTGCGCCCATGAACTCCAGGATCTTCTTGCCCGTCGAATGACGGTCCCCAAGTTTGTCGATTTCCAGAGACAGCAGATTTCTCATAGACTCGGAATCCTGCCCGTCCACGAGCATCTGCAAACCCTTGACGAAAAACATATCATTTATCTTCGGCATTTCCCGTTCCAGGGCCAACGCCCCGTCACGCCTGTTGATAGCGGCGAAATTAACCATGTCCTGTATCAGGTCCGACGGCGGCGGAATCTTCGTGACAATCGTCTTCTTGACCACCGAGAATATCCCAAGAAACTGGGGCAGAGAAAAATGTATGAGAGTCGCGCACAACATTCCTCCCATGGTTATCGCCAGAGAGGGAAGGTGCACAAATGACCGCCACCCTCCTCCGATGACGATGGCGCCGACAACAACGACAAACCCAAAAACTACCCCTATTATGGTCGCAATGTCCATGGCGCTACTTACCCTCAACTATTTGCTTCAATCTCTGGCTCAGACCCGCTGCAAGAACCGGCTCTGACGTAGCCAATTCCGCCAGGAGTTTGGCCTTGGTCCTTTCGGTCATATAGTGCAGTATCTTCACAGCATCGTCGTAACTGCTGCTCTTGCGGCCAACACCTGAGCCTTTCCGCTGCTCGGACTCTTGTGGCTTGCACATGGTGGCCAGTATCTTGCCGGCCCCGGTAACATCCATCTTGTCGTAGGTAGCTGCGATGGATATCAGGTTGTTTTTCTCCTTCCGATCAATCTCAAGCCTGCTCTTGAGCAGCTTGTCCCGCTCACTTTTGAGATTGGTGATAGCCGAGGCAACTTCGACCCGCAGATTGTCAAGATTTTCGATGTCCCCCTTCAGCACGTTATGCGCCACCTGCAATCTGCGCTCGCGCATCGCAATGGCCTGCAGTCTGTCGTTGTACTCCTGCATCTTTTCCCGCAGATCCTGGACTAGATTCTTCAATTGCTGCTCGGTCAGAGATCTCTTGACCGAACCGGAAGGCGCACCGGCCAGACGCGCCGCATCAGTTTGTCGCTGAGAGGCGCCAGGCGGTGATCTGTCGACTACGGGTGTCGGCTGCCCGGGTCCCTGCGGGCCGCTTGCCGCAGACGGGTTAGAAAGCCACGCAAAGACGAATGCTCCGCCAAAGCTCACCAATCCCGCCACCGTCGTCATTATTATAACCTTCCTGCTCACTGGTTTTCTCCTAACTTAGCGATTTTCGCACAAAAGAAACAACAGCCGCCTCATCCAATTCATTTTGCTCGAGCTTCTCTTGTTCGGCTATGAACTGCCTCTTCGCTTCAACACGCAGTTTTTCCAAACCTTTTTTGAACCTTCTGATCTTCAAGACCTCTGCAATCTTTTCTTTTTGTTGTGATTCCAACCCACTGATTCTATCCTTGAGTTTCCTAATCTGCTCATCACTCGTTCCGGCATGTCTCAAAAAGAATTCCTGCTCACCCAACCGCTTCTTTGGATCAACTGCGGCCAAACCGTCAATTACGTCTTTCAACATCTTCTTCCGCATCAGCAGCTCTCCTCGTCGCTCCGCCAACGTTTCCGTCAGCTTGAGCAGCTCTGCTCTTTCTTTCTGCTCTTGCTTGGTCTTGATTTCCAGGACGCGCTGCAATCGCCATGCAAAACGTTTCATCCAAATTCCAAATACTAATTCTCAGACTTTCACGCCTGTGCCAAAGGTCCCTCATTGCTACTGCGGACCCAACAGGTCGTCCCATGACTGGACAATGCAAGTCAATTGCCTGACAGTTTCTGAAAAATCCGTTCTCTCACGAACAGGTTGAACGAGAAAATTCCTTATCTTGTCGATCAAGGCCACCGCCCCATCAATACGCCGATTGCTGCCCGGTGACAACGCACCAATGTTTATCAAGTCTTCGGCATCGACATAAATGGCGTATATTTCCCTTAGTTTCTGCGCCGCAAGCTTATGCTCTGCCGTGGTGACCGCAGGCATTAATCTGCTGATACTCTGGAGAATATCCACGGCCGGGTAATGGCCCCTCTCGGCCAGTTTTCTCGACAGAACAATGTGGCCATCCAGCAGGCTCCGGGCACTGTCAGCGACAGGGTCTGCCAGATCATCGTTCTCGACAAGAACCGTCAGAATACCCGTGATGCTGCCAATCTCGGTACGGCCCAAACGCTCGATGAGTCTCGGCATCAGCGAGAAGACGCTTGGACAGTAGCCCTTTGCCGCGGGCGGCTCGCCCGCCGCAAGACCTATCTCACGCTGTGCCTGGGCAAACCGAGTAAGCGAGTCCATCATGAAAAGAACATTCCTGCCCTTGTCCCTGAAATACTCGGCGACCGTGACAGCCACAAACGCCGCCTTGACCCGCTGAATTGGAGGCGAATCCGAGGTAGCAACTACAACCACACTGCGCGCCAAACCCTCGGGGCCGAGGTCCGACTCAAGAAACTCTCGAACCTCCCGACCACGCTCGCCTATCAGTGCAACAACGTTAACATCAGCGTCGCTCGAATTGGCGATTTCGCCGAGCAGGACACTCTTGCCCACTCCGCTGCCTGCGAAAATGCCCATTCTCTGTCCTTTGCCGCAGGTCAGCACTCCATCCATCGACCTTATTCCCAGAGCCAAGGGGCGGGTGATCTTCTCTCGGCTCAGGGGCGGCGGACTGCTCGCGTCCAGTTCTTTGTTGTCGGTCCCGCCCAGCGGCCCTTTGTCGTCAATGGGGTTTCCCAGTCCATCCAACACTCTGCCTAAGACATTTTCGCTCAGGGTAATATGGCGCCGAGTGCTTCGGGCAGTCACCGTGTCGCCGGGCGAGATACCCTCTATGTGCTCCAGCGGCAACAGGATGAGATGATCGCTCTGGAAGCCCACGACCTCGGCCATGACCCTGCGACCATTGCGAATATGGATTCCACAAAGTTCGCCCAGCCCCAATGCCGGACCGGTCGATTCGACCGTCTGCCCGGAGACTCGGACTACAAAGCCCTGACAATCCAGCAGATTCACGTCGTCCAGCGCCGAGTGAAACTTTCCAAAATCAATCAGACTGTGACTGATCGCACCCATAGCCATAATTCACTGTTTGTTCTTAAGTGCTCTGTCAATCCGTTCCAGATTCTCATCGATCAGCGACTTGACGATTCCCTTCGGGCTTTCAAGCAAACACTCTGCACGCCCGATGTTCGAATCGCAGACGAATCTGACACCGACCAACGCACTGCCCGGATCATCTTGCTGTGCCCGTTGACATTGCGCAACATCCTCGGGATGCAGATGCACCACCACATCCTGCCGGCCCGGTGCATTCTCGAGGGCCTCTTTGACGATGGATTCTATCTCATAATCCCCATTTTCAATCTTCTGCATCAATATCTTTCTGGCGATTTCCACCGAGAGCCGTGCAATTTCTTCGCTGTGCCCAACAAAGACCTTGTCGTAAAACTTATTGACCTTGTCAATGACACCATTAAGCGCCTGGCAAGCCTGTGAAAATGCGGCCTTCTGAGCTTGGAGCTCTCCTGTCAGAACCTGCCCGCCAGCCTCTTGGGCCTCGACACACTCGCCGCCGGGCGATCCGGGATAATCTTCCAGGATTCGCACGGATGCAACGCCCTTGGAAAGATTGATCGTGAGCATGTCGGTCATCGTATCATTCTTGCACAAATGCAAGGTCACCGTTCTCATTCATTTCGCGCAAGACCCGGACAATATCCGTTCTTGCGTCTTCAATATCTTCCCTCTTGGGAGCCGACATGAGGGATGCTTCCTCGTCCACGGTGGCAACAGCTCGCTCGGAGATGTTGGACTTGATCTTCTGAGTTATCTCCTCATCGGCCTTGCGCAACGCCAACGCTAATTTCTTCGCATCGACCCCCCTCAAGGCCTCTTGCAGCGACCTGTCGACCACTTGGGGGATGTCCTCCCAGACTATCATCAGATTGCCGACCATCTCGGCAACGTCCGCATCTCTCTCTTTGATGGCGCTGACCAAACCGTCTCGAACCTCTTTGCCGAGATTCCGTAAGATCATAGCCACCTTCCTCAGGGATTCTTGCGGCCGAGCCGCCGACATTTCACCTGCGCCACCGGCCGTGATATTAACGAGACGCCTGCAAACCATTTCGGCAATTCGAACTCTCGCTTCGGCCGTGACCGCTTCACCACTGGTCATCCGGCTGATGGTGCTGAGCCTGACGCCCTCGCCCAGCAGGCCGATCACCTCTGAGCTTTTCTTCGCCGGCAACTCTGACAAAACCACCGCGGCTGCCTGCGGATGCTCAGTCTCCAGGACCGACGCCATCGTTTGCGAATCGACCGAACGAATGAACAAGAAAGGATCTCGCTTCTGCAACATACCCCGTATCTCGGTCTGAATCTGCCCCGCTCTCTCGCCACCCACGGTGCTGTTAAGCATTTCTCTGAGAAAACTGCCGAGATGAAAGGTCTCCTCGCTCTCCAGCGAGCTGCAAAACTGATTCACAATTTCCGCCCTCTGTTCGCTGTTCTGTAGGCCCGCGGCGTCCAGGTACGCCAGCTCGACCGCCAATTCCTGGACTGCCTCGGCGTCAAGACCTTTAACCAGTTCCGCAGCGGTGGCCGCATCCAAGCTCATCAACAACATTGCAGCTTTTTGCCTGCCCGTCAATGCCATCTGCCTAAGCCTCCTCTTCAATCCAACTGGTGAACAAATGCCTGACGCGATCGGGATCCTGTTCCAACGCGCTGGCTATCTGCCGGCGCATTGCCAGGGCGCCGGAGTCTGCGGTCCCGCCGGGAAGAAAACCGCCAACAGCCCCGGCTCCGGCGAGATGCTCTGCCTCAGTCTTCGGCTGCACTTTCTTCTTTGCACCCTTAAAGATGCGGAGAACAAGAAGTGCACAAATTGCCATCGCTCCC
>JADHXR010000103.1 GCA_016782865.1 Phycisphaerae bacterium
CTGGTGGAATGCTGGAGCTTCTTTATTGGCATATCGGCCTTCTGAGTCCAGGCGAAATCTCCTCTCGCACTACTGCCACCAAGCATAATCACGGCTGCGACCCCTACCAACATCAATCTCATTCTGTAACCATTTAACCATGTCATGTTACACCTACCTTTCTGCCCTTCTAGGCTAAACAAATTGAATTGAATCTTGATTTCCAAATAACCTACTTTATAGCTCTGCTTATCGAGCTTCTCACTCTTTAAACCCCGGAAAATTCGTGAATCTGCGCGCCGGGACTCTTTTTCTTATTTTTTTTCATGATGCCCCTGAATCCCGATTCCGTGAAAAGGCATATTCTCTGTCGTTTCTCCCGCAAACTTGGTACAATGTGGTCAGCATGACCGTGCGAGATGCCGGAGACGGCCCACGTTTGAAGTTGGCGTCAGGAGACATGAAACATGAAATTTCGTGACCAGACAGACATGGGCGGAACACGGGGGGGCTTTCTCACAACGCACTGGTCATTGATCGAGGACGTCAAAGCCGGTTCCGACAAGAACGGGGCGTTAATTGGGCTGCTGCTTCATACATACTGGAAGCCGGTCTACTGCTACTTACGCCACAAGGGGCGCGACAACGAGCAGGCTAAAGATCTAACCCAAGACTTCTTCCACGAAGTTGTCCTGAACAGACATCTTGTTGGTCGCGCCGATAAGGACAAGGGCCAGTTTCGCTCGTTTCTACTCTATGCACTCAACCAGTATCTGATCAATCGGGACCGCGACCAGAGGGCCCAAAAACGCATCCCGAGAGAGAGGCTGGCATCCCTCGATATAGCGGAGCTGCCCGACTTACCACTAAGCTTTGCGCAAGCAACGGCTGAGGATTCCTATCACTATGCCTGGCTCTCAGCTCTACTGGAGCGAGTCACCGCAGAGGTGAAAACCGCGTGCCAGGAACAAGGGATGGAGAACCACTGGGCACTTTTTCATGAACGGGTTCTTCAACCGATTCTGGGTAATAGCGATCCAGCATCTCTGACGCAGCTATGTGAGAATCTCGGCATCGGGGACACGAAGAAGGCCTCCAATATGATTGTGACCGTGAAACGGCGTTTTCGCAGCGTGCTGATGGAACTTGTCCGAAACACCGTGGTCTCCGAAGGGCAGGCACGCGAGGAATTGGAATACTTACTGCAATTTCTTCCAGAAAATGCGCAGCGCCCGGAATAAACCGGGGATTATATTACGTAGATATTAGGTCAATAGCAAAGTTCTAGTAGCTGGCGCAGATTCATGGTCGCATGTATAGATTACCTGGGAGTAACACAATGACGGAATCGGATTCCATATTTGGGGCTGAGCTTGACCGTCTAAAACGCCTTCTGACGGTCGGCGAGGAAGAACCGGACGACGGTCCCGCAGAGCCCACGCCCCGGACAGCATCGCTCCATATCTTGACGGAACGGCCTGGTGGTCAGATTGGCCGATATAAGTTGCTCAACATCTTAGGCGAAGGCGGGATGGGCATTGTCTATTTAGCCGAGCAGGAAAAGCCGATCAGACGCCAGGTAGCTCTGAAGGTTATCAAACCGGGGATGGATTCAGCACGCGTGATTGCCCGTTTCGAGGCGGAACGTCAGGCCCTGGCCCTGTTGGACCATCCGAATATTGCACAAATTCATGATGCCGGAACGACAGAGGCCGGCCGACCTTATTTTGTTATGGAATACGTCAAGGGTCTGACTATTACCGAGCATTGTGACCACCATAAGCTCACTATCGAAGACAGGCTCAATCTATTCCGGCAAGTCTGTCTCGCCGTCCATCATGCCCACCAGAAAGGTATTATTCACCGCGATATCAAGCCATCGAATATCCTTGTCTCTACACAGGATGATCAGGCGGACCCCAAGATTATCGACTTCGGCGTCGCCAAGGCCCTTGCTCAGCCGCTGACTGAACGAACGCTGGCTACTGAGGACAGCCAACTTTTAGGCACACCGGAGTACATGAGTCCTGAGCAAGCCGATATGGCCAGCGTGGATATTGATACACGTTCGGACATCTATTCGTTAGGAGTGCTTCTCTATGCGCTGTTGACCGGGGTCCTGCCATTCGATTCTACAACCTTTCGTGAAGGCGGGATTGAACACATCCGGCAGGTTATTCGAGAGACCGATCCCAAGACGCCGAGCACTCGACTGTCAAGTCTGGGCGAGGAGGCCAAAAAGGTCGCGCAGAGCCGCCGAATTGAAGTCGCAGCACTTGCGAAATGCCTGCATAAGGAGCTTGAATGGATTCCCCTTAAGGCGATGCGTAAGGAGCGGTCGGAGCGCTATCGGTCTGCCTCTGAACTTGCAGACGATATCGAAAACTACCTGAAGGGCGTTCCACTGATAGCCGGGCCACCGAGCACCGTGTACCGCCTTAAGAAGTTCGTCAGGAGGAACCGGGCGTTAGTAACCGGCATTGTAGCGGTGTTGGCTGTGCTGCTGGGAGGGGTTGTGGTTTCAACACTCTTCGCCATTGGTCAAGCCCGTGCCCGAGCTGAGACACAGCTTATTGCTGACTTTCTTGAAAAAGATGTTCTGGGAATGGCGTCCAGAGCCAAGATTGGTGAGGCAACTGTCAGCTATCTTCTCGATGCCGCTTCCAAGAGGCTTGATGAGGGCACGTTCGAAGATAGACCGCTCATTGAGGCATCGATTCGCGAGACGCTGGCGTGGACTTATCGACACATCGGCGAGCCAAATCAGGCCGAGCAATACTTCTTGAGGGCGATTGAAATCTATCAGCAGCACCATGGCGAGGAGCATCCGGATACACTGCGGGCAACGAATGACATTGGCTGGGTTTACGAGGACCAGGGTCGGTATCATGATATGGAGCGATTGTGGACAAAGAATTTCCATATCAGGCAACGCGTTAGTGGTGTGGAAAGCCAACTTGGAACCATGAATTGCCTTGCCGTAACGTTCTATTACCTGGGAAGGTACAAAGAAGCTGAATCGTTGTTCGAGAAGGCACTACAGTTAATCCGAAGTGAATTGAGGGGAGAGGATGTTTGGTTGCGTCCTTGGTTCGGATGCAATCTTGCCCGTGTGTACACGGCCCAGGGCCGGTACGAAGAGGCCGAGCAGCTTTTTGTGGAGACGTTTAAGACCGCCGAATGGCCTGAAGAGCACATCAGTGCGAAGTTTATGTACACAAGTTTCCTGGCCGATACATATAGAGAGCAGGGCCGGTACGCCGACGCAGAGCGCCTGTTTGACCAAGCGGTGGAGGCACTGCGCCTGCTACGAGGTACTAAGCACGTACGGACTCTGAGGTCCACACTCGGTCTTGATCGACTCTATATAGAGCAAGGCCGTTTCAGCCAAGCAGAGGATTTGCTTGGCGATGCGCTCGAAACGGCACAGGCTCAGCTTCGAAAAGAGCACCCAATAACTCTCAGCTTCATGAACAGCCTTGCCGTGCTGCGCACAAAACAGAAGCAATACGATGAGGCCGAGAGATTCTTCGATGAGGCATTGAAGGGCAGGCAGCGCGAGTTAGGTGACGATCACCCGGACACACTGGAATCCAAGAACGACCTGGCTGTACTCTACAAAGAGCAAGCTCGATACGACGAGGCAGAACCACTATTACTCGAAGCCGTCGAAGGCCGACGCCTCAAACTTGGCGACACCCACCCACACACTCAGGAATCTGTCAAGACCCTGAACGAAGTCTACAAAGCCTGGGGCAAACCGGAAGAAGCCGAAAAGTGGCGCTCCACGCTGCCGCAGCGTGACGATGCCGAGGAACGGAACTGACCACGGTAGAAGACGACGGACGAGAGACAACAGACGAGGGATGATAGACGAATTTTTTGACACAGATTCACACAGTCTAACGCGGTCCAAATCGGAGGCATGACGCTGGGGCGGTAAGCGCTGCTGGTGACCAGCGCGAAAGATTCTTGGCGCGGGGGCGTTTTGCTGTTGACACGTGGGATTTGGTGTAGTATAGAGTGCACTTTCGTTTACGTTGAGGAACTTTTCGCTGGGTTGGTGTGCAGCATGATCGGGTATCCATCCAACCGGTCGGTGGTTTCTGAGATTATCAAACTCTTTACAGAAGGAGCCTTTTAGAATGGCAGAAAAACGAGTGTATTTTTTCGGCGGTGGCAAGGCCGAGGGCAATGCGAAAATGAAGGAGCTTCTGGGCGGCAAGGGCGCCAATCTCGCGGAGATGACCAAACTCGGCGTGCCGGTCCCCCCGGGCTTTACGATCGCTACGAAGGTTTGCAGTGACTATAACAAGTCGAAGGGCAAATGGCCGGCGGGTCTGGAGCAAGAGGTCGACAAGAATCTCGCCAAGCTGGAAAAGGCGATGGACGCAAAATTGGGCGACCCCGACAAACCGCTGCTCGTAAGCGTGCGAAGTGGAGCCGCCGTATCGATGCCCGGGATGATGGACACGGTATTGAATCTCGGACTCAATGATGATGTTATCGATGGCATCATCAATAAGACGGGCAATCCCCGGTTTGCATATGACATTTACCGTCGATTCATTGATATGTTTGGCGATGTGGTGATGGGCTGCGAGCACGAGCACTTCGAAGAGGTGATTCATGCAGCCAAAAAGAAGGCCGGGGTCAGTCTCGACAACGAGTTGAGCGCCGAGCAATTGGCGGACGTCGTCGCCAAGTACAAGGCCGTTTACAAGAAACACGTTGGCGAGATGTTCCCTCAGGACGGAAAAACTCAACTGACCCATGCCATCAATGCCGTGTTCGGTTCGTGGAACATTGCTCGGGCGGTCAAGTATCGCCAACTCAATAATATTACGGGCCTACTCGGAACCGCCGTCAACGTCCAGGCGATGGTGTTCGGTAACATGGGCACCGACTGCGGCACGGGCGTCTGTTTCACGCGCAATCCGAGCAACGGCAAGAAGGAATTCTACGGCGAGTTCCTGATGAACGCCCAGGGCGAGGACGTCGTTGCCGGCATCAGAACGCCGGTTCCGTTAAAGAAGCTGGCCAAGGTAATGCCCAAGGCCTACAAGCAGCTTACCGCCCTGATGACCCGGCTGGAGAAGCACTACAAGGACATGCAGGACATGGAGTTCACCATCCAGAGCAAAGTGCTCTATATCCTCCAGACGCGAACAGGTAAGCGCACCGCCGAGGCCGCGGTCAAGAACGCGGTCGATATGGTCCAGGAAAAACTCATCACCAAGAAGCAGGCAGTCAACCGCGTCGAGCCCGAGCAATTGGACCGCCTGCTGCACCCGTCCTTCGACCCGAAAGCCAAACGCAACGTAATCGCCAAGGGCCTGCCCGCGTCGCCCGGCGCTGCCGTCGGACAGGTAGTCTTCACTGCCGATACCGCCGAGGCATGGAACGCCAAGGGCAAGAAGGTCGTTCTTGTTCGCATAGAAACCAGCCCCGAAGATATCGGCGGTATGGATGCGGCAGTCGGCATCCTGACAGCTCGCGGCGGCATGACAAGTCACGCAGCGGTCGTCGCGCGGGGCATGGGCAAATGCTGCGTCGCCGGAGTCGGCACGCTGAATATTAACTACAGCGCGAAGAAACTCACCCTCGACAAGCTGACCATCAAAGAAGGCGACTGGATCAGCCTCGATGGCACTACGGGCGAGCTTATGCTCGGACAACTTCCCACGGTCGAGCCGACAATGAGCGGCGAGTTCGGCACGTTTATGAAGATATGCGACCAGATCCGCACATTAGGGATTCGCACCAACGCCGATACGCCCGAAGATTCGAAGCGGGCGAGGGAATTCGGCGCCGAAGGCATCGGCCTTTGCCGAACCGAGCACATGTTCTTCGAGGGCGACCGCATCTGGCCTGTTCGCCAGATGATTCTCGCCGCCGATGATTACGCCCTGATGCTCGAACAAATAGAGGCTGCCGCAACCGCCAAAGAGAAGAAGGCGATCGAGAAGGAACATGCCGCCGCCAAGAAGCAGTTCGAAGGCGCGTTGAAGAAACTGTTGCCCTATCAGCGCAGCGATTTCGAAGGTATCTTCAAGGCTATGGCCGGGCTGCCGGTTACGATTCGTTTGCTCGATCCGCCGCTGCACGAGTTCCTGCCTCAGGACAAGGCGAACCAGGCCGAGATGGCCAAACGTCTCGGCGTCAAACCCGCCGCCGTCAAGGCAAAGGTCGAGCAGTTGCATGAGTTCAATCCGATGCTCGGTCATCGCGGCTGCCGTCTGGCGATAACATATCCGGCGATTTGCCGCATGCAGGCAAGGGCGATTATCGAGGCGGCGTTGAACGTCAAGAAGACGGGCAAGGTCGTCCTGCCCGAGATAATGATCCCGCTGGTCGGCGAGGTCAGGGAATTGAAGCTGGTCAAAGATGAAATCGTCGACGAGATCAAGCAGGTCTTCAAAGAGAGAAAAGCCAGGATCAAGTACATGATCGGGACGATGATCGAGGTCCCGAGAGCTGCTCTGACCGCAGACGAGATCGCAACCGAAGCCGAGTTCTTCAGCTTCGGCACGAACGACCTGACACAGATGACGATGGGCTTCTCGCGCGACGACGCCGGCAAGTTCCTGGGCGAATACGTCAATAAGGGCATCTACTGTGCGGACCCGTTCCAGATACTCGACCAGGTCGGCGTAGGCAAGCTTGTGGAAATGGGAACCAAACTCGGCAGACAGACCAGAAAGAAACTCAAGGTCGGAATCTGCGGCGAGCACGGCGGCGAGCCCCACAGTATCGACTTCTGCCATCGCGTAGGAATGAACTACGTTTCATGTTCGCCGTTCAGAGTCCCGATAGCAAGACTCGCGGCGGCACAGGCGGCGATTAGGTAATTTACTATTTGCGATTGACTATTGATTTTTTGCTGTTGATCGTATATAATTGAATAGAAGTTTCGCGGGAGAGCCGCTAAATCGCGTTTTCGCGATTAAGGCGGACAGCGGTTAACCGGTAAACGGGTAGTCGTAAGGCAGGGTGGGCATTGCTCACGGCAATATCAGTGGTGAGTGGTGCCCACCCTGTCAATTTTAAACGTCTGCAGACACGGACGCCGTCCTGAGCAACGCCGAAGGATCAACACTGATTCACACAGCCTGCTCCGTTCGACAGGCTCAGGGCAAGCTCTGAGCTTGCCGAACGGGGATTTTCAAGCCACAGAGGGCACCGAGGACGTGTAGGGTCCGATGTTTCGCACCATTTCTGATGCCGACCCCGCCAGGACGGAAAACCAAAATGTCCCCCTATGGTCTACTTGGTTTGTCATGGCAGGTTTTCGAGGTCTGCAAGGTCCTGGTGTCTGCCGGAGGCCTTCTTGTTGGCTTTGAGGTGATTCAACGTGGTGAGCGTTGAGTAATCTCAAGAACTCTTTGAAGTCTTGTGGTAGACGGATCGTAGCCATATATTATTTGTCGCATCAATTCAACGGCCTCCAGACGCTCGGCGGGCGTCCTGGACAACCAGTATGATTTATCATCTGATTTGTCGAAAATCGAGCCTACCGAAAAGGCCGTCCTTTGCACTGCTGGAAAGACAATTTCTACCATACCATAATCTTAACAGAACAAGGCGGTGATGTAAACACTGCCCCTGTCAAAAGTCTGAACCGCGGATTTCACGGATTACGCTGATTTGCAGAATGTTTTCTTTAAAGTCTGGCAATAGTCAATAGTCAATTGTTGGTGATCCCGTCAAAATTCTAACCACGAATGAACCCAGCGCGGCCTTGGGCTCCGCCCATCGGCCGCAACCAAAGGATTGCAGGTCGGCTCTTGCGCATCCGGCGGGTTGTTTTTCACCTGCGCCTTTCTTTTCGCCGCCTCATCTTCTTGCGAAGGCGGCGAAAAGCGGACTACGGCGAAAGACAAAAACCCTGAAATTCCTTTCGGTCAAAAGGCTTTGTAAGATGTTAACAGTACATAGTTTACAGGTGACCTCACAAAAAATAACGCACAAAAAACAACATTCTGACGGATAGTATTACGAATTGACTCGAATTTTCAAGTGCCCGAGGATACGGAGGTCTCAGAGAAATGGCAGAAAGATCGGTAGGGTGTGCAATGCACACCGCTGCTCTAAAGAGCAAAAATGATAGGGTGCGTCCCCAGTCTACCAGCAGCAACCGGCGAAGCCGAAAACGCGCAGTTCATCAGGAGTTAAAATCGCTTTCGCATCGATTCGTATCTTTTTTCTTTTCTTCACATCGGGTCTCTGAGTCAGATACTCCATGAAGAGTTTCTTTATGTATTCATCCGGGGGCGTAATAAATCTATAGCCGGAGATATTCCTCTCCACCTTCTGTAAAATCTGACAGGGGTACACTGCTGGATCATTCTTGAATGTGAACTCTACAACGTTGGCTTTCAGACATACAGGGACTACAGACAATATCTCTTTCCTATCAACAATCACCTCCAACTTGGGTCTCTGGTTGTCTCGCTGTTTCGTGTACCTTAACCTGTAATCATGTTGTTTGCATTCATCACACAAAGTTGATCTTGCGTTTTCAAAACTAGTTTTCTGTACAAAGATAAGCAACGTCCTCCTCTCGCTTTCGCGATTGTCCGCATGTCTTGTATCGTCCTCTTTGCGACACCACGGCACATTGGACACCATTGTCCTCGCTTGATGTGGGCAGGAGTGTTCTCCCAAACGTGCCCATCGGTGCATTGCCAGACAAGCTTCGTGTCCGTATTCACATAACTGGTCGATAAGCATTTCCCACCTCGCGCACTTGCCAATTCGTGCATGTTCTTGAGCGAGCTACGAAGACGGTCTGCCGCACATTTCTTGCACCAACTCCCATTTCTGATTCCACTAAGCCGCGCTCTCCATGTATGACCTTTTACGCACTCCCAGAGGAGGGGAGTCTTCGCGTTAACATAGACACTTGATAGGCAACGGCCGGCACGTTGTATCGCGAGCGCTTGGATTTCTACCGTAGTTGGTTTCTTTGCGTCAACCGTACATTGCCGACACCAGCTACCCTTTCGTGTGAAGGATCCGACTCTGGTGACACATTGGGCGCTGGACGAAACCGAAGGCGACTTTGCCGTGGATAGCGCTGGTGAGAACGATGCCTTCGCAATGGGCGGGCCGGTCTGGCAGTCGGACGCCGGACAAGTTGATGGCGCGATTGAATTGGACGGAATCGATGATGTCCTCATCGCTGCTTCACCGCTGAACCCAGCAAACGGGCCGTTCAGTGTCTTCGCTTGGGTCAAGGGCGGTGCACCGGGACAGGCGATCATATCGGAGCCCGCCGGGCCGGATTGGCTGTCTCTCGATCCGCTGACCGGCTGTGTGATGACAGAACTTACGAGCACCGGTCGCAACGCCACTGCTTTGATCTCTCAGGCAGTTATAGACGATGAAAGCTGGCACCGGATAGGTCTTGTCTGGGATGGCTCGCACAGAACGCTATATGTTGATGGCGTCGTGGTCGCCGACGACATACAGCCCGGTCTTCAAGGTTCTCAAATGGGCCTATACATCGGCACAGGCAAGGACATGGAACCCGGAACCTACTTCTCCGGCCTGATCGACGATGTCCGTATATACAACCGGGTAGTGAGTCCTTAGTCACGATGTCCTGCAGAAATAGGATTAAGAGCTGACAGCTTAAGGTTGCTATCAGCTCTTTTTTAGGCAACGGTCATTGAAAACGATGGCATTTTCTGCTGTTTTTTTAACGCCTGTTTCAAGAAAGGTTTATGAAGATGGCGGTCTTCAAAAATGGGCAGATAAAGGGTTGTATAGTTGTAGTGAGGTTGTATAGATCTTATCGAGAAATTGAGGTCATTTTGAGGGCATTATGTCACTCATTTACAGCTTCAATTTGCGGCAGTTTTGCTCGCCACTCTTCGGCTTTTTTTGGCTTCTTCCAGGCTTCATAGAGGTTGATGAGATTGTTAAGTGACTCCCTTGTATGTGGGTGAGTGTCACCGAGTTTGAGACGTAGGCCGTCGACGGCTTGGGGTTCCGTATTCATAATCCATCCGCGCCTGATGGCATCAAGTACAGCTTCGACTACCCACCACATGCGACAGACATGCTAAGAGGTGGCTGAGCACAGGCAAAAAAACAAAACACCCAGAGTAACCCAAGATGGGCTGGTAACGACATCTGGCAGTGGATCTAGAAAGGTCGCTTCAGCGACGGCTCTGGGCTGCTATAGCGTTGCATCTTCGC
The DNA here is from genome assembly GCA_016782865.1 of Phycisphaerae bacterium. Classification (GTDB taxonomy): domain Bacteria; phylum Planctomycetota; class Phycisphaerae; order Sedimentisphaerales; family Anaerobacaceae; genus SG8-4. The sequence continues at coordinate 10,186 of JADHXR010000103.1, forward strand.
ACACCACACGAAATCCGACATCGTGGACGGCTTGCGACGGCTCGTAGTGAATTCGAAACGCCGACCTGGCACGTCGGGGGCGGTCCAGCCAAGAACCGCCTCGCACCGCTTTTCGACCAGTTCCGTCGTCTTGACCGTCGCCGGCGATCAGTGGATATGGGCGATACGTTGAACGTGTCCATTCAGCGACGTTGCCGTGCATATCGAATAGGCCCCACGGGTTCGGCTGGAACGTACCCACGGGTGCGGAGACTCGCCAACCGTCGTCGAAACGCGTATCCGCCGGCCGCCATGGCGGAACGGCTGCCGGGACGTGTGGATAATCGACAGTGTGATGGGTGGCGTCCGACAAATTGGCCGAACGGCTGAAGTCGTCGTCCAGCGTGCCGTACCAGAGTGGGCTCGTGCCGCCGCTGCGGCATGCGTATTCCCACTGGGCTTCCGTGGGCAGGGTGAACCGCATGCCTGTGTTGTTCCACAGCCAATCACAAAACGCCATCGCCTGATTCCACGAGACACGTACCACGGGTTGCTCGGGCCGACGCAAATGGTGGCCCCGCTCGTAGTCGCCGAACTGATACACCTCGCCCGTTTCCAGGCCGCTGTCGTGCTTGGGATCGAAGCAGGCGTATTGTCGATTGGTGATTTCGAACCGACCCATCCAAAAGGCGTTGCCGATGACGACCGGATGAGCGGGACGTTCGTTGGCGTAGCCATGCTCGGTCCCCATAACGAATGGGCCAGACGGAACACGGACCAGTTCCAGAGTCACGCCGTCTGCAAGCGTGATGCTCATGGATTGGGGTGGCGACGAGAGCTTTGGACTGAGATGCCCTGCCGGCACGACTCTTGGGGCTTGTAGCGCAGGTTCCTGAAGGCGAACCGAACCAGTCCTCAACAAGCGAACTGCTGGGAACTCGCCACTCGTACCTCGTGGCTCGGCCCCAGCCACCCTTATAATCGGCGACGGGTCAGCACTGGAGTGAACCGCCGCCGGATAAACGGCTTCCGGATCTTCGTCGATTCCAGCATAGCGGCTGTGTAATTCACGACGGCGTGCGGCTCCCAGAGCGACCAGATTGGCTTTCGCGGGAATGTGACCTACGACTTCTTTCCATGTCCCGTGGGCCGGGGCGTTAAGATCGATCCAGGTGATGAGTCGGTCCCACGCCTCAGAATCCAGACGTACGCCGTAATGGTCGTCGCGAAGAATCTGTATCAGTTTACTCGTGTCAGCGTGGAAATCCCGGGGGGGTAGCAAGTGTGCGTCGCTTTCCAGCGTGGGTATGTGGACGAATCGGTGCAACGCTACGTACGACGGAGTGAAGTGCATCTGGAAAGACGACGGAACGTGTTCGGCAGGCCGGGCTGCCAGATCGAACGTTTTCTGCCCGTTATCCAGCGGCCGACCGTGATGGCACTGGGTGCAATAAGCGTCCAAAACGGGCTGAACTTCACGTACGAACGAGAATCCACGCGACGGGCCGTACCACGGTTTGATCTTCGAGGGTGCACGCAACACGGCCATCGGCCTCGACTGAACCGGCGGAGCGGAATTCTGCGGCTCGTGACAACCGACACACGAGACAACTTCGCCGGGCATGGCCGTAAACCAGCTACGCATCAGGGCCAAAGCTTTGCCTTCCGCGTCCAGTGGTTGGACCGCCACGGGCGTATTGGCGGGCACACGAAAATGAGCAGAACCGTCTATCTCGACGGGCACCGTCCCGAGGATTCGTTTCACGTCCCATGGGCCGTCTAACCCGACGCGGTCCGGTTCGCCGCCGAAACCGTGAAAGGTGAACTCGTAGCTGATCAACCGAAGTGACTTGACGGTCCGGCGTGGGACACCTTGCAATCCTGGGCCGTAATAGACGTCCGCAAGTAGCACGGTTGCTTCCTTCTGATCCGGCTGGACCATGTCGGGCATCACCGGTTGCCGTTGAGTTTTTCGTAGAGGAATGGGTTCGAGCATCGCCCGACCCGACTCCTCGTACAGCAACACGAAGTTGTCGAATACATCCACCAGATAAATACCCCACAACGAGGTCTTCGTTGGCTTGCAGGAAACGAGAAAGTACTTCTCGCTGAGCGGATAGGGATGCAGAAACCGAGGCCAACTGCCGCCGGCCAGACCGTCCAGGACGACCGGCTCGACTTTCTTCCCGAAGCCCGGTATTCGCTGTACGGCACCACTCGCCTCATGGCGGCCCTTCGCGGGATCGAAGATGACAAGCTCACCTTGGCGCGGTGGATCATGATGGCCGCCAATGACGGCAACCACCTTGGTGGGATGATTCGGGACCGGTCGGGCAAAAAACATGGCCGTCGGCCAGAACGAATTACTACCGTAGTACTCCATCTGATGGCTGCCGTCCGGGTTGGCGTGAAACAGCAGCCGCGTGAATGCGTGAGCGATGTCGGCGTACTCCCAACGCTGGTACAGAATCCGTCCACTGTTGAGCACCGTAGGACACCAGTTATGGTCTTGGTCGTTCGTCAGACGACGAATGCGACCATCGTGTTCTCGTAAGTAAAGGTTGGCCACTTTCGAACTGCCCCCTACACAAGGCACGCCGATGAACGGAGCCGTCGATGTGAAGACGATGCGCCCGTCGGGCAGATAGCAGGCATCGTAGTTGTGCACGTCCGGTTCGTCGATCAGGGGAAGCGGCGTCAATCGCCCGCTGTACAAGTGCAACTCGGCAACACCCCATCGGCCGGCGGCGTCCGGCATCGACAGCAACAACCGGTCCACATCATAGTGCAGATCGACATCGCCGATGAACCGATCGCCCTGAGGCCTGAAGATTGTTTCCAATTCTCCGCCCGGTCGAACGGGCGAAAATGCGACGAGCGTATTGTCATAACCGGTCGGCTCGATGTCCGAATTACCGTTGAAGTTGAGCGGCAATCCCAACTGATCGGCTCGACGCCGGATCATCAACAATCGTTCGAAGTCCAATAAGGGGTTGGCCAGCAGAGCTTCATTCTTCAACTCCTCGAACAGCTTTTCGATGGTCACATACGCGGTCGGTTCCGAAGTATGCGAAAGAAGATCGTGTTCGGCCCGAAGCGTTCGCAGACGCTTTAAGTAGACGTCACCATTTCGATAGCGATCCGGAAAGTCTGCCGACAGATCGTCGATGGCCATTCGCAGCGCCCGCCAGCGTTGCTGTGAGACGCCTGGCTCGTCCGGCGAGGCCACGGGCGGGTACTTTGAGCGAAGCATAAAGGGACGCCACGCTTGTCCGTCGGCCAAATAGTCCAGCAGATTTGATGTCAGGCGGGTCAGGTTGCCGCGATGAGGGCTTTCGGAGTCAGCATAATCGGGCCAATGCCAGCCGAAGACTATTACACGTCCTTCACCTAACACGTATTCGACCAAAGGATTCTCCGGACCGGAGGGCGTCTTAGCCAGAATCATGCCTTCAGCGGGTCCGCCCCAATAGAAATCGGCCACAGCATGACAGCCCCCTCGGCTAAGCCAGACGATACCCGCATCGCCCTCCAGGCCGCTGAAGGCAGGATGTGTTTTCTCGACCGGTACCATGCCGGCCTGGTCACGCCAGTTGCCCAGTTCGTGACGCTGAGGGCGTATCTGAGTTTCGAGCCGAAGCTGTGCGACCATTGCCAACGCACCACCTGAAAGCAACACACCGCCGCCGCTCTCCGCGAACTGGTGAATTTCTGCAAGGCTACGCCCCTGATACATAAGGTTCCGCCCAATGGCGTCTCCCTGGTGATACCAAACAACGTCGAAGTCGCTCAAGTCGCGAGCGTTGCCCGATGAGTCGGCGAAAGATCCGTTCTTCTGCCGCAAGAGAAGTGTCGCCTGGCCCAGCGTAACAGCGGTCTGCCATGCGGCCTGATTGTGCGGGCCAATTTCGTCCAGCGAAGACTCAACGGCCAGAAACCCGATCCGCGGCGGCCAGGCATTCAGCACTCCGGTGTTCAGAAGTACCATGCCGAACGCGGTGACGATCCCGATCCATCGTCTTCTATCATAATGTGTTCGGGTGGCAGGCATCAGGCAACTCCTACGAAATACTGAACTCATAAGGGTACATTTGTTCATATAGGACCCGAGCGATAACGTCTAACCAGTTGCCGAATCAGTCAACTATGTTATCTTTTGGCTTCAAAGTATGCAAGCCCTTTCCGTTGGGTAGTGATCCCCTTAGAAGTAACCGTACACAAAACGCCACTTGGCTTTATTGGACAAACGACTCAATATGAGGATTGTCGCGACATAGAAGGATTCAAGATCCCGTTCCGTTGGACTGTCAAATCTCATTGCCCATTGTCGGGAGATGTCGTTCTCCAGTATGATACTAAAGAGACACATTTGATTGTTGATGACCGAGTGTTTGACACCACTTGAATTGACATATCACTATGAATGGCGATAGCAGTCCTGGCTCAGAAGGCAGCCTCAGAAACAAACAAAACACCCAATATACTCAAAGCGCTGGCAGCCTGAGAGAGTTGTCATCCATGTAGGTTCCTGTAATCATCCCCTGTCTTTTTGACACGGCCATTGAATACGTTGCCCTCAGTTTTGAGTACTCCAGGGCGTATTGCCTTGTCGATGGTGACATTCGCTGACAAAGCTTCCATTTTTGTGTCTAACATACCACCTTGCAAGGAATTATAGCTTAGTGCTTTTTCAGTTTTCTCAGACAGCCATAAACGATGGGACCTGGCATCGGATAGGTTTTGTCTGGGACGGCGCGATCAGGACGCTCTTTGTTGATGGCGTCGCAGTAGCTGAGGACGCACAGAATCGCTTGGAGAGCCCGGCAAACGGCTTCTACATCGGAACGGGCAAAGCCATGGCGACCGGAACATACTTTGCCGGTCTGGTCGACGACGTCCGCATCTACGATCGAGCGGTGAAACCGTGAGCAGTCTCGTTTTGTCGGCGGAAAGTCACCGACATGCGATGGCACCGAAGCGGTGCGATTCAGGCGAGATGCCTTCTTTGAAAGAGAAGGACAAGCATCATGCGCAGGCTGAAGGGCTTTACACTCATTGAGCTTTTAGTCGTGATTGCTATTATCGCGTTATTGCTGGCGATATTAATGCCCGCGTTGCAGCGCGTCAAGAAACAGGCGAGGGCGGTCGCGTGTCAATCACACCTCAAGCAATGGTGCATTGTCTGGTCGATGTATCTGGACGATCACGATGGTTCGTTCCATCCGGGATGGGCGCCGACGTCGGCGGGATTCCTCCCGATGCATACGTGGCCCAACGTCCTGGCGCCATATATGAAAGACGGCAAGAATACCGCTGTTCTCGGGCTGTTGCACGATTGACGGCAAGCCGCTGGCGGCCGATGCGCCTCCGGAGAATCTAATCGATATTGCCGATTGGGGTTCGGGCGACTCGGAAATGAAGCGTTTCTGCCTTGCCCGCCACGAAGGGGCGGTCAATGTCACTTTCTTGGACTTCTCTCTCAGAAAGATAGGCGTCAAGGAATTGTGGACCCTCAAATGGCATCGGGAGTTCGACACGGCAGGCCCCTGGACAAAAGCCGGCGGCGCCCGCGTCGAAGCCTGGCCGCAATGGGTGAGAGGCTTCAGGGACTACTGAAACGCCGGTTGTTAAAGTCGGTTCCCCTACAGTAACATCACGCCTGCGTCCCTGCAGCGCTGCGCCATTTCCTCGGGCCAGACGCTCGCGTGGACCTCGCCGACGTGCAGCTTGCGCAGGAAATACATGCACAGTCTCGATTGACCTATGCCCCCGCCGACGCTCAGCGGCAGATCCCCATCCAGGAGCCTGCGGTGCCATGCCATCTCCTTTTTCTCAGGCACGCCACGTATCTCCAACTGCCTGAGCATAGCCTCGCGGTCGACCCTGATACCCATCGAGGAAATCTCCACCGCCCGATTGAGCAACGGATACCATAGAAGGATATCGCCGTTGAGGCCTACCCTGCCATCGCCTGTCGGTGTCGTCCAGTCGTCGTAATCCGGCGCTCGGCCATCGTGCAGTGTCTTGTCCGCCAGTTCTCCGCCAATGCCGATTACAAAAACCGCACCACGCTCCTTTGTGATCCTGTTCTCACGCTCTCGCGCGTCGAGATCAGGATACATCTCCAGAAGGTCCTCCGAATGAATAAACGTAATCTCCTCCGGCAGCATCGGCTCGACGTGCAGATATTTCGCGTCGACCGCAGCTTCGGTCCTCTTGAGCACATCGTAAATCTTCCGCACGATGACCTTCAGGAACTCCAGAGTCCTCTCCTGCTCGCTTATTACCCTTTCCCAGTCCCACTGGTCCACGTAGGCCGAGTGCAGATTGTCCAGGCACTCCTCGTCCGGCCGAATCGCATTCATGTCCGTGTAGAGTCCCTCACCTTGCCCGAATCCGTAGTCCGCCAGGACCATTCGCTTCCATTTGGCCAATGAGAAGAGGCACTCAGCGTCGCTGTAGCTGTCGTCCTTGATTTTGAATGTCGCCTTCGTCTCGACCCCGTTCAAATCATCGTTAATCCCCGAGCCCTTCCGCAGGAACAGTGGGGCCGAGACCCGCTGCAAATTCAGCTTCTTCGCCAGATTGTCCTGGAAGAAGTCCTTAATGTACTTAATCCCTCTCTCGGTATCCCTCAGTCCCAACAGTGGCCTGTACTCTCGGTTCAAAGCCAAATTCGACATCAAGGCGTCTCCAATTTTGTGTGTATAACTCGAATTTCCGATATGCATCGCTTAGGGACAATCCCAAGCATTCCAGGAATCATACGAGGTTTTCACTGCCGAAGCAAGCAAGTGTTGAACTCTGCGGGCAGCACACGGCGGTCGGGTATCCTCTGGCCCGCGCTTGAGGCTTGCGGAATCCTTGGTCTTCCCGGGCTCGGACAGGAATGTTCTTGCAATCGCCGATGCCGGCAAATAATATTCGCTTGCATGTTATTCAAGGAGACCACGGTTAAGGTTAGGGTACTTGCCAAATGCATATCAGCGAATTTCAGGATTTGATTTCGAAAAGATACGAGGAGCGTGACCGGCAGCGAGGCGTCTCGCGGACGTTCATGTGGTTTATCGAGGAAGTCGGGGAGCTTGCCACCGCTTTGGCGGGTGACGACCAGGACAACAAGGTGGAGGAATTCGCGGATGTTTTGGCCTGGCTCTGCACGCTGGCGAATATAAGCGACGTGGATTTGGAAAAGTCCTGCGCCAAGTACACCGGCAAGCAAGTCAAAGGGTTCAAGCCGAAATAGCATTCACCTCGGCTGCACATTCGTTGCACGGTTTGCACGCTATACGCCGAACGCTATGTGCCAATCCGTTATTCCTCGTCGGGATGCTGGATGTCCGCATCTCTGCCCGCCGCCGTCAGGGCCCGATAGAGGCACCAGCTCAGGCCCCCTATTATGATCAGAGAGACGACCGCGAGAATGACGTAGGAGACGCCGCTCAGTTTGTCGCGGATGGGCAGTGTCGTTTCAGTTGCTTTCGCATCCTGTGTCAGACCGATCAGAAGGATTGCGATAGATGCGCTGGCGTCCATCGCTGCGATTATGCCGGCCCATCTTGCAAACCAACTCGCCTGGCTCGTGGCGGTGAAATGTTTGTCGAGGACGTAGTTGGCCAGCAGCATCACGGCGATGCCGCCGAGAAGCGACTGCCAGACGATTATGTGTTTGGCCATCGGCGACATCGGAACGGTTAGCCAGACGACGAGCAAGCCGACGATAATCACCGCGGCAAAGAAGGCTATCGTCCCCTCGGACCTGCCGGCGGCGGGCAGAGCCTTGTCGATCGGTTCCGGCTCCCGGATGTCCCTGCGGCCCTTAATCAAGCTCAGGATAATGGATACGACAGGCACCATCGCGACGATTGCAAGCCCGACGCAGTTCGTCAATATCCATTCTCCCGCTGGTGTCTTCAGAAAACCTTCTCCTCTTTCCGGATCCAGGTCGTCAAAAAGCTGCCAGAAGAAAAGTGTTCCGAGGATGACCGGGATAACCAGTCGAATGAGATAGTCCCACCACTTGCCGAGCTTCCAGTCGCTTCGGCTGTTGGCGTGGCGCCGGAGGGTTTCGATGCGCCAGAGCCAGCCCAAGACTACGCATTCGAGCAGCCCCATGAAAGCGATGCCCCAGGTGCCATTGACAAATCCGTCGATCGCGCCGAGCCAGTTGAAACCCGCCCTGGTAATATAGAACAACCCGAAAAGAAATCCGACAATGCTCAAGACTGGCAGAACAACACATCTGCGCCACCCGGTTTTGTCGATAATGCTGGTCAGAATCGACTCAGTCATTGAGAAAGCCGAATCGATGCCCAACGTTACGAGTGCAAAGAAGAAAACAAAGCTGAACCATGCCGAATAGGGTAATTGCGCCAGTGCATAGGGAAACGCCACGAAGGCCAGCGAGGGGCCCGTTTCCGCTACCTGCTCGACTGCGACGGGGTTGTCACCCTGTTGGGTCACGAAAGCCATTCCTCCCAATGTAGCAAATACGGCCAGCCCCGCTACGAAACTCGTCGCAAAATCCGCGAGGCTGATGATGGCGGCATTATTGTTGATGTCGCTCTTCCTGTGAAGGAAGCTGGCGTACGTGATCATGATGCCGTAAGCGAGGCTGAGCGAGAAGAATACCTGTCCGATTGCATAGCGCCACGTGACGGGCTTTGCCAGTTCGGACCAGACGGGATCGAGATAGTATGCCAAGCCCTGCATGCTGCCTTCGAGGGTCAGTCCTCGCACGGTCAGAATTGCGAGCATCAGCCAGGGCAGCGGGACGGTGAGCCAGACAATCTTGCCGACCAGGCGCACGCCCTTGAATATGCACAGGTACATCGCCGTCCACGTGACGGCCAGCGGCAGCACGAGGTTCCATCGGATGGAGCCGAGGTGGTAACGGGCATCGGCGATGTCGATTTTGCCAAGGTATGTCTCATTGAAAAAAAGCTTGGCGTTTTCCACGCCTTCTATGCCTTTGCCCGCCCAGGGCAGCTCGCCCCCGCTGAAAATCCCGACGATGCTGTACCACAGGAAGCTGAAGCAATACGCCAGGATTACGGGGTAATAGGTGATTATTACGAAAGCCAGCATGATTCCCCACCAGCCGACCAACTCGAATCGCTTATGGCCCCGCTTGAAGGCATTGGGCGCCGCTCGCTGGGTATAATGTCCTATACTGAACTCGAGAATCATGATCGGCACGCCAATCACGAGCAGGGCGACTATGTACGGAATCAGAAATGCGCCGCCTCCATAGCTGTAGAGTTTATATGGGAATCCCCAGAGATTACCCAGACCGACCGCGGAGCCGACTGCTGCAAGAATGAATCCGCCGCGGGTTCCCCAGCTCTCCCTTTGTTCTTCCAAAAGCTCAGCCATCGCTGGTTGCCTTTCCCTCTTCTGCAGGTGCACTTTCGCTCTTCTGTTTCTTCGTCTTCTTGGGCTCTGGTTCCGGCGCCTCAGGGATCTCGTGGCTTATTCCAAGTAATCGAAGCGTGTCGCGCTCGATTATATTTCGGATGCTTCCTCGCGGGACAGTCGGCAGATTAGTGTCTGCCAGGAGCATGTTGAAGCCCAGCAGCCTCTCCATGCACTGGCCGGCGTCTCCCGAAGGGAATCCGCTGCCGAACAACAGCTTGTCCATGACCCCGTGTTCATAGGCTGCGACCACCATGTTGTACGTCTGCCAGACACTCTTGGGCCGTATCGTCAAGTCCGCGTACACATTCTTGTGCCTGGCCACCATCGACAATGTCTGCTCGACGAACGGCACACCCATACTTCCGATAATGATCTTCAATCCGGCGAATTCTCTGGCAATTTCATCCAGAAGATACGGCTGGGCGTATTCCATCACCGCATTGGCTCTGAGGGCATCTCCGGCGTTATGAAAGAAAACGGGAAGGGCCAGCTCCTGCGCTGACTCATAGAACTTCATCGCGCTGCTGTGAGCAGGGTGAAAACCGCAGGCCGAACAATACAAAACGATACCCTTGAGCCCCAGTTTCTCCTTGATGGATTCCAGATTGTCAGGGCCTACCTTGTCCTTGCCGGGCTCGACGACTGCGAAACCGACCGTTTTTTCGGCGTGTCTGTTCACATACTGGCCCAATTTCTTGTTGAGTTCGTCGCTGGGTCCGTCCGGCGTGGCCAATACTATGCAGACGTCCACCGTCTTGGCTGTTGCCGGATGCCCCAGCATTGCAGCATCGTCAGCCGCGGGGCCCATATGTGTATGACAATCGACTATCATTATCCGACACCTTAATAATCGGCATGGCCAGCCATACCTGCGCGAACAGGAATATATCTTTTCATTTGCCTGCTGTAAATTTAGCTTCAATCCGGGTTCTTTTGCACCCGCCGCTAATCAATAATCAATTACGCAAGCCCCGTCAAGAACAAATATTCCCATATCCGCACGCCAAAATACCCCAAAATACCGCTTGTCCCGGATCTGCAAAATCAAAGTTGCGGGCACAGGCGGCAAGTCCGGGGAAAGGCCGCCGATCACAATTCGATACGCCGGAGAAAGGCCGGATTCTGAGTTTTGGGGTCTTTTTTTTTGAAATTCCTTGTGGTGTCGTGCGTCCTGTATGGTAGAATGCCCGGCAGAAGTCACAGGCCTATACAGTGAGTTTGTAGGAATGTCCGTTGGCTGTGGGTCGTACATTATGGATTGTCCGGTTTGTAAGAATGCGATGATCACCCTTGAACTCGAGGATGTTGAGATCGATCACTGCCTCGACTGCGGCGGAATCTGGCTTGATGCCGGCGAACTCGAGCTTCTGCTCGACGAGCCCGACAAAGCGAAGGGCCTGCTCGAGTCGTTCACGGTCGATTCGAAGTCTGCCGAAGTAAAAAGAAAATGTCCCATCTGTGACAAGAAAATGCAAAAAGTCATCGTCGGCGATTCGGAGCCCACTTTGCTTATAGATAAGTGCCGCCGAGGTGACGGTCTATGGTTCGATAAAGGTGAGTTACACGATATTTTCGACAGAGCCCAATTGGATGAGGATAACAGGATTCAGGATCTGTTGACCGAGATGTTCGGTCATAATCAAGATTAGTGAAAGGAGAAAGACCATGTTGACTACACTATCACACATTCTCGCCATGAATATGATGACCAAGGTATCGCTGATCGTCCTGGGCGTCGTTGTTGTCGCGATAGTCATCCTCAAAATAAAGCAGAGGGACTGAAAGCAGGAAGCCTTCGATAAAGGAGCAAGACCATGAAGATAGCACTGATTGTTATCGCCGCCGTCTTTGCCGTAATCGTTCTGGCTGTGATCGGCATCTATAATGCCTTGGTTCGCCTTCGCAATCAGGCCGATAACGCCTGGTCGCAGATCGACGTCCAGTTGAAGCGCCGGCACGATTTGATCCCGAATCTCATCGAAACGGCCAAAGGCTATATGAAGCACGAACGAGGAACCTTCGAGGCGATAACAGAAGCGCGAAGCAAGGCTATGGGAGCCGGCAATGTCGCCGATGCCTCGAAAGCCGAAGGCATGCTCGGCGAAGCGCTCAGTAAATTCATGCTGGTCGTCGAGAATTATCCGGACCTTAAGGCCAATCAGAACTTCCTCTCGCTTCAGGAAGAACTAACCAGCACGGAGAACAAAATCTCTTTCGCCCGCCAGAGTTTCAATGACCAGGTATTGGGCTTCAACAACAAGATTCAGATGTTCCCTTCGAACATAATTGCCGGCACGTTCGGTTTTGTCAAACGCGACTTCTTTGAAATCGAAGTCGCCGCCGAGCGTGAAGTCCCGAAGGTGAGTTTCTCTTAAAACATCCAGCGAAATCCAAGGCGCGAATGCGTAGTGACGCTTTCGTCAGCGCATTTGAAATGAACGGCGGGTCACAAGGCAATGTGGGAGCTAATCAGAGCCAATAAGAGAAACTCCATCATCCTGATGGTGATAATGGCGGCGGTGCTGTTGCTTATGGGCTTTGTCATCGGCATGGTTATGTTCGGCCCCGAGGGCGGCATGTTCGGGCTGATGATTGCCACGGTGATCTGGCTGGTTATGACGCTGGTAAGCTTCTCGAGCGGCGACCAGATCCTGCTGGCTGCGAGCAAAGCCACCAGAGTCACTCACGATGTCCATCCGCAGTTGTTCAATGTGGTCGAAGAGATGAAAATCGCCGCCTCTCTGCCTGTGATGCCCAAGGTCTATATCATCAACGATCCCGCCCCCAACGCCTTTGCCACAGGCCGCAACCCGAACACCGCATCGGTTGCTGTCACTGCCGGACTGCTGGGGCGGCTCAACCGCGACGAACTCCAGGGCGTCATCGCGCACGAGGTAAGCCACATTGTCAACCGCGACATTCTCTTTGTGACGCTGGCCGGCGTGATGCTCGGCTCGATCGTCCTGATCTCGCAGGTGTTTCTGCGAGGCATGTTCTACAGCTCGATGATGGGCTCGCGGCGACGGTATTCGTCCGGCTCAGGAGGTGGTGGCGGTGGCGCGCAGATTGTTATGCTGGTGGTTGCGATAGTCGTTGCGATCCTGGCGCCCATAATGGCATACCTGTTGTACTTCGCACTTTCGAGGCGGCGCGAATATCTCGCCGACGCCGGGGCCGCCAGACTGACTCGCTACCCGGAGGGCCTGGCCAGCGCCCTGGAGAAAATCGCCGGCGACCCTTCGCCACAGTTGGCGGCTGTCAATAAGGTGACCGCCCCGATGTATATTGCCAATCCTTTCAAGAAGAAGAATCAGAGGAAGCTGTCGGATCTGACCAGCACGCATCCGCCGATTTCCGAGAGGATCAGTATCCTGCGCAATATGACCCAGGGGGCGTCTTTCAATGAGTATTCAAAGGCCTACACGGAAATAACGCACGCTGCGAGTGTCGTCCCGATTGCGGCGGTGAGTAAGAAAGAGGACATTGCATTGCGTCAGGCGGGCGCCGAGGCAAAGAAGGAGGATCGCCGCGAAAACCAAATGCGCCAGGTCGGCGATATTATGCGAAAAGTCAATCAGTTCGTGTTTCTGAGTTGTGTGTGTGGTTTGAAAATGAAAATCCCGCCGAATTTCAAGGGCAACAAAGTCAAGTGCCCCCGCTGCCGGAAAACACTCGATGTTGCCTCCAAGTGAGCTAAGAAACGGTTGTTGACCTATTGAGACAGTTTCCTGTTCATGCTTATTCGACGTCAGCCGACTCTCCGGGCATTAACACTTTTGTATCGCACGCGGCCGCGCCGGCGAATCGTTCGGCGTCGCTCCGGCTGCCCACTATATCGCCCCAGTGATACGGTATAGCCAGTTTGGGTTTGATGTGGTTGGCGGCCTCGGCGGCCTCGGCTGCATCCATCGTGTACTTGCCGCCCACCGGCAGCAGTGCGGCATCTATGTTCTTCAGAGATTTTATCTCCTCGGTGAGATCCGTATCGCCGGCGTAATAGATGCGTTTTGAGCCGAGTTCGATCACGAAGCCCACCCAATTGTTTGCTTTCGGGTGGAATTCCTTCTTGGGATTGTACGCGGGCACGGCGATTATGCGAACGCCGCCCAACTCGATCGTCAGTCCGGGCATGATCGGCTCTCCGGCGTTTTCCTTGACGACAACGTCAGCCGAAGCGATCAGTTTCGTATTGGGGCCGCTGACTTTGGCGATATCCTCCTTCGAGTAGTGGTCGTAATGGTCGTGGCTGACGAGCACAAGCGTTGCGTCACCCAATGAGTGCTTCAATTTCCACGGGTCGATGTATATGACCGTATCGTCGTGACTGATTCTGAAACTGGCGTGACCCAGCCACTGTATAGTTGTTCCCATAGCAGACTCCCCTCTTGTTTGCTCTTGTTGTACTGTCTCGGGGGCCTTCGTGTCTGATTTCTCCTTTTTGCATCCGCAAACGACCAATCCCAAGGCAATTGCCAAAACGAGCAATTTCAAACTTCGCATCTTCTTGTCCTCGAACCCAGCCCGACGGCGAATCAGGCATAAGCCCCACTTTTGTCGGTTGCCCGAATATCTTGAGCATCCGGTTTTCAAGAGCAGCGGTATCGAATGTCTGCTTGTTCCCCGAATCAATTGAAAGGGCCCCGCCATTCGGAAGGGCCCGTGGTTTTCATGGTCCGGATAGGTCGTACGCTGCGCTCAGCAGGGGCGAACGTTGGTTGCTTCCGGGCCTTTCTTACCCTCGGCAACCTCGAACTCCACTTCCTGGTCATCCTGCAACGACCGGAATCCTTCGGCCGCAATGTTCGAGTGATGGATAAACAGATCCTCACCGCCATTGTCCGGAATTATGAAACCGAACCCCTTCCTCTCGTTGAACCATTTTACTTTGCCTTTATCCACAATGTTCTCCTTCGGCATAGATAAGCATACTCCCTCATAATCTTCTACAGGTACACTCCGAGGGACGCCAAGCATACCGCTTAACACATAGGTGACGTTACTGAATAAACCGCCAACTGTCAAGAGAATACAACAAAATGGGAGCTTGGGACTCAAATTCTCAGCTTCCGAAAAAGGTACACGGTGACCCGCAAGGTGACACACGTCCCCACTTGCTGCGGCCTGCTCGCTTTAAGCAGGCGGACCTGTATCTCGCACAAGCCTTCTCTGAGCGACATTTTGAAATCTCTGCAAATCTCTTTTGCCTTACCGCTAATGTACCGAACAGAGTTCCCAACGGTGCAATTAACTTGTTCTGCTTAGTGTATTTTCGATGAATTGTGCCGTCAGCCTGAGAAAAAGTGTCATTTTTCATGATTTTCTTGGAATTTTTTCGAATTTCCGGCAATCCGGGCTATCGAGGATACAGTTCTATCTTAGTTGTGCACAGTCTCATCAATACCGTTTTGTGACCCTCTTTGCAGTTTTGAGTTGTGTTTGGGCGGGAAGTATTGTAGACAGTAGGGTCACTGAGACACCCTCTGCTGCGTTTGGGCGTCTGTTTCAAACGTGGATTATCGGTCTGAAGCGATTTGACAATGAAAGGAATTGAGCGATGCTGAAAATAGGGATGATTGGAGCAGGTTTCGTAGCTGGATTTCACGAGAGGGCGTTGTGTTCGGTCCGCGGCGTCGAGTTCGCCGGAGTTTGTGCCCCAGTTGGAGCCGAAGCCCTTGCCGAGCGTGCGCGCCAGGACGGGCTGGGCAATACCGAGGTGTTCAAAAGTGTTGCCGACCTTTGTGCCGCCGTCGACGTGGTCTGCATTTTCGCCCCGAACTTTGCTCGCATCGACATCATGCGCGATATCGCCAAGGCAATCGAGGGCGGGGCCAAGATCAAGGGAATCATCTGTGAGAAGCCTCTGGCCCGGAATCTGCAGGAGGCCGATATAATTGCAAGAATGGCCAAGGCTCTCCACGTGCCCACCGCTTACTTCGAGAACCAGCTTCACATGCCCTCTGTGGTCGAGGCCCGGCGTCAGCTCGAAGCGGTGGAACGGAGCATGGGGGCTGCGCATCTGGCCCGCAGCGCCGAGGAGCATGGCGGACCGCACGAGGCGTGGTTCTGGGACCCGACCAGGCAGGGCGGTGGTGTCTGCTGCGATATGGGTTGCCACAGCATAGCCGTAGGCATGTATACCCTTACCCCGAGCGGCAAACCGCCTGCATATCTTACGCCGGTTTCGGTTACCGCCAACATGTCGCTGCTCAAGTGGGGCAAAGAGCCGTGGAGCAGCCGGCTCAAAGAAAGAGGCGTCGATTACACGACCGCTCCGGCCGAGGACTACTCGAATGTCACCTTCGAGTTCAAGGACCCCGATACCGGAGTTCGCAGCATAGCCCAGGCGACGAATTCCTGGATGTACGATGCGCCCGGACTAAGGCTTCTGATGGAAGTATTCGGCCCCGGTTATTCTTACACCGTTAATTCGCTTGAGTCACCGGCCGGTCTGTTCATCAGCGACGCGGCTGCGACCGCCGTCGCCGACAGCGAGCTTGCCCTCGAAAAAGCGCAGGCGACAAGCGGGGCACTGGTCCTCCAGCCGAACGAGCCCGATCTGTACGGCTACGTAGCCGAGTGGCGCGATGCACTCTCGTCATTCGAGCAGGGCAAAGACGGAATGCTCGATTTGGAATACGGTCGCCTGATCACGATGCTCGTCATGGCGGCGTACATGTCACACGAAAAGAAAAAGACAATCGACCTTACCGACCCGGCGGTCCTGCGGGAACTTGAAACCTACGTACCCCTTATTCAGCAGGGCAAAGGGACAGAAGTCTTGGGCGGCGACTGAGATCGAGACGCCGACTGCCTCGGCAACATATCGGCGCGCCATGTCAATACGGGATTGAAGAAAAGAGACAGTCCGTTCGTGGACAGGCGAAGAGGACTCCCACGAATGTCCTTTTCATGGATCGGTCCGTCAGAAAAGTCGGGCTCAAAGAGTTGTGGACGCTGAAGTGGCATCGAAATTATGATGTTAGCGGTCCGTGGACGAGGGCAGGCGGGGTTCAGCCAATGGACTGGCCTGCGTGGATGAGAAATTTCAGGGATTACTGAGCGGATTGTGGTCGGGTGGCAGCCACTGAATGAGCGTAGCGAATGAAGTGGATGGGGAGAGTCCGAGACCAGCCAAGAAATGTGAACATCGTCCTGAGTCGTTTGAAGACCATCCACTTCGCTCACTTTGTTCGCTCAGTGGCTGCCACCCGGCTGAACTGAT
Organism: Phycisphaerae bacterium; assembly: GCA_016782865.1. Classification (GTDB taxonomy): domain Bacteria; phylum Planctomycetota; class Phycisphaerae; order Sedimentisphaerales; family Anaerobacaceae; genus SG8-4. The sequence continues at coordinate 26,804 of JADHXR010000103.1, forward strand.
TGCGGTCCGCAGCACGCATGGCTGTAGAGTCAGACAGCAAATCAGAGGGCCATCCCAAGCACCACGGCAAGGACGCACTGCACCCTTTACTGCTGCTCTTGCTGGTAGTCCACATACTTGTAGCTGTGTGGGTTTACACGGATATCCGCAAGCTCAACAGCGGGTCCGGTATATGGATAGTGATTGCACTTCTGACCGGCCTGCTCGGTACACTTGTTTACGCCGTCGTTCGGATGGGCGATGCCCGCATTGAGAAATCCTGACCGGGGATTTGCCGTCGGCACGGCATTGTTTCGGTGAGAGGCTGATCGGCGCCCGTGCCAGGGAAGGCGATTGTGTGCGCCGAGGCCAAACATTTCAAAAAAAAGCTTACCTGAGCGGAAAAGTAGGCTATAATCTCCACTTTGCAGAAACCTCAGTTATTGATATGAGATTGGAGCAGGTATGTCAGGTCATTCGCACTGGGCGGGAATAAAACATAAGAAAGCGGCTGTCGATGCAAAACGCGGCAAGGCCTGGAGCAAGATAGCTCGAATGTTGATCGTCGCGGCCAAGCAGGGCGGCGGCGACCCGGCTGCGAACCTGACCTTGCGCTACGCGATCGACAAGGCCAAAGCGGCGAATATGCCCAAGGACACGATCGAAAAGGCTATCAAGAAGGGCACGGGCGATCTGGGGGGCGCCAGTTTCGAAGAAGTGCTCTACGAGGGTTACGGGACGAATGGCGTCGCTATAATGATCGAGGCGCTTACGGACAACCGCAGTCGAACCGGGCCGGAGATCAAGAGGATTTTCGAGAAGCACGGCGGCTCACTGGGAACCAGTGGCTGCGTCAACTGGATGTTCAGCAAGAAGGGGCTCATCACGGTGAATATGGAAGGCGCCGACGAAGAGCAGCTTATGGAAATCGCCCTCAATGCCGGTGCCGATGATATGGAGGCTGCGGGCGAAGTTTTCGAGATCACCTGTGATCCCAGCGCTTACGAGCAGCTCAAGCAAACGCTGCAGGAAAAGGAAATAGTCACCGAGGTAGCCGAAATATCAATGGTCCCTCAGACCACCATCGATATCGGCGACGAGCAGAAAGCCAAGAGAATCATTTCACTGATGGAGGCTTTCGACGATCACGACGATGTGCAGAATGTCTACGCGAACTTCGATATATCCCAGGAAATAATGGGCCGTCTTACGTAGCAGGCACTGTGTATTTCGATAGACGACTTCATGGCGTTCTCGTTGAATAGTTTTGGCTCTTCCGGTTAGTGAGTATATCGAGCGGCGTTGCCAATAACCGAGAAGAATCGTTCGGTGCCCCAGATGTCCAAATTACCCCCCTGGTTGCCCCTAATTTGGTCATCTGCCCAAACGATTCTTCTCTCGAATCAACCCCAAGGACCCGATGTCTTCGTACCACATACGCATTGACCGGATGAAGCCGATTTTCTCTTATCCTGCGATTTTAGATTTGACTTACCCAAATTAACAGATATAATTATTCCCTGGATTCGTAGGTCCGAGGGAAGTACAATTTAGTAACGAGATATACTATTGACGCGGCAGATTTCTGCCGGTACTACTTGAGATTGCATCTTCACAGTCCGCATTGAACGGGCTTAGGGCGCGCGGTTTGATCTTCAGACCGTTGACACCTTAGGATAGGGATTCTTGGTGCGCCCGACGGGGACGGAGTCTGAGCGGCCGTAGGCCGCGAAAGGATGAAGGGTGAAGTATGAAGAGTGAAGTGATCAGTGTTTAGCGTTCAGTTGTCAGCTTAGAAATCCAATGGGCTCTTGGTCTCTTTCAATGTGCGACTTTTAACTGTATGTGTATAGATCATCGTAGTCCTCAGGTCGCTATGGCCCAGCAACGCCTGAATCGTCCGAATGTCATAGCCCGCTTGCAACAAATGGCTGGCAAAACTGTGGCGGAATGTATGCGAGGTGGCGCGTTTACATAGCTTTGCCTTTCTTACAGCATCTTTCAATGCTTTCCTAACATTGGATTCATG
>JADHXR010000104.1 GCA_016782865.1 Phycisphaerae bacterium
GAGTGAAGAGATTAGAACCACTAATCTACACTAATTGACACTAACAAGACTGAGTTGTTGTTTTGAGATTAGCGAGGATTAGCGCAAATTAGTGGTTAGAAGAGAGCTTTTCTTTGTGCCTTTGAGGCTTTGTGTGAGGGAATCTAATTTACTATCCTATATGAAGATACGATTACGACAGAAACATAATCGAGCAAAGAAAACAAGAAGATGAAGGATTGCAGTGCGAAAAAGGAAAGAGAACCGCGGATTTCACTGATTACGCGGATTAACTCAAAGAAATAGTCAATGAAGGAAATGCTTTGTCCAAAAGACCGTCAAAGACTTGTGCAGATTCCCGTTCGGCAGGCTCTGTCCAAGAAAACAATATCGAAGATCCCGATTCATCGGGAATCAATTAAAGGGGCCACGAATGAACACAACCTGCCCTGAGCGGAGCCGAACGGGAATAAACACTAAGTTGAAACCACGGATTTCGCTGAAGGCAAGAAGAAGGACGAAGAAAGACAACAATAGTCAATAGTCAATAGCAAATAGTCAATTGTAGAGGGTTCGCCGCTTTGCAGCCAAGAGTTCTCTATTTCTTGCGGTCTTGAACATAAAACCTTATTCGATCAATGAAATCGCGCTATTGCCGCTTTGTTTGTGACTGCCAGCAGTTCAACGTGATGGCTCCAGCTCAACTTTGCCGCCGGCGGCAATATTTTGTGAGTCAGGTAAAACTGTCGCATTTTGCGCACAACTTCGTTTGTAACTGACTAAAGGAATAAGGAAAGGTTACCCTTGAAACCCCAATAGCGATTCTACAAACGCACGAGTGCAAGAATTAAACCCTGACCCCTTGACCTTTGCAAAACGCAATATCTGGCTGTAAAAGTCCTTGAATGGTCTATTCTAAAAGGGTATTGTCATAGAACAAGAGAATAAGGAGTTGATACAAATGACTATTAATTGAGGCGCTCGTGGGTAAGATATTTATTCTTGTCGCTGCTCCAGCGATAGTCTCAAACAACAAAGTTAGCTTTATGTGCATACTTGCCTACTTGCTGTATAGCTATGTGATATATGCATAATCTGCAGTAAGCTGAATAATTCCACGAGCGCTTCTTTTGTATGAGGAATAGATTGGATATACAACTTAGGAAAAATATTGATGAAGCTGTTGGGGAATTCCAGTCGTTAAGTTCACCGCATGATGTTGCTGCACTGCTTGAGATCCCATATAAGGTATTAAATTTCCATTTATATGTTGCTCATCCGACCAGACGATACAAGACCTTTACTGTTCACAAGAAATCTGGTGGAGTTCGTGAGATATGTGCTCCGGTTACTGCCATAAAGATAATACAACAAAAGCTCAACTATATTCTGCAGAATCTTTATAAAACCATTTATAAAAAGAAATTCTCAGTTCATGGTTTTATATATGGGAAGAGTGTACGAACTAATGCCCAAAGTCATACAAGAAAAGACTATGTCTTTAACATTGACCTGTTAGACTTTTTCCCATCTATCAACTTTGGAAGAGTTCGAGGCATGTTTATGGCCAACCCCTACCGGCTTCCCCCTAAGGTTGCAACAGTGCTGGCACAGATTTGCTGCTTTAACAACCAACTGCCACAGGGAGCCCCAACGTCGCCCATTATTTCAAATATGATTTGTGCAAGGATGGATGACGAATTGTATAGGCTTGCAAAGAGGTTCGACTGTAAGTACACGAGGTATGTAGACGACATGACTTTTTCTACAAATAGACCGAACTTTCCGGCTGAATTAGCTAACGTGACACGTCTTGAGTCTGGATGGAGATTGAAAGCCGATGTTGGCAAAGAGCTTAATAAAATTATTGAGGAAAATAAGTTTTCCGTCAATACAAGCAAGGTTTGGATTCAACATCGAAATTGTAGACAGAAAGTGACAGGACTTATAGTTAATGAATTTCCTAATGTAAGTCGAAAATACACAAATCAAATTCGTGCGATGTTACATGATTGGGACAAACACGGCCTAATAGCTGCTGAGAACAGATTTGTCAATGATTATGATAAAAAGAAACGTTGGCCTTATGAACCAGGGATATTATTTAAGAATGTTGTTAAGGGGAAAATTAATTTTTTGAAAATGGTAAGAGGAGATCGAAATCCAACCTATCAAAAGTTTAGTGAGAAATTAGCATCTTTAGATCCGGATTTTTCCTTTATCAGGATTGTGAGGGAGGCAGATTCGGACAATCTTCAGCAGGCGGTTTTTGTCCTGGAGAGCCCCAGAGGACAAGGAACAGCATTTATGTTACGCGGTATTGGCTTAGTAACGTCTGCACATAATTTGAAAAATGATAAACTTGATACCTATCTGTATAAAACGGATGAGCCTGCTGATAAGCAGAGACTAAAAGTAAAGCATATTAACACAAACTTGGATTTTGCAATAATTGAAGTTGCACAAGGTTGGGCAAAAGCCAGCTTGGTTAGGGGTGATAGTACTATTCTTAAGACAAGAGATACTGTGAAGGTAATCGGCTTTCCAAACTATGCTAAAGGAAAGTCAATCCATATACATGATGGCAAAATAACAGGCAGAGGTCGTTGGTTCAAAGTTAAAACATTGAATGTAAGTGCGCGGATCATTTATGGAAACTCGGGTGGTCCAGTACTTAATGATAAGAACGAAGTTGTAGGAATAGCCTTTTATGGAGCGCCTGACCCAGAAAAAGCTGATCGCATAGAAAGCGGCGTGATTCCTATTGAGATTCTTGATAAGTTGATGTAAATTGATGGTGGTAACTAAAGGTGTACGCCTGCCCCACAGGTGGTACATTTTTCGATGAGTTGTGCTTGATAATGATAGGTTTTGATAGAGGACAACGGCTGGGCTGAATTACTGCGGAGCTTTGGAACGTAGATATCGGCTGGAATTAAGTATATGTCCCCGGAATTCCCGCTCACGCTGCTGGGCTGTGACCAAGTACGAAACACATGGTAGATTTTCTCTTTTCCCTCATTTCTTGCGAAGGGAAAAGAGAACAATAATCAATTCTCATTCTGACAACATCCTCGAAGATAAGGGGGCCCGCCCTTAAGTTATAAGTTTATTCTTGCCTGATGCCTGAATTTGTGTTATTGTCTCTGTCATGGCTCGGCCATTGCGTATAACCTATGAAGGGGCGGTTCACCATGTTACCATGCGTGGAAACGATCGGCGCAGTATCTTGCTCACGAACGGCGATCGTGGGCATTTTCTTAGCAAGCTAAGCGAGAGTGTCCGGCTTTACGATATACGTTTGTATCTCTTTTGCCAGATGACCAATCACGTTCACCTCGTTTTGGAGACCCCCCAGGGCAATCTAAGCCGTTTTATGCACCGTTTGCAGACCGCCTATACGGTTTATTTCAATCGCAAGCATCGTAGAAGTGGTCATCTGTTGCAGGGGCGTTTCGGCTCTACATTAGTTGACGAAGACGAGTACATCTTGAAACTAAGCCGTTACGTGCATCTGAATCCCGTATTTGTGAAAGCTAACGAGAAGAAACCGGACCGAGAGCGGGTTCAGATTCTTCGGCAATACGTGTGGAGTAGTTATAGTAGCTATATAGGCCGTAGTTCGCGTCTGGATTATGTCGACTATGAACCGATTCTTGCCTTGATGGGTCGGCCCAAGAAGACACAGCCTGCCTCGTACCGACGTTTTGTCGAGGCGGGAATTCGGGACATAGATGCGGCTTTCGTAGAAAGCAAACATCGCTCTCGATTCTGCATCGGCTCAGACCAGAGCCATGACCGAGCCAGGCAGATGTACGAGGAGTTAATTCAGTCGCATGGCAGGAAGGAGGACATTTCCTTTCGCCGTGGTGCGAGCTATCACTCAATTGATGAGGTACTGACCGCTGTCTTGGATATTCTGGCTGTTCGTCGGGAGGCGATAGCCCATCGATGCAGGAACTCTATGACTCGGCCAGTTGTTGCCTACGCACTGTGTCATTATGCTGGATGCACTCAACGCTCGGCGGCTGAGGCAATGGGTCTGCGTAGTGGGGCTGCGGTATCTTTACAGTTAAAGAAATTGAATGAACAATTGGAATCGGACAGAGAGCTACGGAGCATCATGGCAAAAGTGAGACGTCGGTTGGCGTAAGGCATCTTCTAACTTATAACTTATAACTTGGTTCTGCTGAAGAACCCTGTTCTCAGCTAAAAAACCTGCGATATTGGGCCAAAAACAAAGGTAGCATGGCCCTTCTTAGGGGTTTATCAGCGGAATCATAACTTAAGGGCTGGCCCCCTTTTGACCGACGCGCTGACGGTTGCTTTTTGCCGCCGGCGGCAATATTTTGTGATCAGGTGAAACTGTCGCATTTTGCGCACAATTTCATTTGTAGCAGACTAAAGGAATAAGGAAAGGTCCCTTGAAGCTCCAACAGCGATTCTACAAACGCACGAGTGCAAGAATTAAACCCTGACCCCTTGACTCCTTCTTTAGGGCGACAAAACTCTTCATTAGTTCCATTGGCACTCTTATCATCTGATAAAAGCCAGCCTCTGTATAACATGCTTTTTGGGGTGTTATACAGACAGAAAATCACTATGGATTGGCAAATTTATCTTGGCAAGTATAACTTGCAAGGTTAATATACAGAAACTATATAATAATATTTATGCAGCAACCTGCAATTTGCCAACTGAATGGATGCAAATGACAATGGCACTCGAAATTGACGCCAATTTCGGCGATCGAAAACCTGAATTGCTTGCGTACCTGCGGTCACGCACCACAGAGCTACTCGCTGACGTGACGCGCAAGTACGGAACGACGCAATTCAAGAAGCGAGCTTCCGCCCTGAACAAAACACTCGGGCGCGAACGCGAGAATTTGGAGTCCGTTCTCAATCAAACTGCGGCCAACGATCAATGGTCAACGGAGGAATTGCTTCGTTCGCGATTGATGCTAATGCACTGCGTTAATGTGACCATGCTAGAAAGCCGCAACGAAGTGTGGCCGTATGAATACATGGCATTCTCCCGTCGAATCGGCGAACTCTGGGAACCGTTCGTTACGACGTGTTTTGATCTGCCGGTTTCAGACAACGTAAAGCTCTTCATTCCACCGCTTTTTGATGATGTCCGGTCGCGTCTCACGACCGAAGTACGGGATTTCATTGCTAATCTCAACTTACCTGACGAGGACAAAACGACTCTATTGGAGTACTACGACCAAGTTTGGCAACTTGTGACTTCTGGCGAGATCAAACTCGAACTGGACCTCCATTTCTTGAAGGATGGCATTCGTCATATAGTCGACTGCAAGAGTGGATTTGGGTCTAATGAAAAGGGAAACACCAACCGCCTTCTTCTCGTTGCAAGCATATACAAGAACATCGAGCCTGAAGATTACCGATGCATGTTGTTCGTGAGGTCAGCTGAGGACGAAAACAACCACTACCTGCAGACACTTAAGAATTCCGATCTATGGGAGGTTTATTGCGGGGAGGAGACCTATCCGAAGGTGTTGGAGTTCTCGGGTTTCGACCTTGGTGGGTGGATTGTTGACAACATTGATTGGCCAAACGACATTGACTGTTCGTGCTTCAAGTATTTGACCGATCAAGATCTCGTAAAGTATTTGATATGGTAGTCACTCGGCCAACACGATATCGCGACACCCTCCAAGCCCACTACACGGCGTCGACACCAATTGTGGAATACATGACGTCGCGCCTCGTCCCTCGTGACGAGGATCGGATTTGGGAACCATGCGCTGGCGATGGCGACCTTGTTGATGGAGTCCTCGCCGTTTCGCCAAATGCCACGATTCGGCTATCCGAGTTGGATGAAAATGCAGTTCATGGTCTTGTCTCAAAGTATCGCGAAACAAATATCGACATTCACCACGAAGATGCACTGGAGGTGGGAAGCAATCCTCTATTCGATCAAGGCATCTCTTTTTCACGAATTGTTGCTAATCCGCCGTACGGGGCCTACCAAACGCCTCAACGAAGGCGACGGCTTCAAGCTCAATTCCCCAAACTGTACGTGCGCGACACTTATGGTGTAATCCTGTTTCACTGTCTTGACCTTCTTGACGCAGGTGGCCGTCTTGTATTCATCATTCCTGATACGTTTCTTTGGTTGAATCGCCACGAATTTCTGCGTCGCCGAATCTTCAAGACGACCACGATCGAAGAACTCGCATTGTTCCCGTCCAAGTTTTTTCCAAACGTCAATTTTGGTTATTCGGGCCTTTGCATCATTTCCCTTACAAATAGCGCACCGGCAAATGACCACGAGTTCCAGCTCCTTAATAATTTCCAATCAGTAGAAGCGTTAGTGTCGTGTGTTGAATCATGTTCCGACTGGAAATGCAACGTGTCGATGTTCACACAGTTGGAGATTGCATCTCGGAAAAAATGTGACTTACACATCGTAAACCACGCAATCGCCCTGTGCGATCGCGCCACTGAATCCCTTGGAGACCACGCAGAGATTCGGACGGGATTTTATTCTGGCAATGATGTGAGGTGGGTTCGTCGGAAGGATGGCACTGTCCCCCGTTCAAAAAAGTTCTCAAACGTAGACTTCAATAAAGTTGCAGTATCAAACCCGACTCTCGATGGAATCAGTGGCGAACAGCACTTCATACCGATCATGCGTGGCGGCGCTTTCCCATATCATAAGCCAACGCATTGGTACGTCGATTGGAGTCGTGAAGCCGTCACCGAGTATCGTCGCAAAGGCAAGAATCCGGCGCGTTTTCAGAACTCGTCGTATTACTTCCGTGACGGCATTGGGGTGCCGATGGTCGCATCGACGAGGCTGACAGGTGCTTTACTCGAAAAGCGGCTTTTTGACCAAGGAATCGTGGGTGTTTTTCCAGCATCACCGAGGCTTTTGTATTACATTCTAGGGTTCTTGAATTCTTCCATCGCTACAAGACTGATTCGGCAAATCAACCCTACTGCAAACAACTCGGCAAACTACATGAAGAGGCTGCCCTTTGTGATTCCGACTGCAGGCGAACTTGCGTTTATCGATCCCTTAGTTGAGCGTGCAATCATTCAATCATGTAAAGGAATACAGCTTGACGGTCGCCTCACGAAACAAATCAACTCGTTCTACGACAGCGTTTGGCTCGACTTGACAAATGCTGCAGAACAAACGGATGAACCGGAGCCGGAATAGCGTCGCGCGTTCGCCTCGCTCATTAACGTCAACTTCCGGCCCGGTTATCCTTGACGTTCGCTTCGATATTGGTGGCACAACAAGCTCCAAGGGAGGACGTCGCTACGCTCTGTCTTCTTACTTCATCCGATGGATATTCCTTGTTGATTATTGGATATCTAATCTCCTGGCGTGGTACACAAACCGCCTGTCTTGAGTAACAACCTGTAGATGCATGTTACCCTTATCGAACCATGCCTAGAATTCAGAATCCTTGGTATCTTCTACCTTCTGTCTTCCCCACTTCGCTAAGGCTTCGTAGGGCAGACTGCCTACCGCCTGCCGCCTACTGCCCGACCACTGTCCGGGTGTTGTACTGCCGTCGGTAGGTCTGATGCCGCAGGTCCTGGGGATAGGTCTCATTGGCATCGTAGGGGTATTGGGTCATGCTGTGAAAGGGGAGGGGCGTCACTGTGTCTGGATGGGCCGTATAGAGGTCCATGTCCTTGCAGAAGCTGTCTGTCTTGAGGATAAAGCGCCGCTGAAATCCCCTGGGCACAGCAGAAAAGGCGTGGGTCGAAAAACGCAGGGTGATCTCTTCCCCCGGTCCCATGATGACATAGCAGTCATCGGCTCGATCCAGGAGTTCAGTGACGTCTCCGTAGCGTGTGTACTGGCCGGACATGCTCTTCCAGGGAATCATCCGATCCACGCTGTCATAGTCATAGAGCTTGGGCAGTCGTCCGTCAGAAGAGAACTCCTTGGGATAGCCCAGAAAGTGCAGGTCTGCCTGGGTCACGGCCGCCTCCTGCACAGAGAGTGCGCTGTGTGCCAGCGGCGCCAGGAAGATGCGGTCCCAGTACAGTTCCATATTGCTGGAGATGCGCAGGCGTTGATCCGTGGGCAAGAGCTTATCGGTCAGTTCCAGGGTCATCATGTGGCGGAGGCCCGCAGGATAGCCTATTTCGTGGAACAGCTCTGTCCACGGGAGCTTTGGGGGCCTGACCTTAAGTTATAAGTTACAGGTTTTGGCTGCTACTTGGGAGGGCTGCGCAGGGCCCTTTCTTTAAGCTTTAGCTTTGAGACCTTGGAGGAACTCCAGGGGCCTTTTCTTGAGGTATTGGCAAAACGCACTTACTGAAAAGGCTGAATATCGCGTCCGGCTTCTGGAGCATCTTTCCGAGGATTTGCAGCATAAACTGGGCAGTGGTTTTTCCGAGAGAAACCTCCATAAAATGCGACAGTTTTACCTGACTCACAAAATATTGCCGGCGGCGGCAAAGTTGAGTTGGCCTATAATCGAATTCGCCAGACGTCTGGCGAATTCAACTGGAGCCAACATGTTGAGCTACTATCGGTACCTTATGGGGCCTGCCCTTAAGTTAGAACTTAGCGATTGCAGAGCAGAGATCATTGAACTGCAATTGTCTTCAGGTTAGGTCCATATGCACGGTCTATGATATCCAGCTCCGGGTCCCTCTTGGCCCTTGCAATTGATTTCCGATACATCGGGATCTTCGATATTGATGATTGTCCCTGCTTTCGCAGGGATGACAATACTAATGATTATTGTCCTTCTTCGTACTTTCCTTTGTGGTGAACAAAAAACCGCGTTCATCCGCGAAATCTGTGGTTGTTTTGCCTTTTGCTTTTGTCCTTTCTACTTTCTCACAGATTTATCGAATAGACTGGGCAGTGGATTTTCAAAGAGAGACCTCTATAAAATGCGACAATTTTACCTCGTTCACAAGATTTTGCAGCCGACTGCGAAATTGAGTTGGCCTATCATCGAATTCAGCAGCCGGCTGCCGAATTGAACTGGAGTCAACATGTCGAGCCGATGCCTTGCACGTCGCTCTGGCAACCGTAGGCGGCGCCGATGTGATTGTAAGTTGGAACTTTAAACATGTCGTGAATCTTGGTAAAATACGGCTGTTTAATGCTGTCAACCTTGAACAGGGATACGGTCTGATTGAGATTCGAACGCCCAAGGAGGTGTTGGTCAATGAATAAAGAGAAATCCTTTGATGCAGTCGCGTTTATGCGCAAGAGACGGGAGGAGATCGATGAAGAAGATGCCGCCTTATCATGGGCTGAAAAAAGAGAAAAGACACGACGCATGATTGAAGATGATCCCCTATACCAGCGCTTGAAGCATCGTGTGGTTCCGCCCAATGGCCCGCGAAACATGGCGGTTCACGAGCGGCAGGAGCCAGATTATGGCAAATCAACAGACTAAGGTTACCTGGCCCACTCAATTTCGCCGGCGCCGGCGAAATTGAGTGGGCCTATCATCGAATTCGGCAGCCGGCTGCCGAATTGAACTGGAGCCAACATGTCGAGCTACTACCGGTAAGAACGCATCCATTCCCATTGTCTTAAACGAAGGGCAGAACTTGGCTACTTCTCCAGGCATAGCAAACTTCCATTCTTCATTGAAACATAAAGCCGTCCGTAGGCCGCGGCCATGCCGTCAAAGACGGGCGTCGAATCAAGTGAACACCGTCCCAGCTCCGCTCCGTCAGAAGCCGAGAGGGCCATCAGAACAGCACCCCGGCTTTCGTCGGGTCCATCGGGTCCGTCGATTTCAGCGGCGAGCAGGCCGGCCACGAACAGGATTTTGTCCGCCAGGACCATCGCCCTGACCTGGATCGGCACGGCCTTCTCCCAGCGCTTTTCAGTCTCGCCGCGTTTCATGCCGAATATGCAATATGGTCCGTCCTGCAACATGTTGGACCAGTGGACCTGCTTGCGTCCGTAGCCGTAGATATTCGATTCGTCAAAGACGATCAGCCTGCCGAAGATGAGATTCTTGTCGCGCCCGCTGCAGCCGGTGGAGATTGAGGGCTTCGTTCCGAAAATCCAGTAGGAGCGGTGAGTCCATGAATCGTCCAGAAAGTCGGTCAGCGTGAACAGGTGAGGTTCACCCTCGGCGACATTGACACCTTGTGTGTTGAAGACCATGTCACGCAAGTAGACGTGGTGAGCGTCGGCAGTGAGAATGTCCGCACGAGCGCCGGGCATGACCGCCGGCGCGGACTGCTTTGGTTGTCTGCCGGTCTCAGGGTCGGGACTGTAAATCGGTGTCTTCGACAGGGTCTTGCCTGTCAGCGGTTCGACTCGGTACAGGTCGATCCCGCCATCAAGGTAGGACGATCTGCCCGCCGTGGCATATACGACACCGTCCCGGACGAGCACGCTTCCGAGTGCAGGCGATGCGGACTCGAGCTGGCCGCCGGCGGCGATACGCCGGTCTTCGCGAGCGGCCCGTAGTCGCCACGCGAGTTCTCCGTCTGAGGCGCGCACGCTGTAGATGTATCCGTCGCGAGACCCGAAGATCGCCCGGCCCTGGTGGAGGCTCGGCGGTGAGTCGACGCGAGCGCCGGCCGTGAAGCGCCAGACGGACTTGCCGGAATCTGCGTCAATCGCTGAGACACTGTGCTCGTCCACGGAGGCTACGAGCACTCTGCCCTCGGCGACAACCGGAGCCGTTAGTCTGTCGCCAATTTTCGCCTGCCACTTGCGGGTTAAGACGGCCGGAACAGCAGTGGGTGTGTAGCCGCTTCGCTGGGCGTCCCTACGATACGTGGGCCAGTCTTGGGGATTTTCGATTTTCGATCCTTCGGCTGCGCTCAGGACAGGTTTTCGATTGGCGATTTGTTTGTAGGCGGGACCTTTCTCTAATCTCTCTGACTTCTGATTTCTGACGTCTGACTTCCGCCGCTGCGGCGCGAGGGCGTGGAAGCCGGTCAGCTTGGCTCCGACGTAGCATGCACAGGGATGAGGCGGGGTGTAGAGAAGTCCGTTGGCCGGCATGACTCCGTACTTGCATGCGCCGCGGGCCCAGCTATTCCACAGAACCTCGCCCGCTGCCAGATCGATGAATTCGGTTCCCCGCCTGCCTGCGAGGATATAGCGGTCGGTTGCCTTGTTGGAGTAGCACCGGTGATGGTGACTCGGATTTTCCGGTTCGATGTGCATCATCACTTCGCCGGTAGCCAGGTTGAGTTGAGTGGCGAAGTAAGGGCCCCAGGATGGGCCTCTTTTCGATGGGAATGGCTTAAACCCGCCGAGCCAGAGAGATCCGCCGGCGACGAACAGGTCGCGGATTTCGGTCAGCAGGGTCGGCTTGGTCCATTTTTCCCGGCCGTTCTCTGCCGAGTGGGCTGTCACCGTCTTGCCGCCGCTACAATAAACGGTGCCGTCGTACACACATCGCAGAGGAGCAGAGGACTCGGACCATATGTTCTGTCCGGTCCCGAGATCGAGACAGACGATTTCGCCGCCGTTCTGGTAAAACACGCGATCATCCTCGGCACACAGACTATTGGTCCGCAACGCCGAAGCGTTGGCGCCGTCTTTCTTCCAGAGCAATTGTCCGGTGTCGGCATCGAGAGCGATGATTGACTTGGCGCCTTTTGCCTCGACCGCACGCAGGCGTTTGACTAATGGCTCGGCGGTCTCTCGCGCATCCAGTGGAGACGACCTGCGCTTTAGAATCTCCGCCCATTTGGCCAACTCGGCCGTGCGCTCGTCGGTGACGCCTCGAATAGCCAGCAGCAAGATCCCTTTATGCACGATGACCTCCTCGGCGCCTTCGGTATCGTCGTAAACCTTGATGGTCCGCCCCGTGGCGGCATCGACTTCGGTCAGAGGCGCATGAAGACCGAGAGTGACATAAACGCGGTCACCGACAGCCACCAGTTTTCGCTGAAGCTGACGGGGAGTTTGTCCCCAGTTAACGATATGGGGATACCATTCGCCGACCCGTTTTCTCCAGAGCATTGTTCCGTTGAAGGCGTCGCGAGCGACGAGCCGCCATTCGGGCGTTTGCCGGATGGATGAAAGGGAAGACTCGTCCAGGATATAGAAAATCCGTCCGGCGGTCGAAACCAGCGCGTAGAGGTTCGGAAGGTGCTCGTGGCTCCTGTCATACCTCGGCCCGTCGACCCATTGAATGTGACGCGGGGGCCCGACCACCTCGTCGTGAGCCACGGCGTTTCCGCTCGGGTCGTGGAGATAATGGGTCCACTCGTCGATGTTGTTCGGTCGCGGCTTGAAGGTTTTGTTCCAGCGCCCGTCCCTTTTGGCGTAAAGCACGCCACCGGGAGCGAGCACGCGCATCACTTCGTCTATCGGCACGCCGGCAGGATTCTCGGCCACTGCGAGGTTCACGAGATTGTCCGTGTAGGGCAGCGACTTTCCGTCGAATTGCTCGATCGACACCGGGCCGTAGATTCCCTGCTTGCGGACGTATTCTCTTGCCACGCGTACTGCTCGGGCATCAGTGTCCAGCCCGTGGACAAGATAGCTTTCGCCTGCCCGCAGGGCCGCGGTCAGCTTGCCGTCACCACAGCCGAGGTGCACGATGATTCCGCCTCTAAAGCCCGTGGCATCCAGAATCTGCTTTGCCTGCAGGTCGTAGCCTCCCTGGGCCGTCAAGGCTTGTTCGGCACTCAAGGTACACAAAACAAATGCGAGGATTGTGAGGATCCGGAATTTCGTTCTCATGAGTGCTTCTCCTTCAGATTGAACGATTGAAAATAATACCTTCTGCGGCATTGTAACAAGTAGTCCGGCTTCAGACAATAGGTCATTATCTCTCGCGCGAGTGTTACGGTCCAACGGGCGCGCCGCGCAGTATCAACCGGTCAAAGCGATAGGGTGATTCTCCTCTCCAAAAGAGTTATTCACGACTTGATCACTGGCCTGACGTATCTTGCCGATATTATAGCATTTTCAATTCCTCCGGCAATCTTTCCTGTGTATTCTTCTCGTCCCGCGAGCCAAGAATATTATGCGGATCATAGACTTCTCTCATTTGAGAGAATATGATGCGTTCATGAATCGACGAGGATTTATGCAGAATGTGGGACGGTTTGCAGGCGCCGGTCTGATCGCTCCGCCTTTGCTGCACATTCCAAAGGCTCAAGCATCTCGTTCACCTGACCCGATCAAGGTCGGACAGATTGGGACTGCTCACGCACATGCAGCCGGGAAGATGGCTACGCTGAGAAAACTGAGCAACCACTATGAAGTGGTTGGAATTGCAGAGCCCGATCCGGACCGGCGAAAAGATGCGAAGAAACGCTCGGCGTATCGAGGATTGAAGTGGATCAGCGAAGAGCAACTGCTGAACACGCCCGGCCTTCAGGCGGTCGCGGTGGAAACGGACATCCCCGAGTTGGTGCCGACCGCAATGCGCTGCGTCTCGGCGGGAATGCATATTCACCTCGATAAACCGGCGGGGTTGTCGGTCAGTGCGTTCAGGGACTTGCTGGACGAAGCCACCGGCCGCAAGCTCACGGTGCAAATGGGATATATGTTCCGGCACAACCCGGCCTTCAGGTTCTGCTTCCAGGCGGCGCAGCGGGGGTGGTTAGGCGACGTCTTCGAGGTCCATGGTGTGATCAGCAAGACCATAGACGCTGAGCAACGCAAAAGGCTTGCCGTATATCCCGGCTCGATGTTTGAGCTGGGATGTCACTTGATTGACGCGATGGTAAAGGTGCTGGGCAAACCGGACAAAGTCACAGGATTCTCCCGACATACGCGCCCGGAGCAGGATGACCTGGCGGACAACCAGTTAGCCGTTTTTGAATACGCCAAATGCACGGCGACAATTCGCAGCGCTTTGGTGGAAGTAGACGGTCAGAAGCGACGGCAATTCGTAGTCTGCGGCGATCGGGGGACCGTGGATATCAGGCCCCTGGAGCCTCCGAAGCTGTTGTTGGCCTTAGATCGACCGGTCGAGGAATACAAAAAGGGATACCAGCAAGTAACGCTACCCAGAATAGCGGGACGCTATGATGATCAACTCATTGAATTGGCGCGAATCATCCGTGGCGAGAAGGAATCACAATACCCACCCGAGCACGACCTGGCGGTGCAGGAAGCTGTGTTGAAAGCCAGCGGGGCGCCGTTAGACTGATGAATCCCGGATTTCCCAAGTAGCCGGTGCCAAATGGACACTATTAGGAAAAGGTGGCTTCTCGACATAAGTGTTCATCTTTTTGGGCGTCTTTTGCGAGACAACTCGCTGGGGTGGCCAGAGAATTGTTGCAATCTCAATGAGATCTTGATATTATGGGGTTCCAAGTGTGCAGGAGTGGTTCAGTGAAGTGTATATGGGAAATCCCGGTCAAATAGAGATCAACTCTCTGAGATTTATGTTATGAATGCAGATGGAACCGACCAAGAAAGACTGACAAATAATTCTGCTAGGCATTTTTGGATACAGCCTCCTTCCTGGTCAGCATTTCTAAATTCTGAAAATGAAATGACGGATGCCAGACAATGAAGCCAAAATATCTAAAGAATTTGACTAAAGATTCATATGGTCCATTAACCTTTATATGTATGTTACGTTACATTATCTACCTGATGTTGCTGGTGCTAGCGGGCTCATGGCTCACAAGTCCTGTCTGGTCGGCACCGATTCCGATTGAGAACGCTTCGTTCGAGGACCCTTTTGTGGACCCGAATGGCTTTGGGGCGCTGCCTATGGTGGATGGGTGGACGGAGTTGGACCTCGATACGTTAGGCAGCACCAATACTGGCGTGTTCGCCAATACGGCGGCGGATAGCCCGGACCATGTAGCCAATGCCGACGGCGATCAACTGGCATTTCTCGGTTCCGAACTTGGCAATGGTTTTCAGCAGCAGCTCTCCGCGACATACAGGGTGGGCTGCGATTATCGCTTGACCGTGGGCGTTGGTGTCTCGATGCGGTTCCCGCCGTCCGAGGCCGAGCCGGTCGATATGATTGAGTTGGTTTTGTACTATCATGATGAGACCGAGTCCGAAGTGGACATCGCGTCAGTGATGGTCGAGGCAACGGGGCTATCGACAACGCAACTTGAGGATTTCTCATTATATCTGCCGGCCGTGGACTCGGACGAGGCCTGGGCCGGCAAGACGATCGGCGTGGCGATTCGCGCGACCGGGATGGCGGGGGGCTTCTGGACTCTGGACAATGTCCGTCTCGCCGAATCGATGCCGATTCCGAATTTGGCGGGCACAAACAAGGAGTAGAATTGTCGCGTAAACTATGCGAGTTTAGGAAATTACGGGAGCCATGCCCAGCCACGGACTTGTCCCTTTTGAGCGACGCACCGGTCTGCAATCAGGATCGTCGCAGGGGTTTGAGCCTTGTCGAGCTTCTTGTCGTGATGGCTATCATGGTTTTGCTCATAGCAATCCTGCTGCCGGCATTGTCCCAGGTGAAACATCGGGCCCGCCGATCAGCCTGTGCCGCAAACCTCCGTCAGGTCGGTGTGGCAATCCACCTGTATGCGGAAGATTTTGATGATTCGATCCCGTTTGGCCCTTCCGGCCGGCCGGTCACAGGCTCGAACTTCTATACGGTCACCGGCAACGTGACGAGCCTGCTTTCTCTCGAGGACGGCGCCCCGGTGGGATTGGGGCTACTCCTGGAGAGCTACCTTTCACACCAGCCCACGGTCCTCTTCTGCCCGGGGGCGGACCAGCCATCGGAGGCGCGAGAGCAACTGGACCGGGTAGGACAGGCCCAGGCTCAGAGCGATTTCTACTATCGCCATGCCTCGGTGGCGCTCCTGACCGGAACGCCCAAATCACTTCACATCCGGCTGAGCAACCTGGGGCGGAATAGCAGCGGTAGCCCCGTTGCCGCATTAGTCTCTGATGTTCAATTCCTGGCGCATCCTTCGCTGGCGGCGTTCCAGGTGAAGACCCGGACGAGCCACCAGCGAATGGCCAGTAACATTCTATTCGCCGCGGGACACGTGAAGACCCTCTCCAACAGAGATGACGAATTCACAGTGGATATCGGCAATGTCCCATATGATGGCCTCGAACGCATTCTGGATATGTTCGAGGCGGCTGAT
Source organism: Phycisphaerae bacterium (assembly GCA_016782865.1). Classification (GTDB taxonomy): domain Bacteria; phylum Planctomycetota; class Phycisphaerae; order Sedimentisphaerales; family Anaerobacaceae; genus SG8-4. The sequence continues at coordinate 16,020 of JADHXR010000104.1, forward strand.
GACTATCGCTAAAATTCAAAAGGAAAACACATGGAAGGCAAATCTATCGATCCTCAAGATCCGTGTCATCCTCTACCGGCCCGCACCTATACGGGCATGGAGACGCTCTTACACAATCTGCCCTATATCTTGATGACGCTAATCGGTGCGGCTGTCCTGTTTCTCTCCCTCAGGGGATCGCTCTGGGCGAGCATCGCGGCGGCCGGGTACGTCCTCTATGGATTGGCTGGCGCGTTATGGATCATGATTTTCGTGTGTCCATTCTGCCGGTTCTGGGGCACAGACTCCTGTCCTTGTGGATACGGCAAGACCGCAGCCAGAATTCGCGATCGACAACCTGAAGACCGCTTTGGCGAAAAATTCAAGAAGCACATCCCTGTAATCGTGCCCTTGTGGTTTTTACCTTTGCTTGCTGCTGTGCCGTCCCTGATCCAGGGATTCACGTGGGCGCTTGTGATTCTAATGGTAGCATTTATCGTTGACGCGTTTGTCATCCTGCCATTGTTGTCCACCCAGCACGGTTGCCGTGATTGCCCTCAGCGTCAAACCTGTCCATGGATGAAAGGAAAAGACGCGGCTTGAGGAACGGACAATCGGGCGGACAATCGGGGGTCACCCTTATCGAATAAGTTTAGGATTGATTATGTATGGGACGGAGCGTTAGGGAGAACTAAGGACAGTCACGAATTGAATAGCAGTTTTAAACAACGGTCTTCTTCTGTTCTTTGATTCCTTTGTTCTTCCTCGGTCTGCCAACTGGCAGCGTGCGGACGCGGCGGCTCAGCCACTGTGGACGATTCGCCGGGTTACCACATCGGTTTGCGTCTTTCTCTCCGGGCCGATTCAGAATGAGTGAGCGGAGTCGAGTCGAGCGGGGAACTAAAGGTGTACGGCATGAATGGCGGTTCCTTATTGATATTTCAACCAGGGAATCAAGCGTTTCAAATACCGACTTTGCCAACAAAAATAACAACGACCATGTATTGACATTTGATGGCAAATAAATAGGAATCAGCCTGAATATCGGCCTCGCAACCGCTCGCGAAAAGTGCTGATGGCCTCTGTATCGTCGGGGTCGTCGGCTTCTCGTAACAGTATATCGTTCAACATGTTTTTTCCTTCATGATGCTCTCACGGGTCATGCGAATGTAGGAGATTATATCGCAATCCCTTGCAATTTCAAGGATTCCTGCTATCTTTGCCATCCGCGGCGGGCGCGGTGCCGCAATAGAAAGATGCTTCTCGGTTCCAGGAGATTACTGTGTGCAACAAAGTCTCATTTCTTCTCGTAGCAGTGCTTTCGCTTGCTTGCCCGGCATTCTCTCAGAGGGACCTGTTCAGTGACACATGGGTCGCGACGGATGCTCTGGGCAGGCAGTTGCCCGGCTATGAGGAATGCGGACCTGTCCGCGAGAACAGGACAGTCGGCATATTCTACTTTCTCTGGCTCGGTCAGCACGGCACGGCCGGGCCGTTCGACATCACCAAACTGCTGGCGGAGAATCCCGACGATCCCAAGTGGGGACCGCCCGGGGCCTTCCACCACTGGGGACGGGCGGAACTGGGGTACTACTTGTCGGATAGCGAATACGTGATTCGCAAGCACGCATTCATGCTCAACGACGCCGGGATCGATACGTTGATATTTGACGTGACCAATGCGTTCACATATTCGAAGGTGTATTTGAAGCTTTGTGAGGTTTATCGACAGTTGCGCTTGGCCGGGCATAAGACGCCGCAGATATGTTTCCTGGCGCACTCGAGACCGCGGCAGACGATTGAGACGCTGTACCGCGATTTCTATGCGAAGGGATTGTATCGAGAGCTTTGGTTTCATTGGAAGGGCAAGCCTTTGATACTCGGTGAGCCGGAGGATTTGACCGAAGAAATCCGATCGTTCTTTACGATACGAAAATGTTGGGCCTGGACTCACGGTCAAGATGCGTGGCAGTGGTTGGATCACTCACTGAACCGTTACGGCTGGCATGAATCCCCGGACCGTCCCGAGCAGGTGTCGGTGAGCGCAGCGGAGCATCCGGTCAGCAATATCGGGAGAAGTTATCAGGCGGACGAGCAGCCTTCCCCCAATCGTTACGGCCTGACGGGAAAAGAGCACCTTGGACTTTATTTCGCCGAGCAGTGGCAGCGGGCTTTGAAGATCGATCCGGAATTTGTTTTCGCCACGGGTTGGAACGAGTGGGTCGCTCAGCGTTTTATCAAGCATCAGACAAAAGCGCCCGAGAAGCTGACAGGACAAACGCTTGGGGCCGGTGAAACATATTTCGTCGACGCGTACACGCAGGAATACAGTCGGGACATCGAGCCGATGGAGGCAGGGCACTCGGACAATTATTATTACCAGATGATCTCCTACATTCGCCGATATAAGGGTGTTCGCAGACGCCGGAGACCCGAAAGTCACTACTCGGTTCAAATTGACGGGCGCTTCGACGACTGGAAGGATGTAGGGCCGGAGTTTCGGGATACGATCGGAGATACGACACATCGGGATGAGCAGGGCTGGGGAAACGCGGGCAGATATGTCAACAAGACCGGAAGAAATGACTTCGTCACGCTGAAGGTTGCATGTGATCTGCAGAACATATATTTCTACGCAAAGACGGCAGCGCCCATTACTTCCTGGGAAGACCCCAACTGGATGCTGTTGTTCATCGACGCAGATCGTGATTCCAAAACCGGCTGGAACGGATACGACTATCGCATCAACGGCAACGTAACCAGCCGTTTACAAACCAGCGTCGAGCATTACGACAGGCAAAAGGGCTGGACGCAGAAGTCAGCGATTCGCTATCGTAAAATACAGAATGAAATCGAAGTTGAGGTGTCGCGTACGATTCCTAACCTCACGACAGAGAAGTCCTCGTTCGATTTCCATTGGGCGGACAATATTCAAAAGGACGGCGATATTACTGAGTTTGCCATAAGCGGCGACAGTGCGCCAAATCGCAGGTTCAATTACCGCTTCGAATGGCGCTAATCGAATGCGGTCCTTGCAAGATCTTTCTGTCGGAGGTATCATGCTCTGTGGATTTGGTCGTTTCGAAAGGGTCGTAACGTGATGTATCGCCTGAGTCAACTCGTCCTTTTGGTCTGCGTTGGCGCCGCCGGCAATGCAACATCTGCACCTCAAGTTGCAGTGCGGGCTGAGAACTTTACAGTCCCGCCGGCCACCGGTCCCGTGACTCATATTCTGGCTCGAAATACCGGTAACACCGAGTCTGCGGTGACCATTGAGCCTAAATTTCCTGCCGGTTGGCAATGGACTCCCAGGAATCGAAAGGTGAGACTGCAGCCCAACGAGGTGAAACGCTTACCTTTCACGATTGAAAAAGCTTCCGATGCCAAATCGAACCGGTACGCGATCGAGATAACGGTTATCCAGAGCTCAGACAAAGCGGTCCATCAACAAAACGTGGTCTGCGCGAGCGCACCGTATTTCGAGCCGAAAATCGACGGCAAGTTCAACGACTGGTCGGATGCAATCCCTGTCACATTCACAACCGCCGGCAGGAAGACCGTGGTAAGCACCTATTGGGACAAACGCTATTTCTATCTTTATGTGCAGGTCGAGGAAGATAGGCTGCGCAGCTACAAGAAGAATTCCGCCCAGGTTGATGCCGTACAGTTTGCTCTGGCGGCGCGCAACGCTGTCACAGCGTCTGCACCGCAGGCCAAGGCGCAAAGATCAGAGTTTATCATCGTCGATGTGGGCGGAATGTTTGCCAAGGACAGGTGCTTTCAGCTAATCAGGCCGGCCCAGGAGTTGTCGGTGACACAAGAGCAGAGGAGTCTCGATGCGTTGGATCTCAAGGATGCCCAGGTCGTCGTCAAAAGGCAGGGCAAAATCACGCATTATGAATGTGCGATTCCATTTGCCGCGGTCCCGACAATCAAGCCTGCCGTAGGCCGGGAGATCGCCTTTTCTGTTCTTGTGCACGACCCCGACGGAACGGGCATCCGCGATTGGGGCAAGGCAGCCGGACTTTGGCCCGAGCAGCGAAATCGATTTGCTTGGTGTACGTGGGATTCGGTGAAATGGACTGCCGATCCGCCGTATGACAGCAAAGTGGAATTCGGATTATGTTCGTCAAAACGTTAGAAGATGTCACGAGTCAATTGTATACCCTTCAGGGTAGTAAATTCGCGCGAGTAAAATCATAAACTGTTATTGTAAAGCTACTCACCCGCGCAAAAACGGGAATTTTCAATCGGGAGCACTATGTTCAAAGGAGGTTAATATGTCTGGAAGAACGCACCTCGCCAAAATGTTTCCAATACTGTCACTGTTGATTTGTCCGGCTCTCCTGTCAGGGTGCGCCGTCAATGAGACGTATATTTCATCCGGCGCCGAGAAGGGCGGATCGATAACAACCGGCGTTGCCTCGGCAAACAACACAGATGCCTTCGAGGCGGGCAGGCGGGCTGCTGCGGCACTTCGAGAGAAGATGGGCCAGAGGCCGCCGCATGCCGTTGTGCTGGCCGAGTGCTTTGAAGGCCGGGCCCAGAAGAAACAAGTGCTCAAAGGCGTCTGTTCGGTCTTGCCGAAGGAGATTGTCTTCGGCTTCTCAACCTACGGCTCGTTCGCCCAGGAAGGTTGCCTCGATCTCGATTCTGTTTCTCTTCTCGGTATCGCCGGTGACGGGATTGCGACTTCGGCGGCGCTCCAGCGGGACCTGGGTATTGCGGGCCTGACCATCGAAGACGACGAAGCCGAACTCCTCCGGCGTTTGCGCACCGGCGGTTCGGGACTGGCCGCCAAGATTCCCCGCAGTGACGACGATCGTCTGATGGTAATCATGGCCGACGCTCACTCTCCGAAGAATCAGTTTCTTCTCGAAGGCGCCCAGCAGGTAATGGGCAAGGACTTTCCCATTACCGGCGGTTCGGCAAACAAGAACGCCGGTCAGACGTTCGTGTACTTTCAAGGTCGAATGTACACCGACAGCGCGATTGCCTTGATGCTCTCCGGAGATTTCGAGGTCTCTCTGGCGGGCAGGCAGGCAAAAGAAAATGCGAAGGTGATTTCCTCAGCCGCCGACGGCGCCGACGAGGCGTTGAAGAACATGAAGGCAAAACCCTTTTCCGTGCTGGCTTTCAATTGTGCCGGCCGCCAGGGTAAGCTCGACAACATCGAAGATGAACTCAACGCGATCCAGGGAGTCATAGGAAACGACATCCCGCTGTTCGGGGCTTACTGTGCAGGCGAGATAGGCCCTGCGGACATCGCCGAGAAGGACCCGGCCGCTCTCAGCAGCGGTGTCGGCTGGCATGTGATGTTCACGGTTCTTGGCCGGTAGCGCGAATTAGAATTTAGAAGTGAGAATTTAGAATTGAGAATGACATTCTTCATTCTCAATTACTATTGCTATCGCATCGCCAGGCCGCCGCTGACGTCCACCGTGGCGCCGGTCATGTAATCGCTGCCTCGGCCCGCCAGGAAGACCACCATGCGGGCGATCTCCTCGGTCTCGCCGATCCGGCGGATCGGGACTCTGTTGATGTACTTCTGCATGTTGGCTTGCAGGGCCTTTTCCATTATTTCGGTGTGCATCAGGCCGGGGGCAACGCAGTTGACCATAATGTTCTTCTCTGCGACCTCCCTCGCGAGCGAAACCGTAAACGATACTATCCCGCCCTTGCTCGCATCATACGGGGCGTGCCCGGTGGTCGAGCCGCGAAATGCGGCCTGCGAGCTGATGTTGACGATGCGGCCAGGCTGCTGCCTGTCCAGCAGACGCTTGACAAATTCCCGGCTGCAAAGGAATGTCCCGGTAAGATTGACCTGCAGCGTATAGTTCCACATCTGCTCGGTCATGTCCGCCACCTGGCAGGTCGGACAATAGGCCGCGTTGTTGATCAGAATGTCGATTCGGCCGAACTGCTCGTCGATCTTCTCGAACATGCTCACAACATCACTTTCCTTACCCACGTCGGCATATACCGGGATTGCTTCGGTGTCGTATTTGTCCTTGATTTGGCGCACAACCTCATCGGCTCGTCTTGCGCTCTGCCGATAGTTGACAACCACCTTCGCTCCCTCAGAGGCCAAAAGTAAAGAGGTGGTCTTTCCCAAACCGTGTGAAGCCCCGGTTACCAGCGCTATCTTGTCTTTCAAGTCCAGATTCATGAACACAGACATTAGCATGGATTCGGCAAATTGCAAGAAATAGCGGAGAATGCATTTCGATTTTCGGTTGACGATTGACGATTGTCTCGACATAATCGAGAATCCAGGATCGAGAATCGAGTATTGTCCTCACCGTATTGAAAGGATAGCGAAGTGCACAACATACTGATTGGACCAAGGAAATACGTTCAGGGCCGAAACGCCCTGGCTGATGCCGGCAAGTACCTCAAGATACTCGGCAATAAGCCGTTGCTCCTTTGGGACGCGGCCGTCAAGGGTATCGTCGGAAAGACATTGCTGGACAGCCTGAGAGCCGAGAAACTTGAACCGATCGACGTCGACTTCCAGGGCGACTGCACTCGCAAGGAGGTTGACCGCGTGATCGCGATCATCAAGGACAAGGGGGCCGACATCGCGGTAGGAGTAGGGGGTGGAAAGACGCTGGATACGGCCAAAGCCGCCGCGATTGAGACTGGGATACGTATTGTCACCTGTCCGACTATCGCATCGACTGACTCGCCCACCAGTGCGGCGAGTGTGTGGTATGACGAAGACGGCAACTGCACAGGGTTCGACTGTTGGCCTTTCAACCCTGATTTGGTTCTCGTCGATTCGCTGGTGATCTCCCGCGCCCCGGCCAGGGCCCTGGTAGCGGGCATGGGTGATGCACTTGCCACTTGGGTCGAGGCCAGAGTCGCCCTGCAAACCGGCGCCGGAAACATCGCAGGCGGAGTCTCGACGATGGCTGCAATGGCGATCGCCGAACTCGGCTACGAGATCCTGCTCGAGCACGGCGTCGAAGCCAAACGAGCGGTCGAAGCCGGCGCGCTGACACCCTCGGTCGAGAAGGTAATCGAAGCCAACATCCTGCACTCGGGGCTGGGCTTTGAAAGCGGCGGCCTGGCGAGTGCCCACATGATCGCCAACTGCCTGCCCTCGTTTACCGAGTGCCGTCACCTCATGCACGGCGAAGAAGTGGCCTTTGGAGTAATAAGCCAGCTCTGTCTGGATAATGCGGTTTCGATGGACGATGTCTACGAGGCGGTCGATTTTGAAGTGGCAGTCGGTTTGCCGGTGACGTTCGCCGACATCGGCCTCGAAGGTGTATCGCCAGGCAGGCTCAAGACAATAGGCGACGCCTGTGCCTCCGAAGGTTCGCTGTGCGAGAGCCATTGTTTCGGTGTGACATCGGAAGCGGTCGTGGACGCAATGATCGCAGCCGATGCGCTGGGGACCGATCGCAAGAGTCTCGCAGGGGTCTGAAGGTAGAAGAAAGTTTTAGGGAGAAGCGATTATGTTAAGAAAGAAACTTGTCAGTGTGGGAATCGTGTCAGTCGTACTTTGCAGTCTAATTCTCAGTGGCTGTAACAGCGAAAGAAAGGCCCGCTTGTTGGTCAGACTTCCTGACTACTGCAACACGCCCGATGGGATGGCGCTTATGCCGGACGGTGGTTTCGTACTGTCGGTGCCGAATTACAACGATCCGAACGCCGGCGCATATATAATGAAGGTTTCGGCCAAGAACAAGGTTTCGAAGTTCTTCGTCCCGCCGAAACACCCCAGGACCGGAACCGCAGCCCCCATGGGGATATGCCTTGCGCCGTCTGGCGATTTGTATTATGCGGATAATCTCTTCGGCCCCGAAACGCCCCAGACCTCGCGCGTGATGCGCATCGTTGTCAAAGACGGCAAAGCACAGGAGGCGGTCACGGTAGTCTCGGGCCTGAACGTCGCCAACGCCGTGGCGATCAAAGGCGACTATATATACGTCAGCGAGACTATCATGGTGCCGGGCTCCAAACCTCTGATCAGCGGCATCTTCCGCTTCAAGATCGGCGACGAAGGCATTCAGTTGAAGACGCCCCTTGAGACTGATCCGCACCTGATCGCCACGATCAAGTCATACAACGACGCGATTGGATACGGAGCCGACGGACTATGCTTCGATTCCAAGGGCAATCTCTACTGCGCCAACTTCGCCGATGGTACGATCCACAAGATCACCTTCGACTCCCGCGACAACATTACATCGAACAGGATTTTCGTTGATGATCCAAACCTCATATCTGCCGACGGCCTGTTCTGCGATCTCAAGACCGACAGAATTGTCGTAGCCGATATGGTGCAGAACGCCGTGCAATTCGTGCACCCCGACGGCTCGGTCGAAATGATCGCCGTCAATGGTGACACCGACGGCGCCGACGGCGGAATCGACCAGCCCTGCGAAGCAATTCTTCGCGGCAACGAGGTAATCATTTCCAACATGGACTGGCCCTTCGAAGGCATAGTGAATACCGCGTGGGATAAGCCCTACACGCTTTCCGTCGTCAAATTGAAGTAAGCGACCTGAGTTTCTGCGCGAACTCACCAACCGGTCCAAGCCGTAGGACGGGCAACTCGTTTGCCCATGCTGTCAATGTAACGAGCCCGGACCGCATGGGCAGCAAATCTGCCCATCTTACGGGCATGGCTCGCAGGACCGAGGCCGTCACCTTATGGCGATTAGCTCGATTGCAGGCCGTGCAACTGGGCGTTCAGGTTCTTCAGTGATGGATAGATTCCTTCGAAGGTCTTGAACCACTGGCGGTATTTCTTAGTCAATTCCAGGTCGGGCTCGTAGACTTTCGGCGGCTTGTACACCTTTTCATAGGCATCCTGCACGTCTTTGTACAGGCCGACGCCAATGCCCGCCAGAATTGCCGCGCCGAGCGGCGTGGGCTCGGCGATTTCGGGCGTCTCGATTGGTTTTCCAATCATGTCGGCCTTGTTCTGCATCCAGAACTCATTCTTGGTCGCTCCGCCGATCGCCACGAATCTCTGGGGCTTGACGCCGAGCGATTTTTCCAGCCCCCGGACTATCTGTACGAACTGGTAATCCAGCCCCTCTATGATTGCCCTGAGCATATCGCCCTTGGTCACGATATTGCGCAGTCCGACGAATGCGCCCATAGACTGATGGTCCACAACGGGACAGTGACTTCCGGACATGTGGGGCAGGAACATCACGCCGTTGGCGCCGGGTGGTGACGCCTCGGCGAGTTTCATCAGGCCGCTCCAGTCATCGTCCTCGGCTGACTGTTCTTTCTCTAATCCGTATTGCCCGCGGAACCATTCAAGCATGTCGCCTGCTACGGCCGCTGCCATAATGCTCCACAGATCAGGCGAGGCCACATGCGAGTGAACCGGGATGCCCATTTCCCGGACCTCGGGTCTCAGAACAGGCTCGCTGAGCGCCGTGACAACGATCTCCCACGTACCGGTCACATCAAGCACAACGCCCGGCCTGAACGCCCCGACTGGTAGCGTGCCGCAGCAGTAATCGTGTCCGCCCAGCACCACGGGCGTTCCTTCTGCGAGCCCCGTGGCTTGGGCCGCCTTCGCGTGGACCTTTCCCAGCGGCGTCCCGCTGGGCTGTGGATCGCACAGCAAGCTACGGTCAATGCCTGATTTTTCAATCAGCTCGTCCGACCATACGCGTTTTCTCTGGTCGAAAAGCAGCGTGGTCGAAGCCATGCTGTGGTCCGTGCCGTGTTGGCCGCAGAGCATGAAGTTGACGAAGTCCTCGATCAAAAGCCATTTTTGAGTTTTGGCAAGAATCTCTGGCTCGTGCTCGGCCATCCACAGCAATCGCAGGGCTGTGTTGAAGACCCAAATCTGATTGCCGCCGATTTCGAATTGTCTCTCGGCGCCGATGTTCTCGGTCCACCATTTGAATTGCGGCTCGGTCCGCGGGCAGTGCCAGCTAATAAACGGATACAGCCAGTTGCCGTCCTTGTCGATCGGGACGCCGTCCATACCCATGCCGGTGACGGCGACGCCCTTGATCTTGGCCGGGTCATCGATCTGTCCGATCGCCTCTTTCAGCGACTCGCACACGCCGCCCCAAATCTGCTGCGGCTTCCAGATCGCCCAGTCCGGATGATCGTGATACGGATTGAAACGCTCGGTCGGACGGCTTGCCTGGGCCACGGCGTTGCCTGCGAGATCGTAAGCGATCACTTTAAGACTCGTCGATCCTAAGTCAATTCCCGCCAGATACTCCATCAAAGTACCTCCGATGCAGAATGGTTTTATTTACAGGCTGAGCGGATAACGGCCGTATTTCTTCAATGTATCGAGCATGGCCATGTAATTCTCCGGCTTGACCGAGGCGTGGATGGAATTGCTCGATGAAAGTATGAATCCTCCGCCGGGTCCTCCTTTTAGGATGACCTGCTTGGTCTCGGCAATCACTTCGTCGACGGTAGCATAGCTTAGAGTCTGAGCACAATCCACGTTGCCCTTTAAGGCGACTCGGTCGCCGTATTTGTTCTTCACCTCGGTCAAATCCATCCCCGCCTGCGGGTCTATCGGGTCCAAACAGCTTATGCCCGAATCGATTATCATCTCGATAATAGGCCAGAGATCGCCGTCGGTATGTTTGATGACGGGCAGCCCCAGCTCCCTGAAGCCGCCAATTACCCTCCGCAAGCCGGGGTAGAACAGCTCGCGAAAATGATCCGGCGACATCATCGGCCCCGTATTGCAGGCGTAATCATCGCCGGTCCAGATGAAATCCACCCCGCGGGCCGCTACCTCTTTCGCCATCGCCAGATTTATGTCGACCGACATTTCGACCAGCGCTTTGACCAGCTCCGGATCGAGGGCAATCGTCATGAGCAGATTCTCCATGCCCATCAGCGAGCGTGGTACCGAGAACACATCATTGAGATGGACGCCTATTGCTTTATCGCCTTTGAACTCTCTGACCGCCCATTCAACGGTGTCGTACCGCCCCGGCGCACGGGCATCGGGCGGGCTATAGTCCTCGAAGTCGGACATTTCCTTGATCGGAGACTCGACCTCGACGCCGTGTTCCTCGTTGCCGTAGTCGTCCACGTAACCCCATTCGCTGCGCCATTGCGTCGCTCCGACCTGTTCTTTCCGGAAATCAGGCGCGACCAGCACGGCATCGTGCCCCATTTTCACTGCAAAATCGTTGTGACTTTTGCACTCCGGGCAGATCGCCTCACGGACGTTCTTTGCAAACAGCCATTCGAAATGCGGTATCCTGTCCGGCTCCCGCCGATCCAGAACTCGCATGACCCTTTCAGAACAAGTCAATTCAGCCACGTTTACCCCTGTGAAACGATTTCTTTTGGCCTCATCATAACGCCGAATGCATTTTCCATCAACTGTCTCGTACAATTCGGGCAGAGCGTTTTGGCTTTTGATGCCTTGGAGGCTCCCGGTATGAAATGCAAAGATCAAATTCGTGCACGGTCCTAAGTGACTCACATTTGCCCCGGCGTTTTGCTTTATTTTTTGTCCCACCGCAATTGATTCTTGACTATTTGGGGGGGATGATACACTATATTGATTGTGGGTTACGGAAGTTCTTAACTGAGGAGCGTGAATTGCCGGTTCCAGATGGCAATCACCCATTGATGTTACAAGGAAGGCCGTTCATACGGGCCATAGCAGGAGTTCAGCAGATGGTCGAATCCAGGAAAATCAGGAAAGAGCCTGTCCAAGCATTGTGCCGGGCACAGGAGGAACTGAGAAGAACTCAGGAGAGGGTAGAGTCTATTCTCGCAACATGCCCAGCAACCACCTATACATGTGAAGTTGGGGGTAAGTGGGCAGCCACATTCATAAGCGAAAATGTCAGGAATCAATTTGCCTATGAGCCAAACCAGTTTTTGGAAGATCATAATTTCTGGGTCGAACATATTCATCCAGATGATAGAGAGCGCGTACTCGCCGGACTTTCTTGCCTATTAGAGGATGATTTTCACGTTTTTGAATATCGATTTCTACATAAAGACGGAAGTTACCGGTGGGTGCATGATAAATCGAGGTTGATTCGCGATGAGCAAGGCAAGCCGCTTGAGTGTGTAGGCGCCTGGACGGATATCACTGATAGCAGGAAAGCAGAGAATAAGCTGCGAGAGAGCGAAGAGGAATTCTGTCTGGCAATGGAGATAGAAGAAAGATTCTGTCTGGCAATGGAGATAACTAATGATGCCTTATGGGACTGGAATATAGTAACAAATGAGGTCCGTAGAAACGCTCGTCACACAACTATGTTAGGGTACGAACCCCACGAACTCTCTGGGTCGCAAGATGCATGGGAAAAACTAGTTCATCCCGATGATAGACAGTTAATACGCGAAGCAACAGATGAGCTTCTAGCTGGGAAAAGAGACTCATTTGAAATCGAGTATCGGCTGAGGACCAAGTCAGGTGATTACATATGGGTTTTGGGTCGTGGAAAAGTAATAACGCCTCGCAATAGAATCCCGTTGGATTCGTTTTCTATAACTTCATTTTTAATGTGTGAGCTGCCACCGAAAGAAAGCGTGACACTTGTCTTGGAAGGCTCTTAAGTTGTTCCAGCTTTCTAGGTAATTTAGAAGAGAGG
>JADHXR010000229.1 GCA_016782865.1 Phycisphaerae bacterium
CTCGAAGAAATGCTTGCACTCAGCCCCGCAAGGAAGCATGATTATATCCTATTTGGCATCCAAAAACTCTGGGGCTCTACAATGAAGCAACTGACCAGTTTTGTCTTCATAACGACACTCATAATTAGCGTCAGTCAGGCGGATTCGTCACACGACGGACAGGAACGACGGCCTAACATCGTCTTCTTCATGGCGGATGACTGGTCGTGGCCACATGCGGGAATACTTGGCGATCCGGTTGTGAAGACGCCTGCATTCGACCGGATCGCACGGCAAGGGGTGCTCTTCGAAAATGCGTTTGTTTCGACACCGTCCTGTACGCCCAGTCGATTGAGTATTCTCACAGGACAACATCACTGGCGCCTTCAGGAAGGCGACAGCCTCGGCGGTTCGCTGCGTGAAGAATACGACGTTTACACAGAGATGTTGGAGAAAGCCGGATATCGCATCGGCAGATATGGGAAAGGCGTTTGGCCCAGCAAGCACGCTTTTCGCCATAGTGACTCGTTCGGCGAGCGATATCGGTCATTCGATGAATTCATCGAAAAACTCCGACCAGGTGAGCCCTTCTGCTACTGGCATGGCGGGCAGGACCCACACCGTCCGTACGAGTTGAAGGCAGGCGTTAAGAGCGGTATCAAGCTGGAGAACGTCAAACTTCCAGGCTGTCTGCCCGACAACGAGATAGTGCGCAGTGATCTCGCGGATTATCTTTGGGAAGTACAACGATTTGATCGTGAGGTGGGGCGGGTCGTTGAGCGGCTCGAAGCTATGGGTGAATTGGAGAATACGATCATTGTGATTAGCGGTGACAACGGCATGCCATTTCCACGTTGCAAGGCGACACTCTACGACCAGGGAACGCGCGTTCCACTGGCAATTCGCTGGGGCGATAAGGTCAAGGGAAATCGTACGATCTCTGATTTTGCCAGCTTGTGTGACTTGGCGCCGACATTCCTGGAAGCGGCCGGTCTGAAACCATCGGACCAGATGACCGGCCGAAGCCTGATGCCGATTCTTCTGTCGAAAGATGCTGGCCAGATTGATCCATCGCGAACCTTCGTTTTGACGGGTATGGAAAGGCACGTGTATTCGTATCCAACTCGTGCCCTGCGCACTAAGGACTTTCTTTACATCCGAAATTTTGACTCCGAGAACTGGACCACTGGTGAAGTCGAAGGCCATAATCCGCAATACGATTTTGCGGCCGAACCCTGGCCAACGGAGAAAGGCGCTTTTTCCTTTAACATCGATCCATCCCCCTCAAAGCAGTTCTTGCGCTTACACCGTCACGACGGAGACACCAAGCCTTTTGCAGACATGGCCTTTTCCCCGCGCCCGCCGGAGGAGTTGTACGATCTCGCCAAAGATCCGGATCAATTACGCAATGTAGCCCAGTACCCGGACTACGCGAAGGACAAGAGCCGACTACGAAGAAAACTTGACTCGGAACTCATCAAGAGCGGAGATCTCCGCCTGGCCAAGTCACGCCCCAATGTGTTGTTCATTGCCGTTGATGACCTCAACGATTGGATTGGCTGTCTGGGCGGGCATGAGCAGGCGAAGACTCCGAACATCGACCGCCTTGCTGCCAGTGGTATGCTGTTCACCAACGCTCACTGTGCCGCGCCGGCATGCAATCCCTCTCGTACGGCCATCATGACCGGGTTGTCGCCGCACACGTCTGGACTTTATGCCAACGGCCAAAAAATGCGCGAGATCCTGCCCGATGCCGATCTCCTGCCAAAATATTTCTCTAATCATGGCTACTGGGCGGGTGGCTCAGGGAAGATCCTGCACTACTTCATCGATGCGCAGTCTTGGGATGAATACTATCCTGCGAAAGAAATGGAAAATCCCTTTCCTCGAACAATGTATCCCGCACAACGTCCCGTTAGTCTGCCTCGCGGTGGCCCTTGGCAGTACGTCGAGACCGACTGGGGCCCGCTCAACGCGACGGATGAAGAGTTTGGCGGCGATTGGCTCGTCTCGAAGTGGATCAGTGAGCAACTTCAGAAGAAACACAGCAAACCGTTCTTCCTGGCCTGCGGCATCTACCGTCCCCATGAGCCGTGGTTTGTTCCGCAGAAGTACTTCGACTTGTTTCCGATCGAGGATATTCAGTTACCACGTGGTTACAAAGAGGACGATCTTGATGACCTCCCACCGGAGGGTCGACGTCGTGGTCCCAATCGCTATTTCGCGCACATTCGGACACATAAGCAGTGGAAGCAGGCGATTCAAGGATATCTTGCGTCAATTGCCTTTGCCGACGCCATGGTAGGACGAGTTATTGATGCCCTGGACACTGGTCCGAATCGTGACAATACTATTGTCGTACTGTGGGGCGATCACGGCTGGCATCTGGGTGAAAAGCAGCACTGGCAGAAGTTCACAGGTTGGCGGGTCTGCACGCGCGTTCCTTTGATCGTTCGAGTTCCAGCCGAAGTTCCAGGGTTGCCCAATGGCACACTGGCCGGACGCACCTGTGCGAAGCCGGTCAATCTCTTGAGTCTCTTTCCCACCCTGACCGAACTTGCTGGTCTGCCGAACAAGCTGGATAATGACGGCCCGAGTATAGTTCCATTGCTAAGAGACCCGCAGGTCGACTGGCCTCATGTCTCGGTAACGTATCTGGCGGATCCTGGAAGCTACGGACTCAGTGCTGAACATTGGCGGTACATCCATTATGCCAACGGCGACGAAGAACTCTATGACTGCAAGGCGGATCCCTATGAGTGGACCAACCTGGCGGGCTCGGCGGATCATTCCGCAAAGTTGGAGGAACTCCGTGATCTCGGCCCAAGAACCTTTGCGCCACTAGTGCCGCCGAAGGAAGAGTCTCTGCCCAAGCTTAAGTGGCATAGGGCCGGCAGGTCACCGATACCGGCCTCGCGGCCAGACGGGCCCGCCTGCGACATCGTCCTTGTCAGTCAGCACAAGGACCAGGTAAATCTTTATGTCATGGACCCCCAGGGAAAACGGAAATCCCGCGGCTCGATTCCCACCGGTTGGCGCATACGCCGAAGCACGCAACCAGGATCTGTATGGCTTGTAACCGACACAAAGGACAAACCGCTTGGTTATTTTCTCGTTGGCGACCGCAGCGCCCGGGCTACCATTCCGTTAGATGAGTCGCAAGATGAGAACTGACACAGGGACGATTTACACCTCGAGGACAGACAATAATACGCCGCACGAAAGGATAAGGGATACAGAACCATGTCTGCAGATCAACTGTGCTTAAGTAGAAGGCAATTCATTCAGAGTACATTGGCGAGTGTATCGACCGGTCTACTGTTCGGCTGTCAAGATTCCAACATGTTATCCGGCAGCAAGGAGTCTCACAAGAAACCCAATATCCTCTTTGTCATTGTGGATGACCTCAGGCCAGAAATGGGCTGCTACGGCAATCCGGATATCAAGACGCCACACTTTGATGCCTTTGCCAGGAAATCCATGCTCTTTGCCAACGCCTACTGTCAGAACGCCTCTTGCGCGCCTTCGCGGGCCAGTGGTCATGACCGGCTTGCGGCCGGCCTCCACACGTGTCTGGAGTCTCGGCGACAAATTTCGGGAAACCATTCCCGCCGTAGTGACTATGCCCCAGTACTTCCATAAGCAGGGCTATCACACAGTTTCCATAGGCAAGATTTTCCATAACCACATGCCGGACAGAATATCCTTTGACGAACCTGACCTCAGGCCCGCCGAGTACATAACGCGGGAAATGGTCGACCGAGATGCTGAATCCTTCTACTACGACGATGCGCTCAAGGCCGAACTGGCCGAAGTGCGGAAACAACGTCTGGCCAGGAATCCGAACGCCTACGCCGACGGCTGGGCTTACGGCCGTTCGACAGAGTGTTCCGACGCACCGGACGAGGCTTTTTATGACGGTGCTCAAACCAATCTGGCGTTGGAGACCCTCAAACGTCTTAAGCACGGCAGCAAGCCCTTCTACCTGGCCCTGGGCTATTTCCGACCTCACTTGCCTTTTGTGGCCCCCAAGAAATACTGGGATCTCTACGACCGCGACACATTGCCCTCAGCCAGCAACCCCTATACACCTGAAAACTCACCGCCGATGGCCATAAACTCATGCTACGAACTCAGGGGCTGTTACGATCTCGAGCATGTGAAACACCCGGCCATTGAGAAGCTTGATGAGAAGACCGCCCGCAAACTCAAACACGGCTATTACGCCTCAGTCAGCTACGTGGATGCCTGCTTCGGCAAACTCATGAAGGGTCTCAAAGCACTTGAACTGAACAAGAACACAATCGTGGTAGTCTGGGGCGACCACGGCTGGAAACTCGGTGAACACGGCAGTTGGTGCAAGCAGACTAACTACGCCATTGACAACAAAGTTCCGCTTTTGGTCTATGCGCCCGGCATGAGCACCCAAGGCAGAACCTGTGAGCGTTTGACAGAATTGGTGGACCTCTATCCAACGCTATGCGATCTGGCCGGAGTGGAGATTCCTCCAGAATTGGAGGGGACAAGTTTTGCACCGTTACTCGAAGATCCCGAGCAGGAATGGAAAAAGGCGGCCTTTTGCCATTATGTTCAGCGTCCCAAAGCCACTCTCGACAACAAATGGTATATTGGCTACTCCATGACCACCGAACGATACCATTACGTCCAGTGGCACGACTGGGACAATGACGTAGAACAGGCCGGAAAGCAAGTCGCCGTGGAACTCTACGATCACCAGGTTGATCCCGATGAGAATATCAACATCGCCGGTCATCGCAGACATTCAAAACTTGTCAAACAGATGAGTGAACAACTTATGGCTGGTTGGCAAGCTGCAACACCAGACGGGTAACCTTCGCTGCCTCGCTCGACGTGCTATAGATTAGTCTCACATCGAGAGTTCAAAGGATACTATGCTCACATACAATACTGTGCAGCATGTCAACTGGCTGACACTGTCACTCTACATCATCACAGTTCGAGTGTTCATCCCAGGCTGCTCAGACGATCTATCAAGCGTAGCTGAGAGGTTGCAGCATGGGTGCCTCAGAATAGAATGTGGCCACGTGGATGCTTGCATTGAACTTTCCCCTCTTATCAGATACCTATGAGGAAGAAAAGGTGCTTGTTCTGTGGAATCCTGTACAATGGATTATTATCAGCTGATGTTCAAAAGGAGGCAAGTGAATATGAAAACAGGTATGATTTCAGGGTTCTTTGCTGTCGCCTGTATCGCCGGCACGGTAGCCGTATCTGACGCTTGCGGCAACACTTCGAGAGGGCAAATACTCGAAGAAGCCGAGTCGCGACTGCGTGCAATCTATGAGCGGGGGGAGTTCCGTGCCAAGAGATTTCACGCAAACTGGCTTGTTGACAGTTCCGGCTACACGGTTCTGGAGCCCGTTGCAGGGTCCGACGAACGGGCACTGGCGCGTTATGATGCCGCCAGCGGGAAACGCACCGTGCTGGACTCACCTAAGAAAGAGGACGACGGCAGAGCTGGCAAGATTTCCCCCGACGGCCAGAGCGTCCTCTACTCAGATCAGGGCAATGTGTACGTGCGCGATCTGAGCAGCGACAGAAAGACTGCTCTCACGAAAGATGCAGCCAGCAGCTCGGTTTCAAACAACCGGGCGGTCTGGAGCCCAGATGGAAAGCGGATTGCCTTCGTGCAATCGGACGCCTCTGACGTAAGGTTGAGGTCGGTGCTCGTACCAGGAGATCCAACGTACCCGGAAGTGAAAGAAGTCCGATTTGCCAGGGTCGGCGGGACCATACCGACACTACGTGTCGGTGTTGTTGACTACCAGGGAAGAGAGACGCGCTGGCTCTCCATCCCCGTACCGAAAGAGGGTTTCTATCTGGGACAGGTGGATTGGGCCGGCAATTCCGATGAGCTGCTGGTAGAGAAATTGAGCAGGTTCCGGGACGAGCGCGAGTTCCTAATCGCCGACATCCGCACCGGCGCGATCACCCGCATCTACCACGAATCCGATCCGGCATGGGTCATTGCGAGTTACGGTAAGAATGCCGGGCTTGAGTGGATCCGCGACGGCCGTGCATTCATTGTGTTGAGCGAAAAGGACGGCTGGCGGCACGCCTATGTCTACTCGCGCGACGGCGATGAACTGGCTCTCCTGACACCTGGCGAGAGCGACATCATCGAACGTGCCGTGGTGGACGAGGCGGGAGGTTGGTTTTACTACTACGCGTCGCCTGATAACGCAACGCAGAAGTATCTCTACCGTGTGCGACTCGACGGAGCAGGACAGCCCGAGAGAGTCACGCCTATGAACCAGCCCGGAACTCACGACTACGAGTATTCGCCTGACGCCAGATGGGCATTTCATACTTACTCGACATTCGATACTCCTCCAGTTACCGA
This sequence comes from Phycisphaerae bacterium, assembly GCA_016782865.1. GTDB lineage: Bacteria > Planctomycetota > Phycisphaerae > Sedimentisphaerales > Anaerobacaceae > SG8-4. The sequence continues at coordinate 6,365 of JADHXR010000229.1, forward strand.
ACTTGTGGGACTGCCCGAGCACCGAGTCATACGTGTGTTCGAGGACAACAGAGAACTGCGCAAGAAGATGGAGTCGCTGCTCTCTAGGCCGACAGAGTTCTTTCAGCTTGACATCGGCGGCGGTGTTGTTATGGACGCGTGGATGATCAAGCCCAGCAACTTCGATCCCTCACGAAAGTATCCAGTCTTTGTGCATGTTTATGGTGAGCCTCACGGACAGACCGTGCTGGACGCCTGGGGACGCAGCCATGCCGACTACCACCGCGTGATCGCCGACCTCGGTTATCTTGTTGTATCCATCGACAACCGTGGCACACCGGCGCCGAAGGGGGCCGCATGGCGACGCTCAATCTTTGGCAGCCTCGGCCCACTTTCCACTGAGGAGCAGGCTGGAGGTCTGAAGGAACTGGGCCGCACGCGGTCCTACGTCGACTTGTCCCGGGTTGGTATTTGGGGCTGGAGCGGCGGTGGCTCCAACACCCTCAACGCGATGTTCCGCAAGCCGGATCTCTATCACGTGGGGATCGCTGTTGCGCCCAAGCCACAGCCGCATCTCTACAATGCATGGTTCCAGGAGATCTACATGGAGACCCCCGAGGTTAATCCCGAGGGATACCGCCAATCTGCCCCGATCAACTTTCCCGAAGGTCTGAAAGGAGACCTTCTCATCATTCACGGCACGGGCGAGACCAACACTCATCTTCAGATTACCGAAGGGTTGGTGGATCGCCTTATAGAACTTGGCAAGCAGTTCGATTACATGGCGTATCCCAATCGTGACCACGGGCTCCGCGAAGGTCGCGGCACGGCGGTGCATCTGCGAATGCTCATGACGCGGTATCTCATTGAACACCTGCCACCTGGTCCACGGTGAGCATTAATGTACGTTGGAGTTTGGGCGAACCCCGATCAACTCCACGAAGCTCTGGAACAAGCCAGAAAAAGCAGAGGATTGGCGAGCAAAACTGCCGCAAACAGAAGCTGCAGAAGAGTGACACAACACGCGCA
>JADHXR010000230.1 GCA_016782865.1 Phycisphaerae bacterium
CAGGTAGACGACTCCCATACCTCCACGTCCAATCTCCCGCTCAATACGGAACTGACCGATCTGGGTGCCAGGACCACATACAGGAACTTCAAAGTCGGCCGTCGAACGCAGCTCTTCCTTGTCCGGCTGTTTATCCCTGTTCTTGTCCACATTACTCATTTGGGTCTTTTACCAAGATATATCTTAGATCATGATCCAGAACGACTCATCTTGCGAGCATTATAGCATCTGCTTGGAGGTTCGAGGAAGGAAAAAGGTGGCTGGGCTTTTGGTCCCGGCGTAGGAGATACAGTCCGGCATTTCCCAGCCAAATATACGTACATACCACTATAGACAGCGTCTCTGCTCCCCGGTAGCATTGCACTCGTCCGCCGAACGTGAGCGGTAACCTTATTGAACACAAACAGGAGGTATTGATTATGCGAAGATTCTTTATTATTGCAGCCATTACTTTGATGGCCTTGGGCTGTAACAAGAAGGATGACGAAGGAACTTCCAAATTGCCTGAAAGCGAGGTGGCCAACGGACAGGAAGCAGGTGCTACCCAAGAGCTGAAGAGAACGCCCGAAGCTAATACCGATGACTCTACTAAGAAAAGCAAGGTCGATCCTGTGTTTAAGGATTATGAATATCCGGCTTCAACATTGGAGGACACATTTTCTATGGGCAACACAGTTTCTGTTATATATAAATCGCCTGACGACTTTGCAGAAGTCGTGGAGTTTTATAAGCAGAAGTTTCCGGACGCACCACCCCAATCAGGTACCACCGTTTATTTCGGCAAAGAAAATGCGGATGGCAGCGCCTTCACTGTGACCCTGACACAACTCAGCAATGACACTCAGATTATCTTGAGACTGGATAAGAAAATATGATCTGCGAGAAGAATTTTGTTTAAGAAATCGAGTTCTCTAACAAAGCGGCTCAACTCGGGCTCGCCACAGGCCAAGCCGAGCAGGTGAGCTGAAAAGGAAATACAGGGACCGAGGAGGCAAGCAAGATTCGATTAGCAGGATCTGTATGATTCAATTACCGAGTCACAGAGCTTTCTCAATTCCTTGATCTTTGCTTTGGCCTCTTCGTCAGTCAGGTCGTCGGCTATGGCAGTGTAGTAATTGTCCGGGATGTCATCCCAGTCTCTTAGCTCCCTCGATTTCTCCGGGGGAAAGTCGATATACAGTTCGGCGTCCTCGTAGTCCGTGTCCCAGAGTATCCGGTCAGAGAGCTGCTCCAACTGGAATCCCCATTCTCTCGTATCGGTGCAGTTGGGTGCTGGTATGACTTCTGCCTGCACTTCCTCAAGGGCTGCGACTACCCATTTTCTCCAAGGTCTAGGACATTCAGGCTCGTCAATATCATAGATGATCTCGTATTTCAGATGCTTGAATACGGCGGCGATAGCACCTTCTACCACTTCGGTCAAAGCAACGACGGGGACGTCTTCTCTCAACAGGCCATTTGCGATGACTGCTAACGTAGATATTTTCTGGCCGAAAGTCAGATCATCGAAGCACCGTATACGAGTTCATAATCATCCAATGTGCCCATGATTGCTTCATCGAGCAGGCCGGACAATGCCTCGGCAAACACTCTAGCCTCGGCACCTTCGAGTATCCGTTCACCGAGTTCTGTTCGCCACATTGCGGGAGTCCTAATCTTGTCGTTCCCAGTATGGTTAGTTTACTCTTTCATCACCCCATGATAACAAGTCTTGAGTACTAACCCATTCTACAGTTCATGAGATAGGCCTTCTACGTCTTCTCCTATCTTTCTGTTTGCGGATATTACTCAACCTTTTTGCTTCGGGGCTTTCTCTTCCAAGTAATTTGTTCTCCAGCATTTCACATAATCGTTTTCTCGCATAGTAACGGTTTAGTTTCTGAGTCCGGCTCCTCTGCATCTTCACCGCCAGCCCACTCGGACGATGTGTAAGATGAACGCAAGTGGAACTCTTGTTTACTTTCTGCCCACCCGGCCCGCTGCTTCGGACAAACTTTTCCTCAATATCCTTCTCATACAATTTACATGTCTTCATCCGCTGCTTAAGCTCTGCTACTTTTCGTTCTGTGAGTCCAAAGTCAATCATGCATCTTGCTCTCGCCACATTGTAACCCATACCTGTTACTCACGGTCTTCTTAATTGCGGAGTATTCTATGCGGTGTTAGACTTCGTTGTCAATTGGACACCTTCTTGCTTTCAAAGAATCAAGCCGTGCACAGCTCGAATAGACGATCGATCGAATATCTGTAATTATAGAGGCCCCACACTGAGATTTCGTTTACAAAGAAAAAAATAAATGTCGACGGCAAGCCAGAAAATTAGGAAAGAGCTGCTCTATATAGAACATCGCATTGACGCCAGAGGATGGCGAGGTTGTGGGGCAGGATGCGCAGACGGATTTCGCGAGTCTGACTGTGATAGCTTTGACCCCTCAACCGAGAATGGCCAGTGCCGCGTTGTCATAGTACTCCCAGGCTTCGAAGGTCGTGCCTCGCCAGACACGTTATCCTCGATGCGCCCCAGGAAGCCGAGTTCGTCCAGTAGAGACTGCCATATTTTCTGCCAGACGCCCGCCGCTTGCCAATCGCGCAGACGACGCCAGCAGGTCGTGCCGCTGCCGCCGCCCATTTCCTGGGGCAGGTACTCCCATGGCATACCGCTCTTGAGCACAAATGGGATGCCGGTTGTGTGCATTTCAGCAGAAGAACAGAATACCTTAACAGACCCATGATTTCGCGGTTGCAGTGTGTTATTGCCATATGAATCATTCAAATCGCCATTTGCGTTAGTTTCGCGCCAGTCTGGTCAACAGATCCTGGGATTTGACCGAACGTACCCCTTCGACAAAGTCTCTTTTTGAAGATCCCGATTTGGCAGTGTAGATTTCCGCTAGCTGCGCCTTACAATTGGGTCGACACCAGCTTGATAATCTCTGCCGCTTTGCGGTGTGACTTGCCAAACGCGTACCCATGTGTGAGATGTTTACCAATGGGTAGAGCCTGTCCTGCCAGTCACGCTCACTACCAAAATGTCTGGAGGGCGGCATGTCAGCGTTTGTCCACCTCTCCGTATTGAGAACCCGCCGTTGCTTCGATCACGGAGGAGTTCTATAATGACTCGTGACTCTGCCTTGTTCGGTGGAGGCCACGTGAACAGTACTGGGCCCAGAAATATGAACCGTCTGCTGAGCGATGGAATATGCCTGTAGTGAATCTCAAAGATGAACCTGTAGATGGTCTCGCCGGGGTGCGCGTCGGAAATTGTCGATCATGGGCGCCACAAGCCTGTGAACAGATTGGATCCACCACAATGCGTGCACAGGCTCCTGTCGATGAGCGACATACCATGGGCAAAGGTACCGGGCCGCTCTTTCTCGGCAGCATCCGAATCCTATGATCCTGCTCCACATAGAATCACTTCCGCGACAAGTCACCAAGTCCCAGCTGTTGGCCTTGCTCAACTCGGTCCCGGGCATGGAGCGCCGCCGCGTAGGACGAATTGACCTGCGGGCCGGCGAAGCCGTGATCGAGGTCCCTGACGACTGGCAGGTCCGCCTGGTCAAAGCCCTGGATGGCCAGACGCTTGGGGATCGCCGGGTGCGCGTCTGGGCCGAGAGCCCACGGGGTGCCTCAGACACAGGTGGATGTCATTTTGAGCGGTTGGCCCATCTGCTCGAGTTGGAGAGCCGGGCGGAAGCGCGAGAGGCGGCCGAGCGGGGCCGGCGGCTATCGCCCGCTGACGCCGAACGAACGGGAACCAGTCTGGTGGACCTGGTCATTGCCGACGAGGATACCGGTCTTGGAGGCCGGTACATCCTGCAGTTAGCCAAACGCAAACGCTCGCCGCTGCCTTGGACGCGCCTGGGTGTAGGCAGCCCCGTCGTGCTCTCCCCTGACACAGGCAAAGGCACGGTCCAGTACCGAGGTGTGGTCTGTGAGCGTGCTGAAGGGTTCCTGCGAGTGGCCCTTGGGAACATCTCGGGCGATCTGGCTCGGCACGAAACGTGGCGGCTGGACCTCTCCAGCGACGAAGTGGCGATGCAAAGGCAACGGGCTGCTCTGCAGCGGGTACGACTGGCCCGAGCGGAACGCCTGGCGGAACTGCGGGACATCCTATTGGGCCAACGGACGCCGCAGTTCGATCTCGAGCGGGATGAGCTGGCCCTTGATCCCGGGCTCAATGACGTCCAACGGCAGGCCGTGCGGTTTGCCCTGGCCGCCTGCGATGTGGCCCTGATTCACGGGCCGCCGGGCACTGGCAAGACGACCGTCGTCGTGGAACTGATCCGTCGGGCGATCCGCCGCGGCGAGAAGGTGCTGGCCTGCGCCCCGAGCAATCTGGCCGTAGACAACATCTTCGAGCGGCTGCTGGCCGCCGGTGAGCGGGCGGTGCGGTTGGGCCACCCGGCCCGTGTCATGGCCGATCTTCGCGCTCACACGCTGGATCTGTTGGTGCAAGAGCATCCAGATGTCCGACTGGCCCGCAAGCTGGTCAAAGAGGCCATGGGCTTGTTCCGGCAGGCGGGCCGCTACACCCGGGCCAAGCCAGCACCTGGTGCGAGTCAAGAGAGCCGTCAGGAGGCCAGGAACCTGCTGGCCGATGCGCGGCGGCTGGAGGCCCAGGCTGTCGAGCATGTCCTCGATACCGCCGATGTCCTATGTGCCACCACGACGGCTCTGGGCAGCGAGGTGCTGGGCAGGCGGCGGTTCGATCTGGGCGTGATCGATGAGGCGTGCCAGAGTACTGAACCGGGTTGCTGGGTGCCGTTGCTGTGGTGCGATAAAGTGGTGCTGGCTGGCGACCACTGCCAGTTGTCTCCTACATTGGTGAGCCAGGAGGCGGCAGCCGAGGGTCTTGGTGTGAGCCTGTTCGAGCGGCTGATGGCTCTTTTCAGTGGGTCCATCGCCCGCCAACTGATCGTCCAGTATCGCATGCATCGGGCGATCATGGACTTGCCGTCCCGGGAGTTCTACGAGGCCAGGCTGCAGGCCGATCCATCTGTGTGTGAACACGTATTGGCCGACCTTCCGGGTGTTGTTGCCAATGGCTCCACGCAGTTGCCAATCGAGTTCATCGACACGGCCGGAGCAAGCTTCGACGAGGAGGTCGAGCCCGACGGTGAGAGCCGCCTGAATCGGCAGGAAGCGGCTCTTGTGTGCCGAAAGGTCCGGGGGCTCCTGGACTGTGGCGTGGCGGCAGGCGACATCGCCGTCATCGCCCCCTATGCCGCCCAGGTGCGGCTCCTTCGCGAACAGTTGCCCGTGCCGGGCCTGGAGATCGATAGCGTAGATGGCTTCCAGGGACGGGAAAAAGAGGCTGTGGTGATCTCGCTCGTGCGATCCAACCCGCGGGCCGAGATCGGTTTCTTGCAGGATGTGCGTCGAATGAATGTGGCCATGACGCGTGCCCGCAGGAAATTGCTGATGGTGGGCGACAGTGCGACATTGTCCGCCCATCCGTTCTATCGCCGGATGATCGAGTACTTCGACACCTTCGGGGCCTACAGGACCGTCTGGGAAGAGGATGAGTTCCTGGAGGGATTTGTGCAGGGAGAGCAAGATATATGATTGACTTTGGAGTTACAGAACGAAAAGTAGCAGAGCTTAAGCAGCGGATGAAGAGGTGTAAGTTGTATGAGAAGGATATTGAGGAGAAGGTAGCCGGTCAGTTACGGGTGGGCTGATTCCTTGCTGCTGCCAAGAACCCGTTTTCAGCAGAGTGACGTAGTTTTACTGTTCCCGGTACAGCCGTTTGGCGCTGAGTTAAGCGTAGTCAATTCTCCCTGAAGAATATTTTCCTCGGGGCACTCATATAATTCTGCGTTCAGATTCACTCAAATCATGCTATTGCGGGCTGGTTTTAACGCGTCCATTGACCGCAGACGAAGTGATGGTTGGCTGTGCCCCTTCATTCCTTCATCGCGAACACGACTCCTAATTGTCCACGTGTGCCAAACCCGCAGACCTCATAACGGGACCAACGGGCCTATACTGAAATAGCTGGTATAGGCCCGGATTGGTCCAATCTCCATTCAATCAAGAGCGGCGATGTTACTGACCTGCAAGGTAGGCAACCTCACCTTGAGACAAAGCCCTGTTGTATATCACGGCTTCATCGATAAGACCGTCCCAGAAGCGATCTGGATTTTGAGAGTTATTACCGATGAACACGTTGAACGTATCAAGGGTGATGCCTCCGGTATCAGGATTGCTGCCGTCCAACACTCCGTCGATATAGATGCGGCCGCCGTTCACGAGATCGTACGTTCCACAGACATGGTGCCACTCATTCAACGGCAGCACGGTGTCCGCGTTCGCGGCCTGCCATCCCCGGGACCCGTCTTCGAATCCGAAGTGCATTCCTTCGAGCAATATCAGACAATTCAGCAGTACCTTGACGTGGACAACTTCATAGACTATTTGATTCCCAACTACTTCGTTGGCAATTATGACTGGGGCCACAAGAACTGGTTCGCTACACGGCATGCCGGCGATCCCGGCGGGCTATGGCGGTTTCATCATTGGGATGGTGAGCACTTGATGGAGAACCTCAACGAGAACGTTACTGGCCGGGACAATGCTGGCGGTCCATCTCGCTTGCAGCAACGACTGGCACAAAATGCAGAATATCGCCTTCTGTTTGCCGATCACGTACACCGGCATTTCTTCAACGAGGGTGCCCTGACCCCAAAGGGCGCGATTGCGTTGTACCGGATCCGATTGAATGACGTCGATCGAGCTGCCGTTGGGGAATCTGCACGTTGGGGTGACAATCAGATAGACAGATTCGCACACATCCGTTATATGCGCGATCCTCACTGGCTCCTCTAGCGAGATTGGCTGCTGGACGAGTATTTCCCACGACGCACCGGTATTGTCCTTAACCAGTTCAAGTCCAGGGGCTGGTACCCGAACGCCGATGCGCCGATTTTCCACATCAATGGCTCCTATCGGCACGGCGGACGGATCGCAGCAAACGATACACTCTCAATGACTGCACCGGCCGGTACGATACGGTACACGCTCGACGGCACCGACCCGCGGCAGGGTGCTCTGCTATCGGACAGCACCAGCGCGACACTCGTTGCCGAGAATGCCCACAAACGAGCAATCGTTCCCGTCGTTGCGATCGATGACGACTGGAAAAGCACGCTAGGCTTCAACGAGAGTGACTGGATACCCACGATGACCGTATTTTTCCAGTTCCCGTTCACGGAGTTTTTTTTGCCGTGATCATTTATGGCACAAGGATTGCAATATGAGTTGGCATGACTAGCAAGGACGCCAGAATTGAACAGGTTGAGCAAGAGAACCGGAAACTCCGGATAGAAAATAGACA
>JADHXR010000105.1 GCA_016782865.1 Phycisphaerae bacterium
ATTACGCCTCTTTCGGTGATGATAGCGGTGATGTCGCGCGCCTCGGTGACGTCGAACGCCGGATTCCAGACATCCACGCCGGCCGGCGCGGTCTGTGTGCCGGCAAACGCCGTTACCTCTTCGGCGGCTCTTTGCTCGATAGGTATCTCGGCTCCGCTCTTCATGCTCAAATCGAACGTGCTCGACGGCGCTGCGATGTAGAAAGGCACCGCGTGCTCTCGGGCGAGAATGCTCACGCTGTAAGTGCCGATCTTGTTGGCCGCGTCGCCGTTTGCCGCAATTCGGTCGGCGCCCGTTATGACGGCGTTGATCTTCCCCTGCTTCATCAGCCAGCCGGCCATGTTGTCACAAATTACCGCCACCTTGATTCCCGCCTGTTTTAATTCCCAGGCTGTCAATCGGGCGCCCTGGAGCAGGGGTCTGGTCTCGTCCGCATAGACGTTGAACCTGCGTCCTTTCCGGTGCGCCTCGAACATCGGCGATAGAGCGGTCCCCTGTCCGGCGGTGGCCAGCGCCCCGGCGTTGCAATGGGTGAGAATCGCCGCGCCTTCGGTGATGAATCTTTCGCCATGTTGGCCGATCCGCCGGCACATGTCCGCATCTTCGGCGCCAATAGCATTCGCCTCGGCCAGAACGGCGTCGCGCAGAGCTTGCACCGTAGTCCCGGCGCCGCTGGCGACAAACTCCTCGGCTCTTCGCCGCATTCTGTCCAATGCCCAGAACAGATTCACGGCAGTCGGTCTGGAAGATGCCAGATATTCTCGCTGCCGAGCCAGAGATTCGAGGGCCTTTTCAAGGCTGTCATTTGCCCCGGATTCTTGCAGAGCGAGAACAAGACCGTAAGCCGCCGCGACCCCTATGGCCGGAGCCCCGCGAACGGCCAGCGTCTTAATCGCATCGAAAAGAACCTTCGTATCCCGGCACTGCAGCTTGATGAATTCCACAGGCAATCGCCTCTGATCTACAAGCTCCAGATAACCGTCAGCGCCGCCAATCCATTTTAACGCCTGGACAATCATGACAATTTTCCCTCGAATATTGCGTTTGGACTATCTATCAACTCTTGCACCGCCGCCGCCCATTGCTTTCTCCACTTCGGCCAGGCTGGCAGTGGTCGTATCGCCCGGTGTGGTCATCGCCAGAGCGCCGTGGGCCGCACCGTAGTTGACCACGGCGCCTGGGTCCTTGCCTTCCATAAGACCGTATATCAGGCCCGATGCGAAACTGTCACCGCCGCCCACCCGGTCATATATTTCAAGATCGGATCGCGGGGTCGCTTCGTAGAATTGACCGTCGGCGTACAGGATTGCGCCCCAGTCGTTCACCGATGCTGTTTTCGCGTCGCGCAGCGTCGTAGCTACGGCCTTCAAATTCGGGAACTCATCAGTCACCTCGTAAATCATCTTCTTAAAATTCGCAGGGTCCAGCTTCGAATAACCTTTGCCCATTCCCTTGACCTTGAATCCGAGTGCCGCTGTGAAATCCTCTTCGTTGCCCAACATCACGTCAACATAAGGAGCGATCGTGCGATTAACCTGCATTGCCTTTTCCTGCCCGCCGATGTCCCGCCAGAGCGAGTTGCGGAAATTCAGATCATAAGAGACGATCGTGCCGTGCTTCTTCGCGGCTGTCACCGCCTCCATGATGACATCGGGTGTCGTCTCGGAAAGGCCCGCGAATATGCCGCCGGTATGGAACCAGCAGCTTCCATCCTGGCCGAAAATCTTCTTCCAGTCGATATCCCCCTTTTTCAACTGGGACGCAGCGCTGTTCGCTCTGTCCGAACAGCCCACGGCGGCTCTCACGCCGAAGCCTCGCTCGGTGAAATTGAAGCCGACCCTTACTTTCCTGCCGATCCCGTCGTAAGGGACCCACTTGACGTACCGGGCGTCGACGCCGCCCTGATAGATCAAATCCTCGAGCAATCTTCCGACTGGATTGTCCACGATGGCGGTGACAACCGCGGCTCTCTTGCCGAAACACCGCTTCAAACCTCGCGCGACATTGTACTCTCCGCCGCCCTCCCAGGCCCTGAAGTGCCGGGTCGTGTGGATTCGTTCGGCGCCCGGGTCCAGCCGAATCATGATCTCGCCAAGCGAGACGATATCGTACTTGCACTGTGAACCGGGCTTTACATCTATAACCGCCATGGAGAACCTCCTTACTGTTTATAGTTGCCATGCTGAGCAGAGAATCGAAGGGTGAGCTTTAGCGCACCGATCAACTTGGGGAAATCAAAAATCAAAGTGCAAAATGTAATCCCGGCAAGCCGGGAGAGTAAGTCATCCCGGCTTGCCGGGATTCCGCAATTTTGACTCTTGATATTTGATCTTTGCATTTCCAGTGCCCCACCCCGCGCTTCGTTCATAATGACGAGTAAATCTTCCCCTCTCTATAATCCTGCCATGCCGGCTCGAACGCCTTGCGGTCGGTCAGCGCAGGTCTCAACTCGACGTTACTGCACACGAACAGATCGGGCGAACTCTCGTCATATTCGACCTGCAACACGGACTTTCTCAGCGATTCATTCTCGGGTTTGAACCTCAGAGCATTGCCGGTCGCCTTGTTAATAACATCGGGATGTATTTCAACACCGTCTTCGATCAGAACGAGATGCGAGCCCCGCGACCCGCTGCCCTGTTCGAGCAATTCGGCAACGGCCTTGATGAACGCTACGCTGGTCAGTGCCAGATGCTCGGCCTGTATCGCTTTGATTACAGCTTTGGCGTTTTTCAACACGAAGCCCTTCTGCTTTATGCTCTTATAAAGCTCAGTTGCTTCCTTCAGAGCTTCTCGCGCATCGTTCAGCTCCCTGATGTGTCCCGCCGATGTAGTCATGCGACTTCGAATCTGCTCCAGCACTTCCTTGGGAGCCAAACCTGATGAACCGCTGCCGGCCGCCAAGCCGGTGACAACGTCACTGATCTGCCCGTCGATTTCGGATTGCTCGTCCGAGTAATCCGGCAGGTCGCAGCCGCGGACGTTGACGATATATTCTGCCGCCCGCAATCCGCCGGTCTGCCCGGCGTTGAGGGCCGAACCGCCCGGTCGCTTGACGCCGTGGGAGCCCGCCATCTCGCCGATCACGAAAGTCCCCTCTATATTGGAATGCCACCACTTGTCCACGGCGAACCCTCCGTTGTTGTGCTGGGCACAAACCGCAATCTCCAGCGGCTCCGAATACAAATCTATCCCGTTCTCCTTATAAATCTCGATAGCGAGCGGATTCATGTGAGCCAGCCGCTCGATCGGAGTGGCCTGAATCGCCCCGGCTTTCTGCACGTACTCCTTCGCTTCCGGTTCGAGAGCGTCAATGTCGAACTTGTCTATGGAATCGCTGCCGATGGGGTTGCGCAGAAAGTCCATGTACACCCGTCTACCTTTTTGCGTTTCGTTGAATACGAGGATGTCGATCAGCGACGATTGCCCCGCCGAAGGCGGGTCTGATCCAAACCCAGCTTTGCTGGGCTCGATTCGTTGCGGGTCGAAGGGCCATTGATAACCCTTGAGAAAGATGTTCGTCGCCATCTTACTCATCGATGGGAAGAAATCCGTCAAAAATTCCTTCTCGTCGTTGCCCTCGGCGTCGGTGCTGAGTAGTCTCGGCAGCGCCTGCATATAGGTCCCCGAGACGTTCCAGCGAAACTTGATGCTCGCCAGTCCGAACTGTGATTCGGTAAGATTTACTCCGGCTAGACCGGCCTTGAATGCGAGTCCGTGCACGCCGAGTTGGCCTTTAGGGTAGACGGTGGTTTTGAACAATTCACCCGGACCGCCGGCGGCAAGAACGATGTTCGCGGCAAGGAATACGTTTATGGCGAGGTTCGTTTCGTCGAGACTCTTCTTGTCAATAGTCACAGCGCCGGCGATTCGTTTGGATTGCCCTGAGCCGACCGTCAGCAGGTGGGCCATTTCCTGCTTATCGTGGATATTGACAGCGTACCGCTCAAGCTGTTTCTGCAAACACTGGCTCATGAACCTGCTCGTCTTGGGACCGGCCGAGGTGGCGCGTTCGTAAGGGTCGTGATCGGTCTTGTATCCGATGAAGCTTCCCATCGGGTCGGTTGGAAAGGGGACTCCGGCCTGGACCAGATGGTAGAATTCGCGAAGCGAGCCGATTCCTTCGATAAGTGCGGTGTCACCGTGGCAGCAGCCGGCGGCGGTCAGACTCTTGGCAAAATCTTCGGCGCTGTCGGCAACGTCGGGGCTGGTGCCCATCTTATAGTAGGTCTGCTTGTCCGAGCCGCTCATCCGCGACGCACCCAATCCGATTCCCGCAGTCACCACCGCGAGCCTCTCGGCGGGATTCTCGATGCCTTTGTGCTCCATGAATTCGCACAGGTGTACTGCACAATTCATGCCCGCGGCGCCGGCGCCCACGATTATGGTGTTGTAGCGATGAAATGTGACGGTTTGATCTGAAATCTTCTTTGTTTCCATAACTCTCGGTCTCCAGGCGGATAGAAAAGTTGAAATGCAAAAATCAAAATGCAATCCCGGCGCGCCGGGACTCCGCAATCTTGATCTTTTCTATCTAATATTTGATCCTTCATATAACAGTTTCGGTTTCATGAAGTCTTTGTTCATTTCCCTCGGCAGGACATACACGTTTCCCTGCTTGTCGCAAAAGTAGAGTGCCGACAGTGACGGCTTTCTGCCGTGACCGTCGGCCCAGATAGCGTAGAAATCAGGATGGGCATCAACCGGCCGCCGTGCATACGTATGATTGCGCTCGCTTCCGTCCGTAAGCTGCCGGACCTTCTTCCAGGTTTGACCTGAGTCAGTGGTGACCCACATGGCGATCTCGCCGCCCGGGTTATACGGCTGCGGCCCCGTCTCGGTGGGGGCGATGACCCGCCACGTCCCGTCGTCCTCGATGTAGAGCGATCCCATATCGTAGTTGTTATCCGAGACAAACGCCGGTCTTATCTGCCACTGCGCAGCCGTCCAGCGGGCGGTCGTCCATCTGCGCGGGTCGTTCTTGGGGCCCGACTCGTATCCCTTGCTCGTAATGAACAAGATCACGGGCCTTTGGTCTTCGTCGAGCCGGATGTCCTTCAGATATACGTTGAGACCTTCTTTGCGGTAATCGTGCACAAGGGCAGGGCCGGCTGGTTTGGTCAGCGGCAGCGTCAATTGTTGCCCGTCGACGCTGCGCCAGGTCTTGCCGAGGTCGTCGGTTTCGATATAGTAAAGATTCGTGCGCCAATTCAGACCCTTGCCTGCCGGATGGAAATTGAACGCCGACCCCGCCTTGGTCTTGCCCGCGGTGCTGATCTGGTAGTGTCCCTGATCTATCGCGGCGAGCCTATGCCACCTGGACCATTTCACCCCGTCCGGGCTGGTCATAAAGCAAATCGTCCGAGCGGCGGGGTAGTTATAGCGGGTAAAGAAGCAGGCGAATCCTTGACCCTCGAGATACCAGGGCTGCATATACGAAAAATTTGTCATCGCCACTTGCCGCTCGGCTTCGATCTTCGTTGCGTTGACGAGTTCGAATTCGTTCACGTCATAAGGGCTTGTGCTCCTGTGGACGTACGAAGGTCTGGACGTGCCGTGGGACGTCGAGAATATCCAGATGTAGCCCTCGTCGTCGACCGATATTACCGGATTGTCGTGCGCGTCGCTCGTTTTCTTATCGAGCAGTATGGTCGGACGCGGGACCGTCGACGTCTTGTGGTCGAAGTACGAGACCATGTGGATCAGCTTTCGGTTGCTCATCGTGGATGTTCCGCCGTAACAGAAAAAAGTCTTTTTGACTTTGTCACAGTAAACAGCGAACGGCTTATGTTTTGCACAGTAAGTTCCAAGCCCGCCGCTGTACTTGTAGACATATTCATCCCCGGACGGCTGGTTCATATACCAGATGCCGCGGTAGCCCGTGTCCTTGGCGTTGATTGTCAGCGCGCCAACGGAAGCCCCGGTATTCCCGCATAATGCCGGGATCATAATGACTGCACATAATGTTCTGAGAATTGTAGGATGGGCAGGTTTCCTGCCCATGCGGTTTGGATCGCGGGACATCGACAGGATGGGCAAATAAATTGCCCATCCTGGCTCGGTTCGGTCAATCTGCTGGTCCGACATTGAAACTCCTACCTGTGCCCTCACTTATCTGTTCGAGCGAAGCTGAAACAAAATCGATATCGGGATACTTGTTCGCTCGCAGCTTATCTATCAGTTGCTTGACCTTTGTCAGTTCCTCAGATAGCAGACCGTAGTCCTGCTCGTCGATAATTTTCTTCATAGCGGCTTTATCAATCATACTGAAAGAACCGCCCAGGACGAGGACTCCGGCGCCAAGATAGTCGCCGATGTTGCCTGCATTCGTTCCGCCTGTGGGGACAAGACTGATGGTCTTGTGAATCGCCGGGTCGATTGCCTTGACAAAGGCCGGGCCGCCAAGCTGCTGGGCCGGGAATACCTTGCAGAGATTCGCTCCTTTGGAAAATTGGCTGACGATCTCGGTGGCGCTTCCGCATCCCGGTATCATCGCAATCTTACCGGCAAACTTCTCGTAGCCGGCGTCGCTGAAATTAACCGCCGAGACGAGATAGCACGCGCCGGCATCGACAACCTGAGCGAGCGAGGGCAGCGGGTCTTCGGAATTGGCCCTGTTGTAGACGTCCAGCATGCCGGGTGAGTCGATCAGGCTCGCGGCGCCCGTCACGAAATCGCCAAGCTCCTTGCGCAACCGCGAGAGCTTCTCCAAAGGTTTGCTTATCCGGCAAGTCACTTCCATGTTGTTGACACCAGCCTTGATAAGGGCCTCAGCGGTCTTGACAATGTCGAGCTTGTCCTGGTTAAAGACGAGAATGAAGCCGTCTCTTAGTAGCGTCGTGATTGCACTTTTGATATCCATTGTCACTCCCTACAGTCTTCTTAGATGAAAACCACCATCCACGTTAATCACCTGGCCCGTCGAGAAATCAAGCCTGCCTTCGGCGATGGCGCCAACTGCCTTTGCGATGTCTTGGGGCTGGCCCCATCGTTTGATCGGCGTCAAGCCCTCTGCGATCAGCTTGTCGTATTTGTCCTTGACCACACTGGTCATGTCGGTCGCAATGATGCCGGGGCTGATCTCGAATACCCCGATGCCGTATTCGGCCAGTCTATCGGCATAGAGCTTGGTCATCATCGCTATCCCAGCTTTGCTCAGGCAATACTCCCCCCGTGCCGGCGAGCTTGTGTACGACGAGATCGACCCTGTGCTTACGATCCGATACCCGCGATCGGGATGTGCCTGCCTCTGCTGGACCATCCAGTTGGCCACCTGCTGCGTCAGGAAGTAGGGCCCCTTGAGGTTTATTCCCATCACCCTGTCGAAGCTCTCCTCGGTCGCTTCGAGAAGGTCCAACCGTTTGGAAGGCGCCACGCCTGCATTGTTCACCAGCATATCGCATCTGCCGAACTTCGACTTGGCAAGAGCCACCAGACTGTCACGGTCGGCGGCGCTGCTGACGTCGCCCCGCAGAATCTCACATTCGGCGCCGAGTGCCCTGATCTGGTCCTGCGTCTGCACCGCACGCGATTCATCCGGCTCACCTTCAGTCGTGAAGTCAAAGAAGTTGATCACCAGGTCATAACCCAGGGATGCCAATTCCACGGCGATGCCCTTTCCAATGCCGCGACTGGCCCCGGTGACAATTGCTGCGGGTCTGTCTGCCATTTGTACAATCCTCTCTTAAACCTGTTGTCTGAGAAATTCGTCTATTTCGTTCGCAGCCGCCATCCCGTCGGCCACGGCCGAAACCACTGTCGACGCCCCCCTGACAAGATCACCACCGGCGAAAACCCCAGGCCTGGATGTCGCCAGCGTCCCTTCTTCTGTCTGGATCAGGCCGCCCCTTAGCTCGACGCCCGGCAGGATTTCTCCGATATCTTCCTGCGGCCCCTGGCCTATCGCCTCTACGACGACGTCCATATCAAGCTCGTAAGCGCTGGATTCGACCAGTTCGGGTCTACGCCGCCCGCTCTCGTCCGGCTCACCCAGTCTGGTTACGCAGAGTTTGATCCCCGTCAGTTTTCCGGCGAGGGAGGTATACCCGGTCGGCTGTGTCAGTATCAGAAAATGCACTCCCTGGTTCACGGCCCTGTCGCGCTCGCCGCTCCAGGCGGGCATCTCTTTGAAAGAACGGCGATAGAACAAAAATACATCCTTGGCGCCGAGCTGTTTGGCTGTTACCGCCACGTCCATGGCGGTATTTCCGCCTCCTATGACCGCTACGAACTGGCCTTCAAGATCGAGGGCGCCCGGTTTCTTGGCGGTCGAAAGAAACTCCATCGCGTTCCACAAGCCGTCCATCTCTTCGTCTTTGTCTGCGACGCTGACCGATTCGGACAGGCCCATGCCGATAAATGTCGCGTCGAATCCCTCTTCGACTATCGTCTCCAGGTTGAAATCCCCGTCCAATTCTCTGCCCAGGCGCAGGTCCATGCGTTCGGCCGGCACATCGGCGAAAACCGCCGCGATTTCGTTCTTGAGAGAATCGCTCTGCCTGTCATCAGGAATGACCGATGCGATCATTCCGCCGAATTCGGTGCTTGCATCGAATACTGTCACCGTATGGCCTGCTTCGAGCAGCTTGGCTGCGCAGGACAGACCCGCGGGGCCGGCGCCGATTACGGCTATGTTCTTTCCCGTTGTTTCGGCCGGCAATTTCAGCTTCGACCAGCCGTTTCGATTGGCCTGCTCAGCAAGGTACATCTGTATCTCGGCGATCGGCAGGGGACCGTCGCCGAGAAAGCCCTGCAAACAGTGACCTTGGCATTGCTGCTCGACCGGACACAACCAGGCGCATACTTCCGGGAAGATGTTTGCCTGTCTGAGAACTTCGTAGGCGGCCCTTTCTTTACCGTCCAGGAACAGGCCGATGAATCCCGGTATATCGACGCCGGCGGGGCACCCCAACTGGCACGTCGGCTCCTGGCACTTGCGACATGCCGATCCTAGCCTGGCGAGATTGTCCCTGTCGCTCATCCGCCCTCGCTCGAATATAGGACCGTATACTTCGTTGTCTCGCACAACGCATCCGGTCATGCCGCCGTCACGCATTATCTGCGTGCAGGCGCTGCAGGCGACACAGACTTTCTCCGGTGACATCCGCCCCTTGGTGACAATATCTTTGGCAAAATCCGGATAGGCGAAGGCCATGCGCCCGGCGCCGATCAAAGTGGCCAGGCCGTTTGCTTTGTTTGCCGCCGCGACGTTGGCGAACATCGTTCGCAGCCAGCTATAACCGGTGCCCACGATCGCGATATCGGGAAATTCCCTCTGAATTTCAGCCGTGAGGCTGGTAAGCCGGTTGACGCCTGCGAGCGGATGTTCGGGCTCTTCGTATCCGCCCACAATCGTCTCATTGAAAGGTCTGCCCACGTGCGGATTGAAATACGGATTTGCGATGGTGATGTTAATCAGATTGACGCCGCGCTGGTGCAAAAGTCCGATCAGTTTTTTGGGCTCTGTCAAGTCGGGTCTTGTGTAATCGTCTTTGTTGACCGCCCAGCCGTAAGGATAGGGAATCGCGTCGTAAACCCCAAGGCGGGTTGTGACAGCGGCATCTTCGCCGAGTTCGGCATGAATCTTGTCGATTGTCTCCAGCAGGAATCTTGTTCGGTTCTCGAAGGAGCCTCCGTACTTTCCTTCTCTGTTGTAGCATGCAAAAAGTTCGTTGATGAGGTACCCGTGACAGGACTTCATATCGACGGCGTCAAATCCAACGTCAAACGCCATCCTCGCCGCTTCGACATAGGCATTCTGGAGTTCATCCAGAAAGCCATCGGTTACGAGCGGCCAGTCATCCGGTATCTTGCTCTTGGCATCTGGATTGGGTACTTGCTGAGGGACCAGCGGATCGCGATACGGATCGCGTTGAGGAATGATCGGACGTGATGCGCCTTCGGGTTTGCTGTACCTGCCCGAATGCGTCAACTGCAGCACGAGTACGGGCTTGTGGTCGGACCCCATGCTATCGGTCGCCGCCCGCCGCATCATCTTGACCATCGCGGCAAAACTGTCCTTACTTGCCTCGTTGATCCACAGTTGCCTCGGATTGGCTCGGGCTTCGGGCACGACCGCCGTGGCCTCGCCCCAGATTAGTCCCGCGCCGCCCGCGGCGAATCTCTCGTATCGTCTCAGCGTCAGTCTTCCGGGTTTGCCCTGCGCATCGCCGTCGCAGCCCTCCATCGGATGAACCGCCAACGAATTCGGCACGAGAAGTCCGCCGGCCCGCACGGGCTGAGCCAGAATCGAAACGTCCTCTATCGCCTCGACCGAAACATTCAATTGCTCGCTCAACCGCCTGAGATCTTCAATTTCACGTAACCGGAATTCCCACATCTTCTTTCCTTCGTTCTACGCCTCACGGACTCGTAATCACCCAAGTTTCTCTTTCAGGAACTTGGCCGTATAACTATTGCCGTTCTTGATAATATCCTCGGGCTTGCCCGCGGCTACAACCTGGCCGCCTGCATCGCCGCCTTCGGGGCCGAGGTCTATAATATAGTCCGCCATCTTGATAACATCAAGGTTATGCTCGATTACGACTACGGTGTTGCCGCAATCGGTCAGCCGTTGCAGCACGTTCAGGAGGTTGTGAATGTCGGCGAAGTGCAGGCCGGTGGTCGGTTCGTCGAGAAGATACAAAGTATGTCCCGTGGCCGCTTTGCCCAGCTCGGCCGAGAGTTTTACCCGCTGTGCTTCGCCGCCGGAGAGAGTCGTAGATGCCTGGCCCAACTGCATATAACCCATCCCGACGTCGGCCAGCGTCCGCAATATCCGAATAATGGTCGGGAAGTTCGCGAAGAAATCGAGTGATTCCTCAATCTGCATTTTGAGCACGTCGGCGATATTTTTCCCTTTGTACGTAACCGTGAGGGTCTCCGGATTGAACCTGGTGCCCTTGCAGCTCTGGCATGTCACGTACACGTCGGGCAAGAAGTGCATCTCGATCTTCTTCGTTCCCTGGCCTTTGCAGTATTCGCATCGCCCCCCTTTGACGTTGAAGCTGAACCGTCCGGGCTTGTAGCCTCGAATCTTCGCTTCTCTCGTCATGCTGAACAGTTTTCTGATCACGTCGAACGCGCCGGTATATGTCGCCGGGTTGCTCCTCGGCGTCTTTCCGATGGGCGACTGGTCGATCTCTATGACCTTGTCGATCTGCGAAGTGCCCAGGATGGTCCTGTGCGCGCCGGGTTTGCCGCGAGACTGATACAGCCGGCGTTTGAGGGCCTTGAGCAGGATCTCGCTGACCAGGGTACTCTTGCCCGAGCCGGAGACGCCTGTCACACAGGTGAACACCCCGAGCGGGAATTTGACATCGATGTTCTTGAGATTATTCTCGGCCGCCCCCTTGACTTCGATGCACTTTCGCAGATTGTAGCCTCGTCTCTTTACAGGCAGCTCAATGCTCTTTCTGCCGCTCAGATAGTCGCCCGTCAGCGACCGCTGGCAGCCGGTGATATCGCTGAGTTTGCCCTGGGCTAGGACTTCGCCCCCGTGCGCACCGGCGGCCGGGCCGATATCGACAATGTGGTCGGCGCATTTGATAATATCCTCATCGTGCTCGACCACGATAACCGTGTTGCCTGACTTGCTCAGTCGCTGTAATATCCCCAGCAATCTGGCGTTGTCGCGCTTGTGCAGGCCTATTGTCGGCTCGTCCAGCACGTAACAGACTCCGACCAGGCCGCTGCCGACCTGCGTGGCCAGGCGGATTCGCTGCGCTTCTCCGCCGGCGAGCGTGCTGCTCATCCGATCCAGGGTCAGGTAACCGAGCCCGACGTCCACCATGAATTTGAGCCTGGCTTGGATTTCCTTTAGCACCGCAGCGGCGATGATAGTTCTTTCCTTGTCCAGTTTCAGCCTGCTGAAAGACCTTTGTGCCTCTTCGATGTTGAGAGCAGCCAGTTCGTTAATGCTCTTGCCCCCGACTTTGACTGCGATAGCCTCGGGCCTGAGCCTGGCGCCCTGACAGCTCTGGCAGGGCTGCTGAGAAAGATAACCGGTCAGTCTGGTCTTGACGTATTCGCTGGTTGTGTTCTCCCATCGCCGGACGAGGTTTGGAATGACGCCTTCGAAGGACATGCCGTATTTCTTCTCATCGGCCCCGCTTGTCCCGTGCATCAGAATCCTTACATGCTCGGTTGGTATTTGCCTGAACGGTATCGCTTTGCTGGTGCCCATCTTCCGGCAGAATCTCTTGACAAGCCTGTTGTAGAAGATGTTCATCCTCTTGCCGCCTTTGCGCCAGGCGTCGATAGCGCCGCTTTCCAGCGAGACGGTTTCATCAGGCACTATCAGGTCGGGGTCAAACTCAAGGATTGTCCCCAGGCCGTCACAGCTCCTGCAGGCGCCGTAGGGGCTGTTGAAGCTGAACAGCCGGGGCGACAGCTCTTCGAGACTGGCCTGCGGATGTTTGGGGCAGGCAAACTTCTCGCTGTAGATGATCTCCTTCCACTTTCCGTTGCCTCCGTTCGCTTTGTCCGCGTTCGGCTTTTGCAGCAACACCAGCACTACCCCGTCGGCTAATTTCAGCGCCGTTTCGACGGAATCGGCCAGGCGAACACGGATTGTATCCTTTAGGATCAACCTATCGACGAGCGCTGCGATCTCGTGCTTTTTGTTCTTGTTGAGATCCGGGACGTTGCGGACATCGTAAATGCCTCCGTCGACCCGGACGCGGACGAAGCCCTCGCGTTGAATGGCGGTGAAAATGTCTTTATGCTCGCCTTTCTTGCCGCGAACCAGCGGGGCGCAGATCTGAATTTTCGTGCCCTCGGGCCGAGTGAGAATCGATTCGACTATCTGCGAGGGGTGCTGGCTGGTGATCTCTTTGCCGCACACCCAGCAGTGCGGCTGGCCGGCGCGGGCGAAGAGCAGCCGGAAGTAGTCGTATATTTCGGTCGTGGTCGCCACCGTCGAGCGGGGATTATGGCTGGCGCTTCGCTGCTCGATTGCGATAGTAGGCGGCAGCCCCGTGATCTCAGAGACCGCCGGTTTCTGCATCTGTTCGAGGAATTGCCGGGCGTACGCGCTTAGCGACTCGACGTATTTTCTGCGGCCTTCGGCGTAAATCGTATCGAAAGCCAGCGAACTCTTGCCCGAGCCGCTTATGCCGGTGATCACCACCAGTTTATCGCGGGGGATGCTCAGACTGATATTCTTGAGATTGTGCTCGGCGGCACCTGTAATCTTGATCGCTTTTTCTATTTGACCGGCCATTCTGCCTTGCTTACTGAGATCAATAACACCACTCAATATTTCCACGACAACACAAACGGGTAATTGTAACAAGATATGACAAAGACGTAAAAGGTGTTTTTCAGCCAACTGCAATTCTCTGCTGTCGGGCGGCGCGGGCGATATTATCGGCGCAAGCGAGTTTTGCCTGCGTTATACTAATTTAATACTAAAATATGTAAAATTAGTATTTAACAGAGCCGGAAAAGGCTATATACTAAATGTTAATGAATTAGTATATAATTAGTATGTGCGCATCTCTATGTCAATGCTGAGGATAACGCGATGAAAATGCCAAAGAAGCCACCTGAAGTTGGGGATATATGGACGAGAATTAAGGATGACCCCGAACTGATTCCCAAGCTCCTCGGTCAAAGATTTCCCCTCTCGGCGAGAGGAAAGTATCTTCATTGGGACAAGCTTGTTTATTATTCTCCCCCAGACGGCCTTACGCACGAACAATGGTGGTTTGCTCTAAAAAGACAGCGGCAGAGTCTGTTCAGGCAAATTACGCTGAACGGCAAAGACGGAAAACCTTTCAACTACCTGGAGGTAGATCCTATACCTGAAATACTCCATGAGATCGATCAAGGGGCTGGTGGACTAATCCGAATGCCGAAAGAGATCATGAATCCGGACACGAAGGATCAGTACTATGTCGGTTCTCTAATCCAAGAAGCGATTACATCGAGTCAGCTTGAAGGTGCAGCAACAACGCGTGAGATTGCCAAGGAGATGATCAAGAGTGGCCGAGTCCCTCGCGACAGAAGCGAGCAGATGATTCTCAATAATTTCAAGACTATGCGGCGAATTGGGAAACTCAAGGACGAGCGGTTATCCAAAGAGTTGGTCTTGCATCTTCAACAATTAATAACTGATGAAACATTGAATGACACATCAGCGGCGGGTCGTTTCCGCAAAGCGGACGAGCGCATCGTTGTTGGCGACATGTACAATGAAGTATTTCACGATCCCTCTCCTGCGCAACAACTCGAGGAAAGAATGGCTGCTATGTGTGATTTTGCAAATGGTAAAACGCCCAGCGGTTTTGTCCATCCCGTGATCAGATCGATTGTCTTGCACTTCTGGCTGGCTTACGACCATCCATTTGTTGACGGAAACGGCAGGACGGCCAGAGCCCTATTCTACTGGTCAATGCTGCGGCACAACTACTGGCTATTCGAGTTTATCTCTATTTCACAGATCATTCGCAAGGCGCCTGTAAAATACGGCCGTGCCTTTCTGTACACGGAGACAGACGACAATGATCTCACCTACTTTATTCTCTATCATCTTGATGTGATTCGACGGGCAATAATCGAACTTCACAAATACATCAAGCGGAAGACCGAGAAATTGCAGGCAATCGAGTGTGAGCTTCAGGGCGTTGCGATACTCAACCATCGCCAGCGTGCGCTGATCAGCCATGCTCTGCGACATCCTCGCCAGCGCTATGCAATCAAATCACATCAAACAAGCCACAATGTGGTCTATCAAACAAGCCGACTGGACTTGTTTGATCTGCAAAAGCGAGGTCTACTTCAGAGCCAGAAGATAGGCCGAACATGGCAGTTCACACCAGTCCACGATATCGAGGAGAAGCTGTCGAAATTGTCCTGACTTTCGCCCAAAGCCATTATGCAAATAGACAAACTGCACAAATGGAATTTG
The DNA here is from genome assembly GCA_016782865.1 of Phycisphaerae bacterium. GTDB lineage: Bacteria > Planctomycetota > Phycisphaerae > Sedimentisphaerales > Anaerobacaceae > SG8-4. Next base: position 14,912 of record JADHXR010000105.1, read on the forward strand.
TCTTATTCGCAGGCGAGAGATGTGCAGACGAGCCTTGCGGGCAAGGTGCAGTTTACGCCGCTAAAAGGGAGTCCGAAGGTGGTTGCCGGCATCGATTGTGCTTTCAGTAAAGACGGGCAGAGGATTCTTGCTGCCGTCGTTGTCCTGAGGTTGCCGGACTTCGAGCTTGTCGAAACGGCCAGCGCCGTGCGAAAAGTTACGTTTCCCTACATACCGGGGCTGCTTTCGTTTCGGGAGGCTCCCGTTTGTATCGCCGCGGTCGAGAAGCTGGCAAGCTTGCCCGATCTGTTTATCATTGACGGCCAGGGGATTGCCCATCCTCGCCGGCTTGGTCTGGCGGCGCATCTGGGGCTGTTCTTCGATGAGCCGACTGTCGGCTGCGCAAAAAGCAGACTCACCGGCGACTTCGAAGAGCCTCCTCTGGAAAAGGGGGCCCACACGTTGTTGACAGCGCAATCGGAGACAATCGGCGCCGTGGTCAGGACGCGCAGCCGTGTCAAGCCGGTTTTTGTCTCAGTGGGAAACAAGTGCGTGCTGGACGATGCGATAAGAATCGTTCTCACTTGCGCCCTCAAGTATCGCCTGCCCGAACCGACCCGGCTTGCCGACCAGGCGGTGGGAAAGCTGAAACTGGAAACTTAACCCGGATTTCTCACAGACTTCGCAGCGAAATCGCGTAGATTGTGACAGATCCTGGACTTGTCGCAGTGAGCCGGGTGAAGGCGTATTGAAATACGTCGAAGTCGGCGATCAAGACAAGTCCGGCCAGATGGCATGAGATACGCGATTGCAGCCGGAGGGCTGTGAGAAATTCGGGTTAAAGAGCCTGTCGTATCGGCGGCAGGACCCAGCGCTTACTGTGAAACAACTCTTGCCGACTCGATCACTATTGGCTCGACGGGCACGTTGGAGTAGCCGGAGCGGGTCGTAGTTTCCACCCGTGCGATGGTGTCCACAACACTCATGCCTTCTGTCACCTTGCCAAAAACGGCATACCCGGGATTGACATTTGCGACGTAGTCCAGTCGCGAATTGTCCACATGATTGATGAAGAACTGGCAAGTCGCGCTATCAGGGTCATTGCCGCGAGCCATCGCGATAGTGCCTCGCACATTCCTTAACCCGTTGCCGGCTTCATTGGTGATCGGGTCGTGCGTTTCTTTCTTGGCCATCTCTGTTGTGAAGCCGCCTCCTTGTATCATGAAGCCGTGTATGACCCTGTGGAATATCGTCCCGTTATAGAAACCCGCCTGCACATATCCGAGGAAGTTCTTCACCGTAACCGGCGCGGCTGGGGCATTGAGTTCGATGACGATATCGCCGGCGCTTGTCTGAAGCTTCACTAGATTGCGTTGCGGCTTGATTGCTTCATTCTTCACCTTCGCTGTTTTCGTTTGCTCTGAGCACCCGCAAAGCATAATCGCAACGGCCAACAATCCACAGAACCAGGATTTGTTAATCATAATATGCGTCTCCAAAAAGCTTCACTTCGTTGACAGGCATACGGTTTCGCGTCACGCCTGTTGTGAAACAACGCTTGCGGATATTATCACGACAGGTTCTACGGGAACATCGTCCATACTTGTTTGAAGTTTTACCATTATTTCCTGCACCTTTGCCTTTCTTCTTTCTCATCATGGCCACAGACGAAAAGAGCTGCCCTTCGCTACATGTCGCCGTCAATCTTCTCACGCCACCTGTTCTTCTTCACAGAGTTCAGGATCTTCTTTGCGCATTCCAGCGCCGCCAGCCCCTCCTGGGCGCTGACCTCGGGCGTAAGCTCTCTGTTTGTGACCGCTTGCAGGAACGCCTCCTGCTCCAGGCGGATAGGTTCTTTGTCGTCTATATCAAGCTGCTCGACGTGCAGCAGGTCGGGCCAGTTCATCGTCGTCAGGTCGAAAGTCCCGGCCTCTTTCTGCTCCTGTATGCACTTGACAACGTTGATATTGGGGTCGGCTTTAACGATGATCCCGCTCTTCTTGAGATAATCCACGCTCAGATAGGCCTGCCGGCTGAAGACTCTCACCCTTCTGTCGGTTTTTAATCCAAGTCTCGATGCGGTAACGTTTGCTATGCAGCCGCTCTCGAAGACGATCCTCGCATTGCAGATATCTTCCTCTTCTCCGATGACGTTGACGCCGACGGCATCGACTCTCTTGATTTTGCTCGCCGCCAGAGACAGGATAATATCTATGTCGTGAATCATCACATCCAGAACTACCCCGACGTCGGTCGAACGGAACGGATAAGGGCTGATGCGGTTGGCCTCGATGAACTTCGGCTCGATGTCGAGTCTCTTGATTGCCTGGGCGACCGGATTGCATCGTTCGGAATGGCCCACGGCTACGACAGTGTTGTATCTTTTTGCAAGGGCAACAATCTTCTTGCCTTCTCTGACATTGGCCGCCAGCGGTTTTTCAATCAGCACCGCAATCTTGTTCTTTATGAAGATCTTTGCCAGTTTCAGATGTGTCACAGTCGGAGTCGCTATCGTTACCGCATCGACCTTGTCCATGATATCGCCGCAGTCGGCAGATGCCAGGCAGTTGTACTGATCGGCGAGCCTCTGAGCTTTGTCGGCGTCGATGTCTACCACGGCGACGAATTCGCTTTGCGCCAACTGGTCATAAACCTTCGCATGTATCGTGCCCATCTTGCCGGCGCCGACGACAGCCGTTCGTATTCTTGCGTTGTGCATTATGTCTCTCGTGTTGCGAACTGCGCAGATCATATTGCGCGGCAACAAAATCCCTTCTGTGCGATACAACTAACGCACGACAAAGCCAATGTTATCTGAACGTCTCCAGATACCTGCAGAATTTATGCGTGCTGCTTTTGGTTATCGAATCAATCATGGCTCGGACATTTTCATCCAGTCCGTCCTGGGCCGCCAATGCATTTGCATTTTCAAGTAACGTGCCTTCCTGCCTGTACAACTTTCTGTATGCCTTGAATATTTGCTCCTGCTGCGATTCGTCCAGACCGGCCCGATCCAAGCCTCGCTTATTGACATTTCGAATCTTCGGTGGATAATGTCCGCTGACAGTCAGAAACGGCGGGACATCCCGCGTAAGTCCGGCAAGGCCGGCGACAAAGCACCATTTGCCAATGGTAACAAACTGGTGCGAGGCGGCCAGGCCGCTGAACCAGGCCCCGGTTTCGATCTTGCCATGCCCGCCTATCTGCACAAGATTGCTCAAAACGGTGTCATCTTCCACCGTGCAGTCGTGTCCGATGTGCACATTGACCATAAAGAAATTGTCATTGCCAATTTTCGTCGATGTCTCCGGATGCATGCCCGGATGGATAGTCACATGTTCGTGCATCTTGTTCCTATCACCTATTACGAGCCCCCCGATTTCGGAGTCTTCTTTCAAACGCATAACCTGCGGTTTGCTGCCGATCACACAGCCGGGAAAGAAGCGGTTCTCCCGGCCGATCCTGACATTCCTGCAAATGACTACGTTTGCCTCAAGTATCGTACCGGAACCGATCGAGACGCCACTGTCGATGACACAATTGGGCCCGACTGCTACGTCATCGGCCAACTGAGCATCTTTGTGGACTGCCGCACTGGGATGTATTTGAGTCATATTACCTCTTGAAAAAAAGTTCCTCTATACCTTTTCATCGTCGATGAGCATAAACTTGATTTGTGCCTCGGCAACGACTGCATCGCCAACCATCGCCTTGCAACGACATTGTGCCGTCCTTTTCCTCAGTCTCATCGTTTCAGATATGAGAATGAGCTGGTCACCAGGGACGACTGATTTGCGTAGTTTTACGTTATCCATGCTCAGCAGCACAGCGAGCTTGCCGGTATGTTCCAGTCTTTGTGCGAACAACAGGCCGGAGACCTGCGCCATCGCCTCGACGATAAGAACGCCGGGCATGATGGGAGTTCCGGGGAAGTGCCCCTGGAAGAATTGCTCGTTGAAGCTTACGTTTTTTATGCCCTTGATTCGCGTGTCGCCGTCGATCTCGATCACTTTGTCGACCAGCAGGAAGGGATATCTGTGCGGCAGTATTTTGGCAATCTGCCGAATATCCAAAATCGCATCGGTTCCGAGCCTGGCAATACGTTCCTGTTGCTGGGCCGCTTCGCATAGTTTTCTTGAAAGCTGTTGGTTCAAGGCGTGGCCGCTCTTGTAGGCCACGATTCTGCCCTTGATCGCCCGGCCTACCAGCGCCAGATCTCCGACCAGGTCGACAATCTTATGTCTAACGCATTCGTTGGGGAATCTGTAGCTGTTCTTGATGGGCCCATCCGAGTTGATGATCAGGATGTCCCTGGGGCTGATATGCGCGCCCATTCCGCGGGCCTGGAACTGCTTTGCCTCTGCTTCGAGCAGGAATGTTCGGGCCGGCGCCAGATGCCTCTCGAAACTCTCCGGGGTCAGCCGGCAACTGAAGATCTGTCTGCCGATACCGGTGTGCCCCCCGTAATCGAGGTCGTAGGTAATGCTCAATCCGTCTTCGGAATAAGGCAGGGCGTAGATGCAGGTGTCGCCGCCGGCGATGGTGATCGGCTTGTCGATAACATACTCTTTGCGGCTGACGTTCTGTTCGACCAGGCCGGCGCGCCGAAGGAGCTTGAAATACTCCGAGCAACTGCAATCCGAAGCGGGCAGCTCCGGGCCGTTCACTTCTACGGTTATATTGTCGATCTCGAGAGCATTCATCGCGGCCATGCAGTGCTCGATGGTCTCAATACTGACAGAACCTTTTTTCAGCGTCGTTCGACGACTGCGCTCGGCGAGATTGGACACGACGGCGGAAATCCGCACGGGCTCCGGCACATCGGTCCGGATGAAAGCTATGCCGGAATCGGCAGGCGCCGGGCGAAAAACAACCTTCGCCTCCTTACCCCCGAACAGGCCGCGACCGTGCATCTTGCCTTCACTTTTTATCGTCTTCTGCAGCTTCAAGTTCTTCTGTCCTTTTGGTGAGCTTCTTCAACTGCTCAGCCATCTTCGGCAGACGCATGGTCAGGGTCACTAGTCGAAACGCATCTCTTGCCTTAATCGCCGGCGTCCAGGCCATTTTCTGACCCGCGGGAACGTCGCCAATTACACCGGCCTGGGCGGCCACCATCGCGCCGTCACCTATCTTTATGTTGTTGCCCACCCCGACCTGGCCTGCCAGAACAACGCCGTCGCCCAGCTTGCAACTGCCGGAAAGGCCTGATAGCGCCGCGATCAAACAGCATTTGCCTATGACCACGTTGTGAGCTACCTGCACCAGGTTGTCTATTTTGGTTCCGGCGCCGATTATTGTATTTGCAAACTTGGCCCTGTCAACGCAGCAATTGCTCCCGATGTGGACAAAGTCTTCGATCACCACGCCGCCGTTGTGCGGAATCAGTTGGTGAGCGCCGTCGATAAACGAATACCCAAAGCCTGTAGAGCCGATAGTGCTGTTCGCCTGAACGATCACATGCTTGCCCAGACGGCAGTTGTGGTAGATAACCACGTTGCTGTCGATGCGGCTATTTGCGCCGATCTTCGAATTCTCACCAATCTTGCACCCGGCGGCGATGATGCTGTTTTGCCCGATCTCCACGCCCTCGTCAATCACTACATACGGACCGATAGATACACCTTCGGCTATCCTGGCGCTGTCGGCGATCCTGGCCGTCGGGTCGACGCCTTCGGTTGCGGCTCTAAGCTGCGGTGCAAAAGCGCTGAGGGTCTCTATCAGAGCGGAATTAACATTCTTGACAATCAACTGCGGCTTGTCCAATCCTTCGATATGAGCCGAAACAATGACTGCGCCTGCGCGTGACTTTTCGAGTGCGGCCTTATACTTGTCATCCGTCATGAAGGTGACTTCGTTTTCACCCGCCGCCTCGATCGGACAGACGGCGGTTATCTGCCTGTCCGTATCGTCGGCGCCGCCGGCTAACTCGGCATCAAGCCGCTCTGCTAATTGTGCAACTGTCAGTTCCATTGCGGTTAACGAGTATCGAGCCTGCGAACGGCGGGCCGTCACTCTGCTCCGATACCTATTTTGTCAGTGTCGCTTCGATCTTGTCCAGCTCGGCTATCACCTCGTCGGTAATGTCCTGGCATCCGCCACCGTACAGCACCTTGCTGGAACTGAAAGTCATCCTGAGCTGCTCGTAGCTCAGTATCGGAAACTCAGGTTCACTTGTTTGGAGCACCAGATCCAGACCTTTCCTGGCGGCCACCTCTGAGGTTATCCGCAGGACTTCCTTATACACCTTCTCTGCCCAGCCTAACTGGCTCAACAATCTCTGTCGATTGTTGGACTCCTGTGTGGCCTTCAACTCTCCCTGTTTCAGCAACAGCAGCTTATATTGTGCCATATAATCGGCCGTGCCCGGCACCAGTGCCCGGACCCCGCCGGTCAGTACATTGATTTCGTCGCCGAGCGTTTTCTCGGCCGCTACCATTTGTTCCCCTTCGGCTTTTGCTCTTGCCCCGAATGTTGCCGTCGCTTTGCAGTCTTGCAAAGTGCGAGGGACGTTGACCAGGCCGATCTTGGAGGCCGCAACAGCGACGGTCGGCTGAGCAAGGCTGAACTCGTGGACGACAAACAAAACGACAACACACACCAGACAACCCGAGATGACCGTTTTGATTTTCATTAGACTTTCCTTTCCGTCAAACATGCTCTGATTGGCAATCACATATTAATGCTAAAACAAACTTCCCATACGGAAACTGAAGACCTGGGTTTCGTCCTCGCCGTCCCTGCTGAACGGTGTCGCAATCTCAAACCTCATCGGCATCGGCCCGAAGAACTGCGGTATCTGTATCTGGATACCCGTTCCGATCGAAGCACGGTACCTGCCGGTATCTATCGTTCCGCTGTCCATGAAGAACAGCACACTGACGTTCTCGCCCACGAGCGGCACGGCGATCTCGCCGTTGGCCAGAAATATCCAGTCACTGCCCACAGGATCCTTCTTCTCGGGGAACGGGACCTTTGTCTGCAGGCCTCTTGTGCTTACGCCTCGATACTCGAAACCTCTGAGACCGTAAGTGCCCGTGCCGCCGCCATAAAACTTCTCGAACACAGGAGCATCGGAAAACGCAGTCGCCCCCAACAGCTTCAACGCCAGGACCGTTTTTCGCTCGGCCAGATCCTCATGGAGTGTCCAGTATTGTACGCGCGAGCCCCTCAATATTCCGAAATCCTCGTCGCCGGTGACCTGCTCGTAATCTATGTTGAACGTGTGTCCCTTGCTCGGCAGGAACCTGTCGTCGGTCATGTCTTTGCCGATCCCGAGGCTCAGGCCGATCATGGAATTGTTGCCTTCGACGTCGATGATTTCCTGGGGAGCATCGAGGTCAAGATTGTGAACGTCGACGCCCTCGACTCTAAAACCGACACTGCCCCGCCAGCGACTCTTGTACCGCTTCTCTAAGCCCACATATCCCTTTGTTCTTTGTTCATCGTAGCTTTCCCTCCACCTTTCCCAGCTCGATCCGGCAACGTCGAGTGACGTCGGTTTATCGTTCAGGTAGGGTTCGGTAAACGTGACCGAATAGTAGCTGACCTGGGTTCCCGGCGACAGCGACACTCTCAAACTCTGGCCGGCGCCTCTGAAAGCCTTCATCGTGACGAACTCTCCGAAGCTTTCCGGCCAGTCCGCATAGTCGAAATTGCGCTGCTGCCAGATCAGTTGGCCTATGATGCCGCTGTCGCTGCCGATCGCGACGCCCGGATTCCACATTCCCGTCAGGCCTTCCTTTATGTCCACAACCGCATCCCTGCTATCCTCCGATCCGTCGGCGGGCGCGACAGGTTTGATGATAGCCTGCTCGGCCATCGTCATTCTCTGCACGTACCGTTCCAGTTGACCGTTGCCCTGTTTCGGGGCCATGTGGGCGTTGTACAGCTCACCCGGCGCGAAATCGTATTCGTCCAGTATCCGCCGGACGACCTTGTCCTGGGTCTGTTCGTTGCCGATAATGTCGATCTTTCCGATTCTAAACTGTTTGCCCTCGGTTATATTGAATTCGACGTCGACAACGTTTGGCACCGAGACAAACTTGGGTCGCTGACTGACGACTGCATCCACAAAGCCGTTCTCGCCGTAGAGTTTGAGAATCGCCCTTGCATGCGCCAGGGCCTGCCGCCTGTAGTAGGGTTGCGGCGACTGCAATTTCAAACCGGCCAGCAGCGTCGCGTTGTCGAAGTGTGCGTTGCCCGTCAGGAGAATGTTTCTGATTCTGTAGAGCGGCCCTTCCTCGATCACAAAGGTAATATGCGTCTGGCCCTTGACCTCTATGTTGTGATTGAGGTATCCCCTGTCCCAATAAATGTCTTGCAGCTTCTCCAGATCTCTCGCCACTTTTTCCTCGGTGTAATATGCGGGCCAGAGGACCCAGCTTCTGGTCTTGGTCTTGATGGCGTCTCTGAGATCGCTGCTCTTAATAGCCTCATTGCCCTCAAACCTCACCGACTTGATCTGCAGTCTCTCGCCCTCGGAAATCGTATAGATCACCCTGCCGTCGGCCAGCTTCTCTGTGTCCAGCGTCACATCGACGTTGACAAAGCCCTTCGTTCTATAGTACTCGGCGATGCTCCTTCCGCCCGACTCGGCCAGGATCGTATCGAGATGGCCGCCCTCCTCGAAGTCCAGCTTTTTGGCCAGAGTCTTGTCTTTATACTTCTTGTTGCCCTCGAATTCGATCGATTCGACGACACCCTTGTCACTGCCGGTTACGGCGGGTTTGTCTGCACCGCAGGCAACCGGACCCCAAAGCGCGGTCGATGCAAGAACGACCCAAAGAACGTTTCGCATTGTGTGTCTCATTTCTTGCACATCGTGTTTCGAACTGCTCGCCACCGGTGTCGGGCGCCGGATCAAAACGGCGTCGCCGCTTCCCCCACGTGGGAGGCGTTCTCGAACCGCGTAGTCTTGTCCATAAATGTCAGCTTGACAGTTCCCGTCGGACCGTTTCGCTGCTTGGCTATTATCAATTCGGCCGTATTGTTCGGCTCGTAACCATCTTCGCCGCGATGGTAATAATCTTCGCGGTGCAGCAGCATAATCACGTCGGCGTCCTGCTCGATACTGCCGCTCTCCCGAAGGTCGCTCATTCTCGGCCTGTGTCCCTCCCGGCCTTCCGGAGATCGATTCAGCTGGCTCAATACCATGACCGGCAAATCCAGCTCACGGGCCAGCGACTTGAGGTATCGTGAAATCGTCGTAATCTCCTGCTGGCGCGATTCGGTCCGCCCGGAGCCGAGGTGCATCAACTGCAGATAATCGACCACTATGCATTGTATGTTATGTTTGCTCTTGAGCCGTCTTGCCCTGGCGCGAAGCTCCAGCGGCGTCAGCGTCGATGCGTCGTCGATGAAGATCTGCGCCTCGGACAGTTCGGCGCACGCGTCGGCCAGCCTCTTGTAATGCTCGTCGCTCAGAAGACCTCTGCGCACCTTCTGGCTGTCGATCCCGCTGATGCTGCACAGGAACCTCTCGGCCAACTGCTGCCTGCCCATTTCCAGCGAGAATATCGCAAGCGGCGTCTTCTCGACGAGCCCCAGATGCTCGGCGATATTCAGCGCCAGGCTGGTCTTTCCCATGCTCGGCCGGCCGGCGACGATTATCATCTCGCCGTTCTGCAGGCCGCAGGTCATGTCGTTAAGCTCGTAATAACCGGTGTCCAGCCCCGTAACGTGCGTCCCCTGGCGACCCTCGATAAGCTCGAACGAGCGAACGACCAGGTCCTTCAACGCCACCGCGGTGCCGGTGACGTTCCTGTCGGTGATGGCGAACATCCTGCTCTCGGCGTCGTCAAGCACCTCGCCGGCAGCGCCCGTCTGGTCGTATGCCCTGTCGAGAATCGTCCCGGCTGTCGCTATCAGCTCGCGCAGCAGCATCTTGTCTTTGACCACGCCCGCGTAATAGACGACATTCGCCGCCGACGGCACCGAATCCAGAATCCTCGCGATATACTCGACCCCGCCTGCGTCTTCGAGGGTATTACGCCGCGCAAGCTCGTCGCGAAGCAGCACGGCGTCTATCCCGACCCCCTTGTTCTTCTCGTAGAGCGAAATCAGCGCATCGAATATATGCCGATGCTCCATCCGGTAGAAGGCGTCCCGCTCGAGTAATTCGACTGCGTCGCCGATACATTCCGGGTCGATCAGCATCGAGCCCAGAACCGCCGCCTCAGCCGCGAGCGATTCGGGCATAGTGCGCACCGGCACCATCGGCCCCGAAACATCCGGGGGAGCATTAACCGACGCAGCCGGTTTTTCCACCTGATCCCTTCTTGTACCTGCCATAATTTAATAGCGTATAGCGTTTAGCGGTTAGCGGTTAGCGTATAGTCACAGAGCCCAAAAGCTCCTCGCTGCGCTTTTCTATCAAAGACCCCGCTGCTGCCCCGTCATACCGACCGAACAAGGCTCACTTTGCCGTTTCGACCCAGCCAAGCCCCACCCCGTCATTTCGACCGAGCGAAGCCCACTCTGTCATTTCGACCGAGCGAAGCCCACTCTGTCATTTCGACCGAGCGAAGCGAGCGGAGAAATCTGTCAAAATAGACAATGCCCATTTCCGGGCAAATCCGCATTCTAACGCCCTCCAGACCCGGCGTCAATTACTTGCTGCAATTATTATCCCGCGAGATAGAAGCCCCAGGAGGTGGCGCCAAACTTCTCCTCAAGCAAAGCAATCGCGCCCATCCGGCAGAGCCTAGGAGTCAGTCGGAGAACCCCGTCGTTGGCCCGAGAGCGAGCGGTTTTGTGACTGGCAAGGACGGCGAAGCAGGCGATATCGCTGTATATCGTCGATGCAGCCGGACGCCGACCAGTCGCAAAACAAGCCGCTCGAAGCCAGATCGGGTTCTCCGACAGGCTCCTAGTATCCGAGGCTTCCCCAAATGCCCCTCTGCAGCCATTGCACATCCTCCTTGCCTTCGGCCGTTGCAGGAGTGAAGAGCCCAACCCAGGTCCGCACGTTATCACGTCCCTGCTTGATCGTTTCGATACCCTTCCACTTGTGGTATTCGGCGTGTCCATCGGCATATGTAAAATTGGTGCCGTCGCCGTGTCTCGTGACCGGCTGGTCCCACCACTTGGGCTCGCTGTACCTCGTCGAGTAAGCGTCAGGGCTCGATAGACCCTCGTCTATGAAGATGAGTCTCTGAGCTGGCTGGGGCACGAGGATCCGTTTTTTGAAGACAGGACTGCCTTCTACGGATCTGCCGTTGCTGGCTATCATCATGGCGTACGTCATCAATTCTCCCCGATACCCCGCTGGGCACTTGTATAGCTTTGCTTCTGTGACGTAGGGCCACAACGCGCCGGATTTGATCCCTTTTATCTGGTCACTCTCGGGTAATTGTCCGCCCTGGGTCCATCCGGAAGCCCAGGTCACACCCACCCAGGGCTCACCAAACTGATTTCTCCACGCACCGCCCGCCTCGCTGCTGACCAGCCTGTCGTCGTTGTCATCGGCATACAGAATCGACGCCAGGCCCAGTTGCTTAAGATTGCCAAGGCAAACGGCGCGCTGGCCCTGCTCCCTGGCTCTCTTGAGGGTCGGCATCAATATCGCCATCAACAACGCTATGATGGCGATCACCACCAACAGTTCTATCAGCGTAAATGCCCTCTGCCTGTCCATAACACCACCACAGCTTTTCATACGAGCAATCAGAGGATTGTAGACTCTTTGGAGCAGAGAATCAACAGCAATGCCGGGGCCACCATACTTAATTTTGGCCGATGTCTGCGTCCCAAAGCTCCGCAGTAGTCTAGGGGCAACCGCTGTTCTCTATCAAGACCTGTCATCACCAAGCACAACTCATCGGAAAATGTACTGAAGCCCTTTAATTCGCACCAGTGAGGCCATCAGAGCGCAGCATGAATCCATTTCTGTATCCCCAAGTAGTCCTGAAGGCTGATCTGGAACTCGACCTTGCTCTGGAAGTCGCGTGCACCCCGGGTAAAGGAGGAAGTAGTCGCGAGAATACCAGCAGTTGCCCTCTCTGCCTGAACGGTACCGAATAATTGCCGGATTAGACCAACCCCGACCGGGCGATCCGGCGCAAAACGTTTGCATTCCACCAGGTAGAGGAAGGAGCCCAGCGAATCCTTGGTTGCAACGTAGATGTCTTTGCCACCGTCTCGTGAGGCAGGTGTCAACTCAACCTTGTAGCCCTGACGGCTCAAGAGCTCTGCCACTATTTGCTCGAAACCTCGAGGTGAAACTTCGTACAGCAGGGAAGGATTGTCCGCTAACTTCTTTAGGAACTCGTCGCTGACTGTGGCAACACTCGTTCCAATAGTGTTGACTGCCATAATTTAATAGCGTATAGCGTTTAGCGTATAGCGGTTAGTCACAGAGCCCCGAAAGCTCCACGCTGCGCGTTTCCATCAAAGACCCCGCTGCTGCCCCGTCACACCGACCGAACGAGGCTCACTTTGCCGTTTCGACCCAGCCAGGCCCCACCCCGTCATTTCGACCGAGCGAAGCGAGCGGAGAAATCTGTCAAAATGGACAATGCCCATTTCCGAGCAAAACCGCATTCTACCGCCCGCCAGACCCGGCGTCAATTACTTGCTGCAATTATTATCCGCCGTGATGGAAGTGGAATCAAAGGGATGAATTCCCAATTCTCGATTCTAGACTCTATACTCCTCCGCATGATCCCCACAGAACCACAGATAATGCCCGTCTGGCATCAGCACTTTCTTCAAGCCGTCCTGACAGTTTCACTGCTCCCTTGAGTTCTGCCAGTGAGATGGTGCTTTCTTCTGTATTCAACGCTGGATTTGTGCATAATTGTTCAAGAAATTGTGGTCGTACGAACGAAGTGTTAAGATATGAACGATGCAGAGATTCGACAGAGTTTTCACAGGAAAGTGCTACGACGTCAGCATGCCCGGAGCAATACGCTTGTGATCGATGAGCTTGGCTTGCAGCATGGAAAATGTCGAGCCGATATCGCCGTGGTCAACGGTCATCTTGTCGGGTATGAAATCAAAAGCAACAATGATTCACTGCGAAGGCTTGATGGGCAAGTCAAATCATATAATGCTGTCTTTGACAAGATTTTTGTTGTTGTAGGTGACCGACATGTCCACCCTATTCAAAACCACATCCCTGAATGGTGGGGTATCATAATTTCTCTTAGAGGGGCGAGAGGTGCTGTTAATTTCAATGTGATTCGAAGAGCTCAGGTGAATAAGAGTGTCGATCCAGTGTCTATTGCAAAATTATTGTGGCGTGATGAAGCAGTGGAGATACTGCAGCAGAGGAGATTGTCGGCCAGAATGCTTCGCCAACCTCGCACAGCATTATACAAACATCTGGCAGAGCTGCTAGATACTTGCGAACTGCGACGAACCATCAGCGAGTATTTGCGGAAGC
>JADHXR010000231.1 GCA_016782865.1 Phycisphaerae bacterium
AGCCGCACTTTTCCTATGTGGTTTTTCTATTGGTAGCAGGGGAGCTTACTTGCTGAAGTAGAGTCTGCGGTGTAGAAAAAGGAGGTTTAATTTAAAGCATTTCTTTCGCTTGCCCTCGTCAGCTTCGGGGCAGGGCGAAGGAATGTTGTTTCGCTGGCAGATCAGGGTAGTCCCAAGCGCAGGCTCGGTCACGTGGCATGCCACCAAGCGCAGCGACTGGCGGGCCACATGCCAGCCGGAGACGGGACGGCAGGACTAAAAGGATCTCAGGATGAAGCGAAGCTGCAAGAATAGTCCTTTTTCTATCTGGTTCACAAAATATTGCCGGCGCCGGCAATAATATTGAGTTGGCCTATCATCGAATTTCGTGGTGAATAAGAATCTGTGTCTAATTCAGTTGGTTATTGGTCTTTTCTCTGTGCCCCAAAAAATCCGCGTTTTCTGCGTAATCCGCGGTTAATGGCTGTATTTCTCCTTTTTACTTTGCCCTTCCTACCTTCTCGGTGTTCTCGGTGCTCTCTGTGGCCCATGTAATTGATTCCCGAGGGATCGGGATCTTCGATATTGTTCTTCTTCGTGGCTATGAGTAAGCTTTATTTGGGGCGTTGCTGGCGGGGCGGACGCTGGCGATAAAATGGAAAATTTCTTGAAATTTTTCGTGCTGGCCGATAAGTTTGCGAACTTTTGTTCCGGAAGGCCGTAAAAGTTTTCTTGAGTCGCAGGCATTGCCGGTATTGGGGCGGAAAAAACCGCTTTGCCTGCTCTATAATGCGATTTATTATGAAATGCCCGGGAATGCCGCCCTTGTGTAACTCTCGGAGAGGATATAATTATGTGGGACCAAGACCCCGATATTCTTGAGGCTCTGGAAGAACTTGATTTCGAGCACGAATCTGACGACGATTTCTCCGATTTGGAGCATGAAAGCGATCCAGAAGACACGACCGAAGAAGATTTGCTCGACGAGTATGGCGAATACCTCGACGACGACTGCTGATTTCACACCCTGACGATACTCGGCACTGCGACGCGCAACGATGGCGTACTTACTTGTTAAGGGGATTGCCTGGCGGGATCGCACGCGGCGTCATGGTGACCGTGATGTTTGTGATCTCTGTGCTCTTTGCCTGAGATAACTATGCATCCGCTCAGGTAGAGGACCGAAAGGATCAATGCGACGATTAGTGCTGCTCTTTTCATTGTTGGTTATCCAAAAAATAGATGCCCAAAGGGTCGCCGAAGATGAGGTTTCATCTCGGAGGAAGATGCTGGGGCGGGGCGATTGCCGTCTCACATCTCTGCGCTCAGTGATTCAAAGTTATCTGTGCGACAAATGCCCCAGAATCTCGATTTTGCTTTCCCATTTGTGTGAGTCGAGCCCGGTCGAGAGACTCATGCCCGAGCCCCAAAAATCACGCAGCCACTGTTTTATGAATCTTACAAGTCTCATGTCACTAGCCTCCTGCTTGTCCGAGTTATTCATATTTCAATCGTCTCACCCTGAAACGGCCTATTTACTTGTCCTTCTACCTATGAAAGGCAACAAGTTGAGCGCTGGTAACGAGAATAATGAATCAACAATCCAGGTTGATCGCCCGGGCGGGGTAGGCATCTGAGGCACGCCGGGACTGCGCATGCGGTACGGCTATAGAAATGAAAGCCGGCTTCGAATCACGAGCGTTTCACGTAGAGATAGTAAGCGCCCCATGATTCGCCCTGGTTGTCGGTGATCCGTCATCACTGCGCTCTTGCGCCACTTTTGAGGATCTTCGATGCTCAACTGATACGATGAGTCACACCACGATCGAGTTTAAACGACCATTGCGCAAATGTAGGGTAGGACCTGCCCCTTCGACAAGCTCAGGGCGGGCTCCGAGCGAAGCCGAATGGGTCGCCCCACCATTTTGAATCGGTGGGCCAAAGCTCACTCTGCAAAACTGCAAGATTGTTGATTTCTTCCGAGATCAGAGATATCATAGACAGTGAGTTGTGGGAGTTTCTTTCGGGTTGCATCTGCGAAAGTAGCCATGTGTGAACGGGATGTGGATACGGCACTTAAGAAGTGGCGCAGAGCAATTGAGAGCAAAGGCATCTATGTTTTCAAGAATGCCTTTCATTTGGACGAAATTTCGGGCTTTTGTATCTACGACTATGAATTCCCGGTGATCTATCTCAACAACAGCATGCCGATGACAAGGCAAGTCTTCACTCTCTTTCATGAGCTTGTGCATCTTCTGCTTAAGACCGGAGGAATCGATAAGTGTAATGACGCATTCCTGCGGAAGTTGAGAGGAGACAACAAAAGGGTAGAGGTACTTTGTAACAAGTTTGCGGGAGCATTCCTGGTCCCGGCTTCAGATTTTGAAACGATATTGCATGAGGTAAACCCAGACGAAGAAGGTATACAACAACTGGCAAATCGTTACAAAGTGAGTCGAGAGGTTGTTCTCAGAACATATCTCGACCGAAAACTTGTTGACCGAGCCTACTATGAGCGAAAGAGTAAACAATGGGCGGAGGAAGCACAGAAGAGAAGAAAGCAAGGAAAAGGAGGTGACTACTATAAAAATGCATCAACCTTGAAGACTTCATGCAAAGAGAAAATTGGCGGTTCTAGTCCAATAAACACATCGATGAACACTGGTATTGATTGTTTCCATAATGAACTCCAAATATGGCAGTAGTTGAGCGGGGCAAGGTGTGTAGTCCTGACGCCACGGCGTTCGCGCTGCCAAACCAAATACATGAGAAAGTACCATGGATAAGAATGCTTTGTCAGTTTTGATTTGCTTGGCTCCGCTAGTCGTCATTGGGTGCGCAGATGGCCAAGAGAAACCGGCACAAATAAGACCTGACGCAACACAAGCCGCTGTGGCTTTTGGGCAGGGCGGGCAGATTAAGATGCTCTATGATCGCAGGCAGAGACCTCAGGCGGTCTATCTCAACGACAAGGTTCATATTGTTTTCAACGGCGGCGGGCAAGCCGGGGCCAAGCCCAAGGCCCCGACCAAACCTATGGCCGTCACTTATGATCCGGTTAGCCGCCAATTCTCCGATGTGGTGACACTCGGGTCTGCAAGCCGCGACCACCATTACGGCCCAGTGATATGGGCGGACGAAAAGGATTATCTGCATGTCCTTTTCGGCTGTCACAGAACCCCCGGCACGCACCTTATTTCCAAACAGCCGGCAAGTATTGGGACCGGTCTCGACTCCTGGGATGCGGGGGCGCAAATCGCTCCCGGGATATCCTACCCCACTTTCTTCCGCATACACGACGACAGGGAATTGATTTACTATCGCACAGACGGCCACACCAGCTCGTGGACATATCGCATTACAGATGACAACGGAAAGACATGGACCGGGCCGGCCGGGGATGTCACCGATATGGATATCAAGGGCAGGTTCGAATGGTCGTCATATCAAACCGTATTGCCCAGCCGGGACGGCAAGTTTCTCCACGTAGCGTTTATGACCTACGACGATAACAAGTCCAACGATCCCAACAGGTTCTACAATCCGCGATACGATCGCGCGGCCGGCAATGAGTGGAAGTACAACCTTTACTACGTCAGGATCGATCTGCAGATGCACGAGGTGACCAACTTCGACGGCGAGAGGATGAATACTCCCATCGACATCGACCAGGCTGATGCAAAATGCAGGATATGGGATACGAAATGGTGCGGAGCTGGCGTGCCGCCCACCATAATCCTGGACGCCAATGGAGGCCCCGCTTTTCTCCACGTGCTCTCGGAAGAAACGCTCGCCGAGCACAGGTACTATTACGTCAGACGCGCCGGCGGCAAATGGAAGCAGACGCCTATAACTGGCTCCAACCATCAATGGAATAGCTGCCATCTGGCCAGAGACGATGACGGTACGCTGCACGCCCATCTGATCGTCGGGGATGGGTATCTCGATACCGACGGCTACATGGACAGATACGGCGGCGGAGCCGTTGAGCAATGGTCATCCCACGACAATGGAAACACATGGAAAAAGCAGCGGGACCTGACACCCGACAGATCGACATATCCGGGCTGGAAATACAATAACATCCAGCCGGTAACAAAACCCGATGGAAGTATCGTGGACGGGATGCTCCTGTTCTACGGCTGGAAGGATAGGGACGCCCCCGAAGCGAAAGCATTTCTGCTCCATTAGGGCGCTGTTGATCACGATCGAGCCAATGAACCGTGCGACGCTCTCGCATCCTGAATGCGATGCATCGCGTCATCGTCGAAGAAACGCGAACAACACGAGCGACACTTGTAGTGCGCCAGCTTCCTGACCGTCAGCCCGTCCTCGAGCCGGCAGGTTTCCACAACGCGAGTCATGTGCATCTTTCCACACTCCGGACAGGGAAATGCCTCAGATGTCGGTGCTTCTTTTCGATGAGATGAGGACATAGAAAATGTCAATTCCTTCTTTCTTCGGATAAGAATATCCATAGGTTTACCACGTCATTCTACTGCACATCTGCGGGAAGATCAAGGGCGCCAGCAGTTGTCTCCAATAGTCAATAGCAAATAGTCAATAGTCAATTATCGGTTTCCCACCACAACCGGGGATAGTCCTGGCCTTCGAGAATCCACCAAGTGTCTTCGGTGCCGTTTTCGGTTTCGTCGACGAAATCCCAGCCGGCGTCAAGGAAGGTGCTTGCGGTCTGCATTTTGGCTGTCGTTAGACCCGTACCTCCGCCACTGTCAGTTTGGCCTGAAGTCTCCATATCCCAGAAACTTGAGGTGATGCTGCCCCTGTTCAGGCCCACGAGGCCGCCGAAACGCTCATCTCCAGTGACCGCACCGGTGCTGTAGCTGGTGGTGATGCTGCCCCTGTTCTCGCCTATGAGGCCGCCGACATGCATATTTCCAGTGACCGTGCCGGTGCTGTAGCTGGCGGCGATGCTACCTTCGTGGTTCCAGCCCGCGAGGCCGCCGACAAGATCATTTCCAGTGACGGCTCCGGTGCTGTAGCTGGCGGTGATGCTACCCTCGTAGTTCCAGCCCGCGAGGCCGCCGACACGCCTATTTCCAGTGACCGTGCCCGTGCAGTAGCTGCTGGTGATGCTCCCGGCGTTGCTGCCCACGAGGCCGCCGACATATTCACTGACTCCATTGACATCCACCGCTTCCAAGCCCAGATTGAAAATCATCGCACCGGATGCTAATTGCCCGAACAGACCCAGGTGTCCGCCGCCTTGGATATGGAGATCGCTGATCACATAACCGTTGCCGTCAAAGGTCCCCTCAAACCACGGAACAACAGCCATAGACCACGTGATCCCCGATAGATCCACGGACGCTTCCAAGCGGTAATGGGCCGAGGGCTTGAACCACACGGTGCCCATATCCCGGGCATTTCGAATCAGATGAGGTTGATGGGCCGTTCCCAATCCCTCTGGCATCACCGGGCTGTCGCCGGCATGGTAACGCAACCTGGGATAATCACCCGGCGATATCTGCCAGTAGTCGCAGGTACCGTTGCGGATCTCATCGACAAAATCCCATCCCTCACTTAGGAAGATGTCAATATCCTGCATCCCGGCCGTAGTCAGGCCTGTACCGCCAGCACTGGTGGTCTGGCCTGAGGTCTCCATATCCCAGAAGCTCGTGGTGATGCTGATGCTGCCGACGAAGACTTGGCCCACGAGGCCGCCGACACGCGTATTTCCAGTGACCGTGGCAGTGCTGTAGCTAGTGGCAATGCTGCCGAGGGAGTTGTAGCCCGCGAGGCCGCCGACATGCATATTTCCAGTGACCGTGCCGGTGCTGTAGCTGCTGGTGATGCTGCCCCTGTTCTCGCCCACGAGGCCGCCGACACTCATATTTCCAGTGACCGTGTCGGTGCTGTAGCTCGCGGCGATGCTGCCGCTGTTGCTACCTACGAGGCCGCCGACATAACTACCGGCTCCATTGACATCCACCGCTTCCAGGCCCACATTGGAAATCATCGCGCCAGAGCTTAATTGCGCGAACAGACCCACATAGCTCTCGCCTGCGATCGTCAGACGTGAGACCATGTGGCCGTTGCCGTCAAAGACGCCGGTGAATGGTGTTCCCTGAAAACCAGACTCGACGGTGTCCGTATCTGGGGCTACGACAGCTTTGTCGAATATCCTGCGGCCCGGCAGATTCGGGTCCAGGTCGATGTCAGCGGTCAGGATGAAGTGCTTGTCGTAGTCTTCGGGGGTTTCGCCGAGGGCGATCAGGTCGGCGGCTGTGGCGATTTGGTATGGGTCGTCGGCCGTGCCGCTGCCGCCGGTGTATTTGCAGGGGGCGGTTTCCCATTGCCAGCCGCTCATGCCTCCCATCATGTCGTAGACCGTTGAAAAGGCATTTGAATCGAGAAAACTCGCAGCGGCGTTGCTTCGGCCTCCGCTCTGGCAGACTACCAGGACCGGGCCATCGATGGGCCGCTCTTCATATCGGGCTCGCAGAACTCCTGAACTCCAGGGGTAGTTCAGCGCCCCCGGAATGTGCCCTTTGGCATCACAGTATTCATACCGCTCCCTGACGTCGACAACAGTCAGATCATTCGTAGAGGCAATGAGTTCCCGTGCCTGTTCTACCGTAACGTCGATATGGGCCAAAGCACACGGATTGGACACAACCACGAGCACGCCGGCCAGCAATAGCATGGCTCTGAGATTTGTTGTCATTACTATTCCTCCTCCAGAAAGGATTGTGATCGCCAAAGCGATTGGCCGCAGATCGCGTGGATTCTTCAAAATCGTCACTCTCGAGCCTCCGCCCCCACATCTTCAATCATCCGCACGCGCCGAAACCCTCTGATATCACACGCTCTGAGCCTGCGGCCATCGACTGACAAACATTCCTCCCGGGTCTTGCACCGTCACAGGAGATAATACCACAAAATCGGCCAAGAAACAAGCAAGACCAGTTCATTGACTATTTTCTATTGACTATTGATTATTGCCTTTCTTCGTGGTGAGCCAAAACCATCGTAATCAGCGTTAATCAGCGAAATCTGCGGTTAATTCCTGTTTCTCTAAGATTTCACTTGAAAATCAGCTTGCGGATGAACTGCGGGCACGTGACAATGGCCTGAGTGGCAAGAAAGTTAATCGAGGGAGATCGGTGTTATAAATTCAAAACAAATAATGCAGCATAAGCGGTCGTACTTGCTCGACAGCTTTCTCCCACGAAGTGTTTAGAGTTAACCCCGTCCTTAACCATCTGATAAATTGAAGGCTTCTCTGTGTCGCCCTGGT
>JADHXR010000012.1 GCA_016782865.1 Phycisphaerae bacterium
AAGCCTTTTTTCATTTTCCTTGTGATTTTTGAAAAATGGTCTCAAATGTGGGATTGGGTGGCGATTATTGCATATTTCGGAATGACAGAGTGGCTAAAGCATTGCGTAGTGGGTAAAATCGGCTTTGAATTTGGGTCTTGTATCCTCATGAAAACCGGAACCATGAATCGCAGGACAGAAGCGACGTTCGACGCGCCATCGGTTCTGGGCCGTATCGAGGCGACAATCCCGGCACAGGAGAATGCGCGGCTGCTACGAGGGACCCTCAGCATCAGCTTCACGGGAATCGTCTGCAGCGGGCCGACCGTGACAGTGGAATGACTGAGTCTCAGTGCATCTTTGCAGGAAGCCAGCGTGGATCTATCGAAGTCGGAATTCGGTTCGATGATCTGCCAGGCCCCAGTTTTCTCATCTTGCGTCAGGTCGACCAGGCTCAAATCTATGGTATGTGTTTCGTTGGGATCCAGGCTTTGGATCTGGACAACGGATGTGGCCACCCTGCCCGGGCGCACTTGGAGATCGATTTTCATCGGCTGAACTTTGAACTGAGCGAGCGCAGGGCCCGCCGATACAAGCACGACCACACCGAGCACGACAGCCCAAGCCAAGCCGGCCCCACCGTTGCGGCGTCCGCTGGTCCAGTGGACGTCCAGGCATGAATCCATTCTATTGTTTCTGTACCGCATTTTTGTACCTCCCAGCAAGAGAAACCAAAATGTCGAATTCAAGTCGGTATTTTCCATATACACTTCATAGAAACACTTGCACGACCTTCCGATCGCCTGGGCCACTCTGTTCAACAAAATCATTGACTATTTTTCTTCGATTAGAGTCTGCCCTTTCCCTTGTTCTACCGCAATGCCCGAGATTGAGTTGTAAATTCTGGCACCTTCGGGGAAGTTGATTTCAAACAAAGACTCCGGTATATCTTCTCGTTGAATCGTAATACTCTTGACGTCGACCACTATGTGGTAAAGCCGCTGATGAGGTCGTGGTTTCTGACGATATGATACCCGAGTACCCTCGACCGGAAACCAGCCGCCATTCGGCAGTTGATGCAACTTGATCCCAATAACTTCGCTCTGTGGTCTTGCATTGCTGGAACTCGGATCATCGAAGCCATAGTGTTGTATCTTGAGGGGCATGTAGCGCTCACGATCAATCCATATCCTGGCATAGTAAGGAGGTTCCTTAAATGGCCTTTTTGCGTCAATTACATAAGCTTCTCTATCGCCTATTAATTCCATCTCTTTGTGCAAGACCGCATTCTCCGGCGCAAGAAGTTCGCTTAGTTTGTAGTACCCGAGAGGTCTTAATCCCAAATGCTGTGGTCCTATACGGCTCCATCTAAACTTTTCCATGTTGTCAATTCCGCCCCGCATAAGGTCCGGCTTAGCTGCCTGCTTCATTACCTCTCCATTAACAATAGACACACTACAGTTTCCTGGATTATCCGGACCGTAGTAAGAATCAAGGCTGGAATGTTGCTTTACACCATCTTGTGCCCAGATCCCAACATTATACGAATATGTACGACCTCCAATTTTTCGCCCAGCTGTATACCTTTCGATTTCCAGTTCGGATTTTGGGATCGTATAATCGAACTGAGTTCCATAACTCATCTTTATTAGATTGAATGATCTCTCATTCCGCATTACCTGGTCTCGAATATCCTCCATCAGGCTTATCGGCGCTGTATAACGATAGTGCACACCCGCAATCTTGTCGTTCACGCGCATTCCGTCGGGGACATCCATTCCGTCCAATGTAAACTCCTTGTCGGAAACCTCCACATTGGGGCTGAACTTCTTAACCGTGCCAACGGTGTGGCGGTGGTTGCTCGGAAGGTTTTCGCATTCAAAGGCCGATACGTACCATGCAGAGCCAAACTTGGCCCACTGGAGATTTGCCCGCCTTGCGTACCAGGAGCCGTCTGAGTACTTGACTCTAATTTCAAAAGAAACAGGCCTAAGTCCCTCTTGTGTATCAAATGTAATCGTGTCTTCCGCGTCGTATTCTTTGGCCGCACGACCGGGGCGCTTTGGCAAGACAACGTGGATCCGAACCGAGAAGCGGAGTACACCATCATCGTCCAGCTCCACGGATATCACCCGAGGCTCCGGGGGATCCAGTTGATACTCAAACCAGTCCACCAACCGCATGCCCCCAAGAAATGTGAAGAATGTATCGGGGTGGAAATCCTGCCCAACGTTGTCGGGGTAGAACTCGAGGCGGTCAACAAAGACCTCATGCTGCAGTACGTTTAGGAAGCCCTTGTCCGACCTGGCTATGGCCTGTAATCTTGAGCCTCTGCCCTCAGCCTCAGATTCGAAAATATCCACTCTTGACTTGTGATCCTTGAACGCAAAATCTACTGTTAGGTCTTTGCCCTCAAAAGGCGCACCAATATTCTCGATCTTCATCGTGGCGGTGCCTCGTCCGGTAGCTGGCTGCTCGATAGCTTTGACCGCCGAAAGCAGCATTTTCATAACAGCATTGGGATCGTCCAGGGGCAGCTTGTCCGGTTCCCGTGCTCCACACGGACGACAAATCATGCCCACAACAACCAGTGATAAACACAAAGACGGGTACTTTCGCAGGACTCTACAACCAGACATGACAGACCTCCTCGGCTTGGCGCCGGAAATGAATGATGTTTTCATAACGCTCCTCACTTGTAACTGCGCCGGATGGACACACTCCAACCGATCCAAAGAGAAACACATCCGCCACCAATCAGTATAATACATTGCCGGTACTGGATTTGCAAGAAGAATCTTGTCGCCCGCCGACTTCGTCTGACGTCTGATCCTCATGCACCCTCTTATGCACCCTTATGCACCTCCGATCCACCCCCGTCCTGCGGATTGTCTCTTGGGCAGTTGTGTATGTTCTGCTAGTCCCGACATATCACGACCTGGCACGTCGCTTCTATCTTGCCGTACAGTTGCCGGGTGTCGTATATCACCCGGACATCGAAGGTCTCTTCGTTTCCGCTGAGTTTGAGGTCTTTCGGCACTCGCCACGAGTACCCGCAGGTGCCATCTCACCCGAAGGGCATGACGCCATCGGCCAGCTTTTCACCGTCTGCTCCTGTGATGACGACCTGGGGATCGAGCGACTGGAGTTTCGGGTAGGGTCGTCTTCTGCCATTGGAGTCGTACCCATCTATCATTACTCTGAGGTCTCTGATCATGATGTCCAGTTCCGGGTCGGTCAGCACCGCCTTCACTGTCAGCTCTTGCCCCAATTTGACCCGATGGTTTAGAGTCGGCAGAGCGAACATTACCTCCGGCTCATTCGAGAGATCCAATATGTAAGCATCGTTCTTCCTGATGTTTATCGAGTAGACCCTAGGACGTGCCGCCATATCCAGAGGTTTTCCATCCGAGTGGTAGTTTTCAGAAATGCTGATGCGAAGCGGACCATACTCAATTTCCAGGGACCTTGGCAAGTAATCACCGACAGGAATCAAACAACTTTGTACTGGCTGGGGCCATCCATCTTTGAGTTTGCCTCCGACAGCTACGGCAGCATCTCTCGAACTCAACGAACCCCGCACATTTGTCTTCTGAATGTCGCGGCCGCCCGCGCCGATTTCGAATATGCCAAAGTCACCGTCATAAGGCCGCACAGTCAATTTGTCACCCGACGGCGTGGCGGAAAAGCGATAGTGCGTTTGCCCGATCTTATGTATCGCCATCAGTCGATCCGATCCCCACCAACTCGGCGAGTAGCTGGAGGCGTCTTCGGCAATAAGATGCAAAGGGGTCAGGGGACGATCAAACTGACCACCGACCATATAGTTGTGTCCCAGGAAAACATCGTAACGCTGACCAGAAATCCTAATCCTGCCCTTCCGCGCCTCAGTTGCTACGAAAGACAGATTTGCATGTCCACTACCATAAATCATCAACCGCGGCATAATGTCCAGAGGACGCTGCCCGGCAGAACCAGGCTCAAAGTCAACAGGGAGATAATTGAAGCACGTTTGCTGTTTGAGCTGCGAGTTCTGAAGAGTCGCTCCTTTTGGTGGGCGTTTCAGAGGTGCCCGTGGTTCGTCATTTGCCAGGTCGAGATCACGATCAAGGTCGAAGTATAGCCGGTCATACCCCTTGCCCGTGCCTCGTGATTCATCCACGGCGAAGTGATACAGGATTCCGGAGTCCTCCTGGTCGTACCCACCTCCAAACCTGATCGCGCCATAGAGCGGCTTGTCAGATTTGAATGCCGGATACGTTCTAACCTCGGACTCAGGTTGCTCATCGCATGTGCTCAGTTGTCCACGGACAAA
This sequence comes from Phycisphaerae bacterium, assembly GCA_016782865.1. Lineage (GTDB taxonomy): Bacteria > Planctomycetota > Phycisphaerae > Sedimentisphaerales > Anaerobacaceae > SG8-4. The sequence continues at coordinate 4,295 of JADHXR010000012.1, forward strand.
TTGCGGGAGCAATGCTCTGTCAACTTTGAAGGCCGATATCTTCCTCAGCCTGGACACGCCATCCTTGGTCTTGTGCTTACAGCCCAATCCAACTACCAATAGCAAAAAGCACAACAGCACTGGACCGTTGGCGGTCAAGAATCTGGGACAAATCGCTTTTCCTTTCATATCCAATTCCTTTCGCACAAACGGTCCAATAAGCTCAAGTCTGCTACCATCGAGTTCTCCGGTTGGCGCTTTCGTCCAACGTTTCTACGGATAGTACCACGCTCCGTTGCACTCCAACCAGTTCGGCTCATATTCGTTGTCTCAATCACAGGACATACCCTGTCAACTTGATGTACGCTTCTGCATTTGTGGCATCTGCCCACACAAGTCTCGGAGCAACAAATAGGATGTCCATTAAGATGCAGCAGATAATATGAGTACGTAGATTCATGTTATTAACCTCCACACCATAGATAGTTATACTTAGCGATTGGAGTTACTATTGAGCCTCTGATCAAATTCAGCCATACTGAAACCTTCGGCGGTCACAATATGCCGTTCATCCGTCAGGATCAGCCAGGGAAGCGATCGCACACCCAGTGCAAAGCGGGTTTTCTCGTGGTCTGTAGCTATCGCTCCGACCGGAAAGGAGATATTATACTTCTTCACCCATTCGCTAAGTTCATCTTCATCAACCTTAGCAGCCTGCACGGACACAACAATCACACCCCTTTCGCCTAATTGCTCGGCACGTTTGGCAAGCTGTGTGATGCAGTGCCTTGACGGCCGCTGGTTCATGTCCCAAAAGCATACGAGAATCACCTTATCTTTCGTCTGATTGGAATCAGAGGCAATTCCATATTTCTTCAGATCCGGTAACGGTCTACCTGCGAGCAAAGGCGGCTGTTTCGGCACATAGCGCGGGCGCGACGACCTCTCGCTTAATACGATCCGGGCGTCGGTTGTCCCGACATCGGCAATGACAGAACCGTGCAAGCTTGTACCGAACTTGGTTGCCAGGATCACTGTTCTTCCGGCACAAACTCCATCGAGTATGAATCTTCCATCGGCATCCGTGTCTGCACGGCGACTCGGCTGGTTGCTGCTATAGGTGTTGACTCTTACACCGGCGACAGGGCTATCATTGTCATCAACGACCACGCCCGAGACTGAGAGATTCGCTACGGCCAGCGTCATATTTCCCATGTCAAGCCGATTGCCTGCGACATTATCTGCGTTGATTTCCTCAGAGGTGTTTCTGCCGTGTCCTTTGGCTTCCACATGGAGACTATACTTGTGGCCGGTCGGCACAGCCTTGATTCTAAATCTTCCAGCTTCATCCGTTGCTGTCCGGTTGCGTCCTGTTGGTCCTATCGGCCAGCTCAAACCTGGCGTGTGCAAATCCAAACGCAGCCTGGCCCCTCCAATGCCTTTGCCGTCAGGATCTACCACCTTGCCGGTAAAGGTGACGCCGGGCTTGAGCGTGATGTCAAGCGTTCGCATGTCTCCGTCGATTTGCAGGGCGCAAGCCAGATTACCTTCTTCGTATCGACAGAGAATCAACACCGGGACTCCATCGCCGGACAGATTTTGCACTTCATAGGCAAGTGTGAATTTCCCTTGAGCATCCGCAACGACCTGTTTCTGCCTCTCCGAAGGCCAGACCATCAGTGTCGCGCCTGCCGTAGGCCTGCCTCTTTCACTCCGCACTGTGCCCGTGATTTTTGAGTCGGGAAAAAACGCATATTCCCTGCGCTCGGTTCTGCCGTCCTCTATTGTGATCGTATCATTAACGGCCTGCGGTGAATAACCTTGCTTGGTAACGCCGTCCAACAGTACATATTCCCCAGGCAATAGTCGGATCTGTGCAATGCCATCTTTGCCGGAAAGGCTCTGGTTGAACTGTCTCCGCATTTCATACCAAACACCCATGTGTGCCTTCTCGACCGGTTCTCCACTGATAGCATCAGTGACCACAACCTCAAATACACCGCCCTTGCTCACTTCGACTCTAACGCCACTTCTGGTTTTGCCCGTCTCGGTCAATAAATCCACCGGTTCGGCGACCCATTGCGCCAGTTTCTCCATCGGCGGCATCAGCTCCAGTCTATATCTGCGCCGGGCAAGAGAAGCTATGCTGAATGTTCCATCATCCCTGGAGTCAAAGGGTTCCTGCGCCCAGTGATTCCGGTCATCCTTCACAAGGAGCCTGACCCCGGATACCGGTTTGCCCGTTGCCTTTTCCAAAACAACACCGTGGATTCTCGCTTCCGGCGGCAGCACAAGCTTGATACCACTCTGGCCGACCGCATAAGTCAACCTAGCGCTCGTTGTCCAGGTATCGATCTTAGCGCGGCCCTCTTTTGTGAACAAGAAGTCTGCCGTCGCCTCGGCCGGCAGATTTGTGAATGTGAAGTTCCCTTTCCGGTCCGTATGAGTCGTGAACAGTTTTGACGCCACATGCTTGGGCAGATATTGCCCCTTCCCTTCTTCGCCGGTCTTCAACATATAGACGCTGACCTTTGCCTGCGGAACAGGTTTGTTGTTCTCATCGACAACCGTTCCCATCAGAGCCTCCGGCCGGCCGAGTTCAAGCCCGATCTCTATGCTGCCCTTGCGCATGTTCCAATTGGCCCAACTCAGTGCGAGCCCCTCTTTCTCAGCAACGATATATCCATACAGGCCTCTGTCGCCCTCAGAACTCCCGCTAAAAGAGAATTTGCCATCGGCTTCAGTTGTTACCTCTCCTTCCAGCGCAGTGTCGGATGTATGGGTTGCTCTGTTGTACACCAGTTGATGAAAAGAGACTGTTGCCCCCGCTATTGGCCGGCCTTTGGCATCAGCTACCTTGCCTGTGCATGTCATCACCTCTGACTCGCGCGCGAGATTGATTCCACAAAAACAAAGGGATATGAGAAGAACGATTAGTTTGTCTACTTTGCTCCCGATCATTTGTCATCCAACCTTTCCAGCTTGTCGTCTAGCTCTGCGATGTTCAATCCTTCCGACGCTACTACGTGCTGCTTATTCGTAAGAATCAACCAGGGAAGTGATCGGACGCCCCATGTGAATCTGGTTCTCTCAACATCTTCGGTGATCGTTCCTACAGGGATGGGAATGTTGTGCTTCTTCACCCACTCATTGAGTTCGGTCTCATCAGCTCTTGAGGCATGGATCGCAACAATGAGCACTTCGCTCGCCGCAAGTTCATGCCTTCTCGCTCGCAACTGCTGCAGGCAGTTCCGTGACGGCCGCTGCTCCATATCGAAAAAGCAAAGCAGGATTGCCGTGTCTTGGATCTGCTCGGCAGGTCGTTCGAGTTCGATGCTTTCGAACGTTGGCAGCGGTTTGCCGGCGCCGACCAGGATATACCAATCCTCGGGCACATATGGAATGCTGTTGCTCAATTTGTCCGCCACGAACTTCATTCCTTTGCGCCATTTGTGCGTCTTCCTTGAGTTCTTGTCCAAAACCCGCGTTCCCTCGATATAGTTAAGTCGAAAAGTGTCTTCGTCGATTTTAACGTTGGGCACAAAATCCATTACGGTCAATTCATTCTTTATCGTTCCAAATCTGTCACTACATGTGGTTCTATAGGCCTTCTGTGGATACCAAACACTTCCGCCGTCCAGGTTGACCTCCGCGATCTTCTTGATCTCAATTTCACTTCGAACCTTGCCATTCCACGCATTTTGATATTTCATCAAACACATTCCCTTGTCATGGGCCATCCAATACACCTTTTTGCCTTGTCGGGCACTGTTTGGATCTGAAATCTCAACTACGTGGCACGATTGACCTGCCACGTACTCCAGTTTCGGGCGCACGACTACTTTCGCCCTGAGCTTTCCAACCCTGAACGAGTAAGCAAGTTCAGGCATGCCGTTAGGATATTCGTCCTTTAGAACATCCGGTGTCTTATGATTCATTAGAAACATAAATTCTTTCGGCATGTTCATCGTTTCTTCACTTCCACCCCTCTGCTCCAGAGACACCCCACCGCGTTGAGTGCTGCCCATATACTTCTGGGTGATCTCGCCGTCAAACGCATATTCCACAAGCCACTCGCGGTTGTTCAAACCGTCTGCGGCAAGTGAGTAGCGGACGTGATAAAGTCTGCCCTGTTCAGTCCTTTCGACCTCACTGTGTTTGACAGGACTTGGAGGTTCTTCATCCGGCTCGTCGCCCTGGATCTCCGGCGGTCGGAATTCGACCAGAAGAGTACGGTATGAAACGCGCATGCTCCTTATCCTCCCGTAGGTTTTCTCCCATCGGGCTAATATCTCAACATCATCTAGAAAGGATTTCGCCTGATCGGACTGGGCCCGGGCCGGACCGACACAAAACACAGTCGCCAGAACCATGCAAAGAAATGCTGTCCTGTTTATGCGCATAGTGACTCCTCGGCAGCACCTGCCGTCCGGCAATTCGTATTTCCCGCGGGTCCTTCAGCGACAAAATGTGTTTCTCCTTTATTATAGATGCGGCAAACACGGATATGTAACAGTAATTCTTCAAGAAATGCGCAAAAAACCGAGTCTGCCAATCCTGAGTTAATGCTCTTGAAGCATGCCTGATCCTCGGTAGCTGTACTGTCTCGCTTTTCAAAGAACTTGTGTTAAGTTTGCAAAACACACTGTTGCGTTTGCCAAGGTCAATAGCTAAAATAGTCTTCATTGCCAGATGCTCCTTAAGTAAACTTATCAGACTAAATCTTGTGACGCCTCTGTGGCGATCACGCGAAGGCGATTATAACGAACTAGCCTCCGAGCATCTCGCTTTCATAGTTTCTTAATGCTCCCGTTCGAACTTCTCTCGGAGTTTCTTTGCGAACGGATCGTCGGGGTCCAAAGGCGGAGGCGCTGTCTTTGGATTGACGGTTGTCTTGACCATTATCAGCAGCGTCCTCGGCTCGGCTGTTATGCCGGAAGCGCGAAATGCTCTTCCGATGGCTGGCAGCTCGCCCAATATCGGCACGCTCCGTTCGGATTCAACGTACCACGTGAGCTTCTTGCCGCCGATGAGGAGCGTCTTGCCTTCGGGAATCACGGCGGTAGTCTTTACGTTGTCCACGGCGATCAGAGGGAACTTGTGTTTCTTCTTGTCCGGGCCGGCGCGCTGGTCGAAGCCTCGGAGCTGACGAAGCTCCCATTCAAAATCCAGGCGGACGTTCGTGGTGTCAGCTAACGCATCCGGCGTGAGCCGAACGGACATGCCCACCTCGATGGGTTCCGGTTTCGGTTTGGCCCTTCCCGAAGGATCATTTGGATCGCTCGGAGTTGGGAAGTAATACTCATCTCTGACCGCTTTCATTCGGGCTTGTCTGCCGTCCGCTGCCGACACCTGGGGTGCAGCGAGCATTTTGGTGCCCTCATGAGCCCGGATTGCCTTGAGAAGGAGACTCGCGTTGAGTTCATCGAGAATGAGGCGATACGGTTGAGAGTTCGGCTCGGCGGCGGAATCGGCGAGAAGATGCTCCGACCATATCTCGGATGTGCGCACGGAATTTGCGTCGAGTCCGACATCTTTAAGGAAATCATCGGCTACCGTCAGAATCTGTGTTTTGATCAAGATGGAAGTCTTGTTGATGTTCAGATCGCTCAGTCTTTCAGGGCCGGCAAACTCAACGTGGCCGTCGTTGAACAGAACATTCGTTCCCTTTCCGTAATGCTCCAGTCCGATGTCATAATATATTACGATGTCCGGCCGGTCGGCGGTTGTTCTTCCTCCTGCAAGGTATGCGGGCTGTTGGGGCCGTGCGAATATTTCGTCCTTCAAATACTCTCGCAATTCATGTAGCCTGACCCTATCCGGGTATTTGCCGTCGTGGTCGTTTGCGTAGACGCGCATTGCTCTGCCGAAAGACATTAGCTTCTCGGCAGAATCCTTGACCCGGCGGTCGAGTCCGACCAGCTTCTTGATCTGTGATGGATACATCGACTCCAGGTGGCCGTCCGAAAACAGCACGCTCGTGAACCCGTCGTTCGCAAACGGCTCTTTCTCACAGGCGATCGGCGCCCAGTTCTGCATCAGACCCAAATGCCTGCCCGGCGACAGATACTTGAGGTCTTCCATAATCCACTGGAAGCATCGCTCGCTGACAACATAAGGTTTCAATGCGTCGAGCGTATCCGGCAGCTTGCCGTTATGTCCTTTTGCGTACGTCTTCATGGCAACGTACAATGGCCCCCACCTGTCATTCATCGCAGCGGCCGCGAGCGACCTGTAGTAAACACCCAGTCGCTTGAGTTCATTTCTCCTGATGCGGCGCACGCTGAAATCTGCAAACAGCGCATACGTGTCAGAGTCTTTTGCGAGCAATGCCGCGTCGTAGGCTATCGGCAATTGGAAAGTGTTGGGCTGGGCCGACTTGCCTCGCAGCACAAACTGCACATCGTCCAGAGCCCATTTGAGGTCTGCCTCGTTTGGCATATAGGGTTTCAACTCCAGTGCGGTGTTGGGCAGAGTCTCATCGTGCTCGCGGACATACAAGGCGACAGCCGAGGCAAGTCTGCTCATCCTTTGAAACTCGTACTCGGCCTCCACTTCATCGATGGTTTTGGGGATGTTACGTCGAAAGATGAATCTGTCGCCACGTTTCTTCGCTTCCTCCAATTCAGCCTGCGAATACTTTCGAATCTTGAACTCAACTTCGACAGTCTGATCCTCGGCTACCTCGACCCAGCGGCTTGCAGGAGTGACCGTCGCTTCTTCCCTGCGCCAGTTATCACCTGGTCTCAGATAGATGCGATTTTGCCCCGGTGCTACGCGAATGCGAAATGAGCCGTCTTCGCGAAGACGAGACACTTCCACAGCCGCTCCACTATCGGGACGCGATGGTCCGTGAATAGATACGTCGGATGCGGCGCCGGGCTTGACAGGCTTGCCGGTCGCCTCATCGACAACTCGTCCCGTGATAAATCCGCCTTCGATTAGAAGAAGGTCCGGCGCCTGTTGCGTTTGGCCTGTCTCGACCTTAAAAGAATCCAGGGCAACCATTGTAAAGCCCTCGGCCTGCGCCCAGATATTGTACCGGTTGCCGCCCAGAGATTCGAGTTTGTATTGGCCTTGATCGTCTGTCACTGTTTTCGCCCAGTTTACCATCATGCCTCCCGGGATCGAGACGTGTTCAACTCCCTGGGCCTGGACTTTCACGCCGGCAGCGGGTTTTCCCGTCTTGGTGTACAGTACCCGGCCCGTTACAACTGCTGCGGGCTGTACGTTAATCACAACGTCCTTGCCCGGCTTGACATAAGTAAGGCTCCCGGCAAAGTCGCCGTGCGATACGAACAATTGAATTCTTGCGCCATCGGGGACGCCCGCAATTCGGAAAGCCCCGTCACTGTCCGTCGTGGAGGACCAACCGGGCAGCGGCGCCGACGTAAAGAAATCGTTGACTCCCGACCGCGGGTCTTCAGTCGCTCCCGGAGGTACTATCTGTCTCACCCACACCTGCGCCCCGGCCACCGGTTCGGAATCCTCAGTGACAATCGTGCCGGAAACTTCTGCCGATTCATAAGTCTTCAAATTCAGCGGACTCACGGTCTGCTCACAACTGTAGATACGTTTCCATGCAGGGCCGTGGCCGTCTGCGGGCACGAAAACGAGGTATCTTCTGCGCCCTGTATCTTCGGTCAGCGAAGCGACCGGCCCCAACCTGAATTGGCCCCTGAAGTAGGTTCTGCTCTCGGCTGCCAGTTCCGCAGTGTCGTCCACGGAAAAGACCAGCACGCGGGTGTCCGAGAGTGGGCGCCCCGCCGAATCGACACATCGCCCTAGGATTGTCATCTGTCGGGGAAATTCCGCCGGAACAGACTCGGCGCCGGAGCGCACTTTCTCCAGCAAGCGTTGGATTGCTCGATGATTCATGGGGGTCTGGAAGATGGCGAGTTTCGTCGGGTGTTGAATCGGATAAGGTGTTGCGGTGCCTTCGCCTGCATCATTAATATCGTACCAACTCTCAGACTCGACTCGCTTTTGGATGAACCGCACGAGATTGTTCGCCTGCATCATGGGACTCATCCCACCGTGATCGTCAGGATCGTCGATGAGGTCGGTAACGTAGTAAACGCGAGCCATCATCTTTTGCGGCAGTTCCTTTGTTGTCGCTATCACAATCACGCCGCCGTCCACCACGTAACTGACCTTTGTCGATTCGCTCGAAACGCCGGCCAGCAAAATCTCCAGAGCCTCGCCGACGAACTTGACGTCCCTCAGCGGATCCATCCTGACCGGGGTTGTCTGCTCCAGACCGACAGTTTCTCGTAAGTCCCTCCAGTTGGGTTGTATCTGCAAGGGAGGGTCGAAGGTGTTTTCCAAATCCTCTATTACCGCGCCGAAAGGCATTTCGGCCGAGAAGTCCGGCAGATCGACAATATCCTCCAGGCGTTTGTGCACCCGGGCATCCTCTTCGTCTAATTGTTCGAGCAGCCAAATCTTGTCTTCCAACCCTTCCTTTATTTGCCGCGCCTGGATATCCTCTGGATCAATTGTGAGCAGGGCTTTCAACTGACCGACAGCCTCCTCATATCGTTGTTGTCTGAGATAGGCGTGTGCATTCTGCATCAGTTCAGCCAGTCTGTTCAGCCTGTCGGTCTCCATCCGCTCTCTGAACTGCCGCTGTGTTTCTCCTTCTATCTTCCGTTTTTCCTGCTCACGGTCGGCCTTATCTGGCGGTTTGACCGTGCCCACTATGGTTGGAGTCAGAATGAAGAGAAGCTCCCCCGCTTGCTCGGCGGGGGCGTTCGGATCACTGTCGATCTTAGTGTTCTTCCCAGGTTTGTTCTTGCCGTACATTATCAAGCTCATGCCGCCGATGATGCGGGCCTGGGTAGAAATGCTGGTCTCGATCATACCCGGTGCCTGCCCTTCGCTCTTCGGCGCCGATAGTCTGGTGAAGGTTCCTTCGGCCGACAGCATTATGTTGCCGTCGTCGAGGACCTTGGGGGTAATCCGAAGGTAGTCGATCACGTCCATGTACTCCGATTGAGTCGAGGGCGTGGTTGCCTTGCCCATCGGAACCTTCTGTTTTGATGAAACTTCGGCCTTTCCGCCGCTGACTACTTCGAGCGTTGGGTTCAACAAGATTTTCACCCAGCCTCTTGAAGCCAGCAGGTCGACCATCGTGCGCAGTTTTTGTGTCGCCTGTGGGTCCTCGGTCACGAAGGAGGAATCGCCTACTGACCGCGCTGCCCCGGCTGCTTCCCTGATCAACTCTTTGACTGTCAGCTTCTCGCCCGTTCGCGCCGACTTGCCGGAGACCCTATATCTGCGAGTTAGCACTCCCTCTCTCCCTTCCGGGGTAGAAGTCGTTATTGTCGCCAGGAGATTCTCTATTGCTATCTGTGTCTCTCTGTCTATTTTCCCAGGAGGATAGATTTCGAGGATGCGTAAGTCAACTTGAATGATGGGCTTGTCCTCGCCTGGCGATGTTGGGCTTTTTGCAATTACCGGGCTGCGCGCAACACTCTCGGCCGATGACTCTTGTTTTCCGATAGACCATTTCTTGACCGGATCGATCTGTTCCTCTTCGGTGGACGACTTCTGCGATTCATTGGGATCATGCGCATGATCTTCCACTTGCTTATCCTTGGGCTGGTCTTCTTCAACGTATCCGAAGTCGAATGCCGGATCGTTTATCTTGATTTGACTCGATTTGAAGGTGGATTTGCGGAGCACCGATTCAGGGGCGTATATCTGTTTCTTTCCGCTGATTGGGAACCAGACGCCGTCAGCTATCTCCTCGTACTTGGCAGTGGCGCGGCTGGTAAGATGCCCTTGCTTATCATAGTTTTCCCGCAGGGCGCACGTGTAGCCTTTGGACGGATCGATTACGGCAACTATTCTGCTGGTCCTGTAGTCAAATGCAATGCGATACGTGCCGTCCTTCAGTTTGCCGACGTCCACTTGCTTTTCAGCCGTGATGGTCTCGCCCAGGAACTTGCAGAGAATGCCGGTGAATACCCTCCAGGGGTGACCAAGATTGGGCATGTTCTGAGGTCCATATAATGACCCTCTGCCCGGCGTCCTCTTGCCCGATGAATCGTAAGATCCCGAGGTCAGTTCAATCTTTCTGCGACCGGCGTCGTCGATCCTGCATCTCAGAACCTGGTAGCTGAACTCGGGAATCCGGCTCATGGATTCTCCTAATCTCTCCAATTGCTGCTCCGGAATACCCTTTTCCCTCTTTCTCTTTATTTGGATTTCAATCGCGTCTTCTCTTGCGGCGGGGTCACACCAGATTTCATATTCCGCGACATATTCAAGAGTTTTGACCCTCGAGCGATGCTCCAACATTTTGTCCAGTAGGAATTCGGCGGAATCTTCCGTCTCACTACGAGCGGTCAAGGCAAAGGTGGTCGGTATGACGATTGCCGCTATCAGCAGGATAGTGATTGCCGAGGGTATCCAACTGACCCGGCTGCCGTCGGTCGAGTCTTTGCCGAGAAGACGGCCTATTCGCCTGAGCAAATTGCCTCCGCTTGCTGCTATCGCCAATTCGCTCTGGCTGGATCGGATTTCTTCCATCGAGGCCAGGGCTCTGGCGTAGCCGACCCGATCGCCTGATACGCCGACGGCCAGATCATCACAACAGTTCTCTCGCTCGGCGCGAATTCTGTGCGAGACCCACCACACGGCCGGATGATAGAAACCGAGCGTCTCGACGATCGTTTGCAGCATATTGACGAGATAATCATGTCTGCGGATGTGCGCCAGCTCGTGTGCCAGGATCGCCTCCAACTGATCCGTGCTGAGGCCCGTCAGGGCGATGGCGGGCAGTAGTATCACCGGGCGCAACCAGCCGACGACAGTCGGAATCTGCACCAGGGCCGATTCGGTCAGTTGGACTGCTCGCGTGACGCCGAGTTTTTCCGCCAGCTCGTCCAGCTTTGCCAGCAGCGACGCATCCACCGGCTTGACCATTCTTCTTCGCAGCCTCTGCAGTTGCGTCCAGCCGCCCAAGTGCCATAGAGAAAGGGCGAATACGCCGAAAAGCCATCCCGAGACTACGGAGGGCAGGGCGGGCTCAAGCCGATCGGAAGCGCGCTGCCTCCACGGAATCGCCGGAAGTGCTCTAGGCTCTTTGGATTTCGCGGGAACCTCAACTGCCGGCATTTCAGCCATCGGTATTTCTTCGACTTGCTCGGTGCGCAGAACGACGGGCGCCGACGCCGGCACAGCGGTCGGCTGCGCCGCCGAGACGCCTACCAACTGCATTGTCACGACTGGCAGTAGGACGATTAGCCCCAATGCCAGGCATGAAATTGTGTAACGCAGATTGGAAGAGGCTTTTCTCAATGCCGCCAGCATGATGGCTAGCAGTAACGCTGCCGCCGCTGCCTGCCAGACAAAGTGCAGCAGCGTCCAGCCGAGTCTTTGGATGACTTCCTGCGAAAGAATGCTCTCCAAGGCCGTCATGATTATTCTCCCTCAAATTCATCGAGCATTTTTCTGATGCTCGCCAGCTCGCTTGCCGAGATCTTCTTCGCCGACAGTGCCCGCAACACCAGTTTCTCCGCTGAGCCGCAGAACGCTCTTTCGAGCATGTCCCCGACCAATTGCTTTTGAGCTTTTGCCTCTGTCAGCGCGGGCTTGAAGACGTGCTTGAACTGAGAATCATCTCGGCGCAGCAGACCCTTGTCGGTCATTATCTGCATCAGTTTGAGAGTCGTGGTGTACCCCGTGCTGCCGTCGGCGTTCATCGCTTCGTTTACCTGCCGAACCGTGCAGGGACCGCTATCCCAAAGAATGCGCAGGATTGTCAGCTCTCTGTCCGTCGGACGTGGTGTCTTGCTCCGTGCCATCTCTAAATCTCCTGTAGTTCGCTTTATTAGCCTATATCGGCAAAGTATACGAATACCTTCGTAGAAATCAACGAAAAAATTCGTAGTTTTCGGAAAAACTTCTTCATATGGCCCTTTTGGCCCAAAATCACGGTTCAATGCCTCTGCAGGCTGATTCTTGTCGGGGATCGCGGACTCCTGGAGGACCGCCCGACGTGACTCAAGAGCAGATTACTCGTGTAGGTGTCGTCGCGGGATGCTCTGACTTCCGCACACGAATTTGTGTATCCTGCAAAATTCCTCGGGTGGCCGATTTCGCAAGCAGGCAAACACCGGTACATCCAAGAAAGTTCAGACTTGATGTGAATCCTGAACCTCTATCTGTTATCTGACCGACGACTTGATCATACTTCGCTCGCACGACTGGGCACTCGGAAGCATTCACTGCAGTGTGGCTTCAGTCAGAGAAGACCGTGGTAATCCGGCTTGCCTTGTTCACGGAATCCGGGCAAGGGCCGGTTATTCCCCCATTTCCGCTTCGATGTTTCTAAACAGCCTGCGGATTCTGCTCAGCCCTTCACAAACATACGCTCTGAGCGTCTTGCTGTTGACGCCCATTTCCTCCGCCGCCTCTTTTGCATCGTATTGTTTTCGATATCGCAGGGCAAGGGCTCGGGCTTCGCCGTTTGGCAGCCGCGTATCCATGAGTCTTGAGATTCTCTCTGCCTCCTCTGTCTGGATGAGCAGTTCGTGCGGGGTCTTCTGCTTGGCCGGCTCACCAAGGTCACCGACGCCGAGAACAACGTTACCGAGACGAGGTATTTTCCGGACGGCCAGGTCTGGAGGGTGATCGACGCCGAGGACCACAATAACGTCACCAACACCTACGATGCCAACGGATATCTAATAAAGGTCGAGGACGCCAAGGGCAACGCCACCGAGTATGAATACAACGGCTTCGGCGGACTCGAAAAGACCATCTACGCCGACGGCACCTACACAGAACCCAGCTACAGCTCGATCAGGGAAACAAGATCGATCAGGACCCGCGCCGGAGACACCATCACGATGTGGTACGACGATCTGAACCGCGTCAAGAGAAAGAACACGCCCGACAAAGGTAACAAAGGCGGCAAGAAGAAGTAGAACCAGTCGCTCCTGATACACTCCAGGTTGTAAATACAGGGCTGTGAGTTCAATACTTGCAGCCCTTCTTCTTTTTTGGATTTAGCGCTTTATGCCAACGGTATGGATGTTTACAATAGACATGCCGGCAGTGCTCAGGTTCAATAGATTAGCGAAAAGTTGTTGTTGCGTAACTTGTTGTGACAATTGTGCTAAATCCGAAATCGGAATATCGACAACTCCGGTGCCGGTACCGGATGTCTGTTGCCCGGCGTTGTCCCGGAAACTCGACAGTATAGGAATTTGTGTTAGACACTGATTAACACTGATGAACACTGATGAACACGGTTTAAAGAAGAGAAGGATGAAGAATTCGTAATACAGTCTTTGACCTTCTCTTTTTTGTGCGCGTTTCGGAAAAGGCTATTTTCTAACTTGTTATGAAAGAATATCTTATGTCAAAAATTCAATCCGCGAAAATCCGCGTTAATCCGCGGTTTCAATTTCGTGTTCATTCGTGCTAATTCGTGGCTCGGATTTCCACGATTCTGTGGTGTGGTAGTACTTATTCAAGGATGACACATGTTTACAAACAGAACAAATAGCAGCACATGTCGAAGGTGGTTCAGCGCTCTTGTGCTCTTTTGCACTTGTGCACTTTGTTTCGCCGATAAGATCGTCCTCAAGGAAGGCCAGACGATCACTGGCGATATTCTTGTGGAAAAGCAGGCGCAGTTGTACATCGATATCGGGATAACGGTCCTGACTATTCCAAAGGACAAGATACTCACGTACGAATATACCAAAGCGGGCGAGGACGCTGAGGATTCGCAAGCGAAGGTCGGCGAGGGGCCGCGGGTCACAAGCGGGCCCGAGCGGTTATACAAGACCGCCGAGCTTAAGAAGACCACAATCGAAAAAAACGTGGCGACGGTTTCCGAGTCCGTCGTGATGATCTCCAGCCCGGGCGGCTCGGGATCGGGCTTTTTCATAAACGATCAGGGGTACCTGATAACCAACTATCATGTGATAGAGCGAGAAACGAGAATCGAAGTCACGATGTTCCAGAAAACCAAGAACGGCTTCGAGAGAAAGAAATTCAAGAAGGTCAAGATCGAAGCGATGAATCCCTTTGTCGACCTGGCCCTGCTGAAAGTCGAAGACCTCGGCGAGACAAAGATCAAGGCCGCTTACCTCGGCGACGTGGACCGCATCAAAGCGGGCGAAGACGTCTTTGCCATCGGCAATCCGCTCGGCCTGGAAAGGACCATCACCAACGGCGTCATCAGCACCAAGAACCGGGCCTTCGAGGGGCTCACTTATATCCAGACCAACGCCGACATCAACCCGGGCAATTCCGGCGGCCCGCTGTTCAATCTGGCCGGTGAGGTCATCGGCGTCACCAACATGGGATACATATTTCTCGGCGGGCTCGGGTTTGCCATTCCGGTCGACTATGTAAAGCATTTCATCGAAAACCGCGAAGCCTTCGCCTATGACTATGATCACCCGAACAGCGGCTATAGATACCTCCAGCCCGTCCGAAGACGCAACAAGGCCAAGCCAAAGTTAGGCTCTTTCTGAAAACTCCGTCGTCGGCCCGAGAGCGAGCGGTTTTTCGCCTGGCAAAGACGGCGAAGCAGGCGATATTGGTTTTATCGTCGATGCAGTTCCCGGCGCGCCGGGACAGTCAGGCGGAAAACAAGCCGTTGCGAAGCCAGATCGAGTTTCCAGACAGAGCCTGTGCGAGAGCACCAAAAGGTGACATGCGATATTTCGCACCATTTTCCTAATCGGTCTTCCAGGGCCAGGGAATCACTCTTGCTCAGAACCCATAGCCGGCTCCGCGAATTGTCTCGATGCGGCTTTAAGTCCGCGCCGTTCCCTGGGGTTTGAACGCTTCGCGGATTTCCTTGTTAATCCTGACGCTGCACCAGGCCTTACCGCACATCGAGCAATAATCGGCCGACGACGATTCGCCGGCGTTGATTTCCCTGCAGACCTCGTCGTGCATCCTTTCGGCGGTTTGCGGATCGAGCGACTCGCCTAGATGAGTCTTCCAGTTCAAATCCGTCCGGGCGATGCTCAGTTTCCTGTCACGCTCGGCGGCGCCTTTTAAGCCGCGAGCAACATCGGCAGCATGGCCGGCGATCTTCGCCGCGATCACGCCGACCCGAACGTCATCGGCATTGGGAAGACCGAGATGCTCTCTCGGCGTGACATAGCACAGGAACGATGCGCCGTAAAACGCAGCGGCCGTTCCGCCGATCGCCGAGGTTATGTGGTCGTAGCCCGGAGCAATATCGGTCACCAGCGGACCCAGCACGTAGAACGGGGCGCCGTGACAAATCTCCTGCTGGATTTCCATATTGTGCTGTATTTGGTCGAACGGAACATGGCCGGGTCCCTCAACCATGACCTGGCAGCCTCGTTCCTGCGCTCGTTGCGTAAGCTCTCCGAGGGTCCTTAGCTCCGCGATCTGCGCCTCGTCGGTGGCGTCCGCGATTGCGCCGGGCCGAAGGCCGTCGCCCAGAGAAAAACACACATCGTACTCGGCCAGAATGTCACACAAATCGTCGAACATCTCATACAAAGGATTCTGCTTGTTATGGTAAAGCATCCACTTGGCCAACAGCGCTCCGCCCCGGCTGACGATGCCAGCCACGCGATTTTCGAGCAAAGGCAGATGCTCCTTCAGGACGCCCGCGTGAATCGTGAAAAAATCCACGCCCTGCCTGGCCTGCTTTTCGATTATCTTCAGGATGATCCCGCTGTCTATGTCCTCGACGCCTCGGTCCTCGATGATCTGGTAGATCGGCACCGTCCCGAAAGGAACCGGACACTGCGACAGCAACTGCTTGCGAATTTCGTCGAGGTTTCCCCCCGTGCTCAAATCCATAATCGCATCGGCGCCGGCGTCCAGGGCGGCCTGCATCTTTTCGAGTTCTCCCTCGACCGAACTGCGAACGTTGCTCGTACCGATATTGGCGTTGACCTTCGTGCTGAGCACCCGTCCTATCCCGGCAGGCGCGAGATTAGTCTTCAGATGCAGCTTGTTGGCGGCAATCACCAACCGACCGGCGGCAAGCTCGTCGCGAATAATCTCGGCATCAACATTCTCGGCATTGGCGACGAATCTAACCTCGTCGCTGACTGTCCCGCCTCGTGCAATATCTAATTGTGTAGCCATTTGTTGTTCCTCGTCTATAGTTCTACCGCAGAGCCCGCTGAGAATCAGGATAGTTGTTCACCATTCTGATGATTCCACTCTTGAGTACTTTGACGTTGAAATTGGTCGATAGAATCACCAATGATGCTATCTGTTATGCTGTCCAGCTTCTCTCTCTCTGTCATCTCAGCGTTCTCCGCGTTCTCGGCGGTTAACATAAAGCAAAAAATCGCTCCTGCTCCGAAGCGATCAAATCTGGCGATCCTCAATTCATAGACATTAGCCAATCACTTTCCTACGCAGGCCTAGCCGCCTTCTCCGGCGACCGTCCTGATCAGGTTCAAAGGGTTGTTTCTCAGGCCCGGCTATTCGCGGGCCACCCCTAGCGAACGCTCTCATTATAGCCGGGCGCCGACCGGAGTCAAACAAATCCCTGCCCTGGACAGCTCACCGTTTTTGGTTGTCTGCAGGTGCAGGATAGAACGGTACTTGCTCACATCATAATTCGACGATACCGAAACCTCGGCCTCCAGCGCCAAATTGCGCCCTGCCCTCTCGAACCATTTAGCCGCGTCCTCGCCGAGCATCAGTTTCTTGAGTGTCTCAAGGTGGTCTGCATACACGCCGCGAGGAGTTGCGTTGTGTTTCTTGCACAGAGAAGCCGCCAGGCCAACCACTTCGCCCATCATGCCGCAGGTCCGCATCACCCGCACCGCCCCGAGGGCCTCGTGTGTGACGCTGATGTCGCGACCCGCCATGAACAGATTCCGGATATTCCGCGAGTACAGGCACCGGTACGGAACCCAGTATGGTTTGTCGAAGTGCGTGTAGTATGCCTTTGAGATGAACTCGTCGCCCTCAAAGCCCTTGTCGTACAGCGGGTCCGGCAGATGCAGGTCTATGCTCCACGTAGCCGGAACACATCGATCCGGATACTCGACATTATTGACGATGTCCTCTTTGCACAGAACGACGTCTCCCAACAGACGCCGCGACTCTCGCTTGCCCGATATGTACGCCGCCCAGTTCAGCTTGTGATTCGGGTACAGGCCGCGGGCATTTTTCAGCGCATCCCACGCGCCGTACATCGCCCGGAAATTCAGGTCCCGGATGTGCTCGCTCTTTTCGATAGGATCGTGGTAGAAGCCGCTCTCCCAGTACCAGCCGCCCAGGTTCAGCTCCTTGTCCGGAAAGGGCTTGTCGCTCAAATCAATCGCCCACGGACACCGGGGGAAAGAGACAGGCTTGCCCGTGTCGATAACATTCCACAGGTTGCATCGACCCATGTGACCGTCGAGGGTCATCTCGTGATCGGCGCCGGCTAAGAAACCGATGCAGCCGTCACCGGTGCAATCTACGAAATACCTGCCGGCAAAACGCAACTTCTCGCCGGTCTTTGTATGCTGGGCGACCACCGCGGCGATTTCCTTATCCCGCGTCTCGACCCGGTTGGCGCGGTAGTTCAGGAACAATGTTATGTTCTTCTCGGCCCGGACCAGATCGATTCTTCGTTGATCTTCGTAAAGGTCCGCCGTGTTCGTCGGGCCGTAGTGTGCCCGCCGGGCTGGCTCGAGTTCAGCGACAATATCGCCGATTAGCGGATACGGCTCATAGTTGGTCTCGCCACCCAGCCACACGCGCACCTCCGAGCTGTTGTTGCCGCCCAATACCGGCCGGTCCTGGATCAGGGCCACCTTCACTCCACGCCGTGCCGCGTTTATCGACGCACAGGTTCCGGCGATTCCTCCACCGACAACTACCAGATCGTACTGACCCGCCTCGATCGGACCGGCGGGCAGACCAAGTAGTCTTCGCCGCCACGTCGTCATGGCTGGATCGCTGTTGGGCGGTTTGAAATCAAGGTCCTTTGTGAACAGAATCGCGTCGCAGCGTCCCTCGAAACCGGTCAGATCGTGGAGACCCAGCGTAACGGCCCGCCCCTCTATGTTGACGGTCCCGCCATCCTGCCAATGCCACTCGGCATTTCTTGTGCCGAACGTCGCGGTCAGCGTCCTGCCCGCAACGCTTACCTGAAATCGCCCCGGAGAGTCCGGGACTTTCCATTGAGCAACCCAGTCGCGCGTTCTGACCCAGACCCTGTATGTCCCCCGTTCCGGGAACAGAACGTCGGTAGTCGCATCGGCTATCGGCGTCCCTAATCCATGAGCCATGACGAAAGGCGATCCCATCTGGTCCATGAACTGCTGATCAACGACCCATCCGCCCAGGTTGTCAAAGCTCTCGGCTTCAACGAGCAGTTCTGCCGCCGGAGCCGGCCTCGCCGCTAAACAGGTCCGAAGAGTCAATCCACAAAGCAGTATGGAAACGATTCTAAATCTCATTGAAGTACACCTCCACAAAGCTATTTTCTGTACAAATTGCATCCACTCGGTTATACTATTATTGTTTCGCATCATCAAGACTCGGGCCTGAGGAGGCCGCATGGGGACCATGAAAAAGACGAGAGCCTTCACTCTCATAGAGCTTCTGGTAGTCATCGCTATCATCGCACTGTTGCTCGCGATCCTGATGCCGGGCCTCCGCCAAGCTAAAGAACTGGCCAGAGAGGTAGTCTGTAAGAGCCATCTACAGCAATGGGCTATCTGCATGGAGATGTACACCTCCGAGTACGACGGCAAGTTCATGCCCGGCATTGACGAGGACTGGGCCACGGGTCAATACTCCTGGATATATACCCTGATTCCATATTACAACGACACGGACATCCGCCTCTGCCCCAAGGCCAAACGCACCGTCGAGCAGGGCGGCACGCTACCCTACTCCGCGTGGGATGTCAGCAAGACCAATCCCGACTCTTTTTCGCTACTCATCGAGCCGACGTTCAAGATCGGCAGCTACGGTATCAACTGGTGGGTCAACGACAGCGATCTGGTCAACGGCAACCACGACGTTAAGAACAAATGGCGACGCACCGGCCAGAAGATGCCCGGCGAGATTCCCGTCCTGATGGACTGCGGCTTCATGCTCGCCCGGCCAGAGCCCTCGGACCCGGCGCCGGCCAACGACGGAGAATTCCTCTGGGCCTTCGGCGGCGGCATGAGGCGCGTCTGCACGAGCCGCCACACGGGCGAAGTCAACATACTTTTCATGGACTTGGCCACGCGCAAGATACGCCTGAAGCAACTATGGCGCCTCAAGTGGCACCGCACGTTTACTGCGGCCGAACCTCAATGGCCCCAGTGGATAGAGAGGCTGTAGAGCAGGAAAATCCGAAGCTCGAAACCCTAAATCCGAGACAATATCGAATGTTCAAAGCACGAATTCCAAAACATCTGATCGAACGCCGTTTTGAATTTCGGTAATTTAGTGTTTGAATCCATTCGGCGCTGCTCAGGACAAGCTTGTTTCGTATTTCGATATTCGGATTTCGTGCTTGCCAACCCGTTACGGCCTCTGCAAAAAGACGCGCACGCCCTTTTTGTTCGATGTCACGATATCGAGCGTGCCGTCGCCGTTCATGTCGATAACCTCGAACTGTGTCCCTACCCCTGAGTCGTCGTCGATCTCGTGCAGTACGAACTCGGGTGCGCCTGTCTCGGGGCGGCGCAGCTCGAACCAATAGAGCATCGCCGGGTCAAGACCTCCGGGGTCTTTGCCCTGATGCGCAAGGTGACGTTTGCCTGTCACCAGGTCCATGACGCCGTCGCGGTTCATGTCAGCCAGAATAATCGCGTGCGGCTGGGAATATTTCTTCGAGATCAGGTGCTGCTTGAAGTCCGAGCCGTCCTGCTCGAACCACCAGATGCCGTATCTGTGAGCCGAACTGGAGATCACATCGCTGTCGCCGTCACCATCCACATCGTAGACAAGCATGTTGGCGCAGTCCTCGCCGAGGTTGGCCGGGTGAAACTTCCAGTTGGCGCGGGTGCGCTTCCGCGGGGCCTGCCACCATCCTTCGTTGACGAGAACGTCGCATCGTCCGTCGCCGTTGATATCGCCGGCGCCGAGGCCGTGGCTGTACTTCTCCGTCCCCGGGGCATCCGGACCGGAGGCGATGATGTTCATCTCCCACAGACCCTCGAGGTCCTTGGGAATGCCGAACCATGCCATCTGCCCTTTGGGCCTGACCGCGAACACCAACGCGGGCTTGCCATCACCCAGCAGGTCGGCAAAGATCGGCGTCTCGTTGCACGCGCTACCGACGACCATGCGTTCCTTCCAGTGGCCGGCTCTGTTCTTCGGGTTCTCGTACCACAGACACGGCCCGTCCGGCAGGCCGATGACGATCGAATCTATCCACCCGTCGCCGTTGACGTCCTGGGCGAAGTTAGCAAAGCAATTGCTGTAACCCTTCGTGCCGTCGTAGGCGCCAACCTTACGGACTTCGCTCATCTTCTTGAAGTCAGGCCCGGCGTACCACACGTCGCCCGAGAGGATATCAAGCTTGCCGTCGTGGTTGACATCCCCGACCGCGACACCTTCGGCGCGGAAGGTCCTGTCCACGACAATTCTCTCGAAGCTCACCTTCGGTGCCGACGTCGAGATGCTGCACAAAAGCGATAATACCACCAATAGAGACACCCATGCTGCTTTCATAATAACCTCCATCTTGCCCAGTTCCAAAATTCCGGTTGCGAACAGCCGTCATTATAGTGCCTCGCGCCCCCGGGGCAAACAAATATCTGAGCCTTGAGTTGGGTCCTCGCATCTGCAAATTCCCAAGAAAATCAGCCGAATATGCCGAAAGTTTGATTGACATGAGAACACTTTTGTGATATAAGCGTAGTTAGCTGTAGGTAGGTTCGCGGCTATTTATATCTTGAGTCGTTATCATATTTGTTCGTCATATCATATCTTGACCGCACCTGCCTGATGAGACGTTCTTTTTCAGTTTGGCCTATACTTTAGTCGAGGGTTGCTTTGCGCAAACGATTTGCGCCGTCATGGGAAAGACCGACGAGAGTAGGCAGGTCTGAAAAGCCTATCATAATTCAAGTTGTCATCATATTTGCCTGTCGTTTCATATCTTCGACCTGCCTGTCACAGATTTGATTCGGCCTTTGCGGCCTGCGGCGCGCAGATTGCGCGGAGTCTCTCAGGATTCTGAGCTGGTTTGAACCGACCGTTTTTGAGCGAAGAAAGTAGAACAATGGAGATTCGCCAAGAAGCGGCGTTGAGTTAGTTTTGGCAGGGACTTTTTTGATGCGATCCTGGTAGTCTATTTGCACTTATCTTTATCGAAGCGATTGAAAAAACGTGCTCACAAACGGTCGGCCAAGCGAATCTCCGAAGGCATTAAGGAGAAAGAAAATGAAACGCAAAGGTTTTACATTGGTCGAGCTGCTGGTCGTGATTGCGATCATAGCTCTGTTGATGGGCATTCTGATGCCCGCCCTGTCCAGGGTCAGGCAGATCGCCTTTCGGATGGTCTGCGGGACGAACCTCTCGGGGATCGGCAAGGCGATGCTTATCTACAGCAACGATTACGACGATGAGTTGCCGCGTTCCGGCGGTCGAAACAGCCCGTGGGCTCCGAAAATACCCAACTGGCAGGCGACGAATCGATACGGCGCCTACGGAGTATTGGCCAACGGTGAAGGCGGGGTGGGAAGTATCTCGTCCTGCTTTTACCTGCTGGTAAAGTACGCCGAGGTGACGCCCAAATCGTTTCTCTGCAAGGGCGATACCGGGACCAGCGAGTTCAAGCCTGGCAATTATGGTGCGGGCGCCAGGGATTTAATGGACTTGTGGGATTTTGGTCCGGAGCCGAAAGAGCATTGCAGCTACGCCTATCACATGCCTTTCGGACGGTACGCTCTGACCACGTCGGGCGAGCCCGGCATGGCGGTGGCGGCGGACAGAAACCCATTCACTGTGTCTCCAATGGCCGAGCCCAAGGATATAAGTTTGTTCGTGCCTGAGGGCGGCAGAGAGGCTATTAAGTTCGGCAATGCCAATCAGCACCAGGAAGACGGGCAGAACGTGCTGTTCCTGGACAGCCACGTGAGTTTTGAGAAGACTCCGTACTGCGGCATCAACGATGATAACATTTACACCTACTGGGACGGCGGCGACATCCGACGTGGCAGCGTGCCTATCCTTACGAGTGAGCCCCAGTCCAGAACGGATTCAATGGTGGTACATGATGCTGAAGGCGGACCTGACGAGCCGAAAGGCAGGACTTGTTTTGTTGCTGATACCGGTGTCTGGGTAGACGGGGCGCTCGTGCAGATCTCAGAAGTTGCGCCAGGACAAACGGTCGGCAAGCTTCTCTGTGCGGCCCAGACAGCCCCTCTGGAGCAGATTGAGAAGGTCCAGGAACACAAAGGGACGTTCGAATGTCGCGACATTTTGCTCGAAAGCGGAAATCGCATCAGTGTTGTGGATGCACACCGCTTCATGCTCGATTCCGGAAGGTGGATCGCAGCACAGGATTTGCGAAGTGGCCTCAGATTGAAAACACTGACCGGCACTATCGGCATCAAGAGCGTCGCGGTGAGAACGGCACCTTATACCGGTAAGGTCTACAATCTTAAGGTCACCAACAGCGAGCAGTATTTAGTGGGTAAAGATGGGGCAATTGTACGTGATTGGTGACAACCCGCGGTGACAGCGTCCCATCTTTTGATAACAGGATCGCGAGAAAACAGTACTTGCTACGGCGGCCTTGTGGAATTGAGCGCAAGGCCGCCTGTTTAATTGATTATTGATTAATGATGATTGATCATTCAATGGAATGGCAGAATTTGTCTTTGGCCGTCATTTGTGTTAGACTACCCGCTTTGATTCTAAGGGGTACAATATTGGGACAGCCACTTGTTTACAAAATACTCGGCTCGCATCTCGTTGAGGGCGAGATTGCGGCCGGCGAGCAGATTGGAATTCGGATCGACCAGACGCTTACGCAGGATGCCACGGGAACGACGGCGTTCCTGCTCTACGAATCGATGGGGGCCGCGACAGTCAAGACCGATTTGTCTGTCAGCTACATCGACCATAATATGGCGGGTTTCGGCCCTGAGAACCATAACGATCACTTGTACCTTCAGACGATCGCTGCCAGGTCGGGCGTCTATCATTCGCGGGCGGGCAACGGCATTTGCCATCAGGTCCATCTGGAGCGCTTCGGCAAACCCGGCGCTACACTATTGGGCAGCGATTCGCACACCCCCACCGGCGGTGGAATCGGCATGTTAGCCATCGGGGCCGGCGGAATGGACGTGGCGGTCGCTATGGCGGGCGGGCCCTTCTACCTGAAGTGTCCCAAGGTCCTGGGAGTAAAACTCACCGGCGAGCTCAACGATTGGGTGGCCGCCAAGGACGTTATTCTCAAGCTGCTGAGCATCCTGACAACCAAGGGCAATGTCGGCTGGGTCGTCGAGTACTTCGGCGACGGTGCAGAAAGGCTATCGGTACCACAGCGGGCGACGATAACGAATATGGGGGCCGAATTAGGCGTAACGACGAGTATCTTCGCCAGCGATGAGCAGACAAGACAATTCCTGGCCGCCCAGAGGCGGCAGCAAGACTATCAGCAATTGACAGCCGATTCTGACGCCGACTATGACCGCGTCATTGAGATCGACCTGCCTGGACTTGAGCCGATGGCGGCCTGCCCGTCTTCGCCGGACAACGTCAAGACGGTCCGTGACATAGCCGGTATGGGGGCCGGCCAGGTGGTTGTAGGCAGTTGCACAAATTCGAGTTTTGCCGACTTGATGATGGTGGCCGGCGTTCTGAAAGGTCGGCGCATCAATAATATGATCGAGTTCGCAATCGCTCCGGGAAGCAGGGAAGTCTTGAACATGCTGGCCGAGAACAGGGCGTTGGCTGACATGATCTCTGCGGGCGCGAGGATTCTGGAATCGGGCTGCGGTCCCTGCATCGGACAGGGCTTTTCGCCCGCAGATGATGTGGTGACTCTGCGCACCTTCAATAGGAACTTTGCGGGGCGCACCGGGACAAAGGGTGATCGAGCCTTTCTGGTAAGCCCTGAGACAGCGGTCGCCTCAGCCCTGACCGGTCGGATTACGGACCCGCGCGACG
This sequence comes from Phycisphaerae bacterium, assembly GCA_016782865.1. Lineage (GTDB taxonomy): Bacteria > Planctomycetota > Phycisphaerae > Sedimentisphaerales > Anaerobacaceae > SG8-4. The sequence goes on from JADHXR010000012.1 coordinate 28,367, forward strand.
TGCCGGAATTGTTTGGACTGCAATACCCCAAGGTAGAGATGCCGGGCGAATGTTACGTTGACGACAGCATGATCGAGCAGCCTTTGAGCGAAGAGGAGGCTGCGAAGGTAGAGATCCTGCGCGGGCCCACGATTGTTGTGCCTGAATCGCCGAGCCCACTGCCGCAGGGGTTGACAGGCAGAGTGCTGCTCAAATGCGGCGACAAGATAACCACAGATCACATCATGCCGGCGGGGACGTTTCTGAAACTTCGCTCGAATGTGCCAGAGTACGCCAAGGTGGTTTTCAATTGCTTCAGTGAAGAGGGCAGGCCAACATTTGCCGAGCGTGCACTCGCGCTAAAAGAGAGGGCTATAGGAGGTATCATCGTAGCGGGTGAAAGCTACGGCCAGGGTTCATCGAGAGAGCACGCGGCACTTTGCCCGATGTATCTCGGCGTCAGGGTGGTGATCGCAAAGAGCATCGAGCGAATCCATAAGGCGAATCTGATTAACTTCTGCATAGTTCCAATCGAATTTGCCGATCCGACCGACTATGATAGGATCGAACCCGGCGACGAACTCCAGATCGATGGTTTGCTCGACGCGGTAAGGAGCAGCAAAACAGTCAAGGTTGCCAAGGCGGACGGCTCGCTCGAATTTGTCGGTAAGCTGGAACTTTCCGAAAGAGAAAGAGATATCTTGCTTTCAGCAGGGCTTTTGAATCGCACGCGAAGAACCGCTTTCAAGTGACAGAGAGGCAAAGAGGCGAAGCATGAAAAATGTGCGAATCCTGCCAATGATCCTCGCAGTCTTCTGCGCCGGCATTTCCCTGTGCGACTGCTCGGTTGCAGGTCGGGCCGATGACACCGGCATCTGCGATTTCGCCCGTCGGCTCGAGTCGGCTTGCCTTGTCGCCAAGAAATCCCTCTGGCATGGTTATGATCACTATAAGAAGCTTGGCGGCAAGATCGCCGTTATTCGCAAGCCCGGCGTGGACCATCACCCTCACAGCCTTGAGGATCCGCAGCCTATTGTTGATTTCATACTGTCTCATACAACGGCTGATTACGACAAGTACCATTTCAATTTGCGGCAAGGTCTGACAAACTGCCGTATCAAATTCCAACGGGAAAAGAAAGGCCGCGTGGCCTTTCTGGGAGGTTCCATCACCTATAACTCCGGGTGGCGGGATATGCTCTGTCAGTACCTGAAACAGCGTTTCCCTGAGACGAGATTTGAATTCATCGCCGCGGGGATACCTTCGACGGGTTCGACGCCGGGAGCTTTTCGTCTTACACGGGACATCTTCAAGAACGGTCCGGTGGATTTGCTTTTTGAGGAAGCCGCCGTCAACGATGCGACCAATGGTCGCACCGACATCGAACAAATTCGCGGCATGGAAGGAATCGTCCGGCACGCTCTTATGCTCGACCGGCGCATCGACATTGTTCTGATGCACTTCGTCGATCCTGAGAAAATGAAAATCTACAACGAAGGTTCCGTCCCGGCAGTAATTCGCAACCATGAAAAAGTAGCCGGACATTATCAGTTGCCCTCGTTGAACCTGGCGCTCGAGGTAAATGAGCGCATCAATGCCAAGCAGTTTGACTGGCCGAATGATTTTCGCAATCTGCATCCTTCGCCTTTCGGGCAGAACGTCTATTTCCGTTCGATGAAGCATCTGCTGGATGCCGCATGGGCCGGGCCGTTGCCTGAAAAAGTCAAACCGGCGCCCTACGCCATGCCCGCTGAACCTCTTGATCGTTTCAGTTATTATCGAGGTCGCTATGTGGGTATTGATAATGCCGAACTAGTCGAAGGCTTTGTCCATGACGCCGCCTGGAAACCCGGAGACGGCGTTGGAGTGCGGAAGGGTTTTGTCGACGTGCCTGTGCTCAAAGCCGACCGGCCCGGCGCCCTGCTCAAGCTCAAATTCACGGGTACTGCCGTCGGTGTTTTTGTTACTTGCGGTCCCGATGTCGGCATCATCGAATACAGCGTAGATAATTCGTCTTTTCGTCAAGTCGACCAGTTCACTCGATGGAGTGCCAATCTTCACTTGCCGTGGGCCTATGTACTTGACGCCGAGTTGAACTCGGGCGTCCACGAGCTTACCCTCAGAACAACAGACCGGAGGAATCCAAATAGCCGTGGTTATGCGTGCCGTATTGTGCATTTCCTGGCAAATTGACTCAGATGATGTCCAGAAAGACAGTCACAATTTTCGGCACCAGCAGGGCCAAGGCGGGCGATTCGACGTTTGCGCTGGCCCTGGAGACGGGCAGGTTGTTGGCACGAGCCGGTTTCACCATCGCCAATGGTGGATATGGCGGGACGATGTTAGCTGCTGCTAAAGGGGCAGCCGAGGCGGGCGGCCTGATTGTTGGCGTCACGTGCTCGGCCTTTAAGTCCGGCAGGGCCAACGAATATGTTAGCCGCGAGATCGTTACCGATTCGCTCGACGAACGTCTCGATACGCTGATAGAGCTGGGTCAGGCGTATGTCGCGTTGCCGGGCGGAACGGGAACTCTCCTGGAATTGGCGAAAGTCTGGGAGCTGAGGAACAAAGGCTTTCTCAAGGGCGACAAACCGATTATACTTGTGGGCGAGTTCTGGAAGCCGCTGGTCGAGCTTATCGGCATCGACGATCCCGAAAGCAGCCGATATGTGGAGCTAGCGGATGATCCGCAGCAGGCGGTTGAAATGATTAGTGATGATTGTTGATATGAGCAAGATACCTGGACTTTGGGCTTTGGTATTTTTTGTGAGCGTTGCTCTGGGGGTGTCGGGATTCGACACGACTATCACTGCCGAACCTCCGCTGCTGCGGGACGGTTTTGTCCTCAGGGGTGTTGATGGTAAATTGAGCGGTCCCGACAGTAACGGCGCCTGGTTTTTTGAGATCACATCGGATGTCAATGATTACAGGGCGGTCATCGAGGCGGGGACAAAACTGGAATTGTTGCCCTCGTCGGCACTGGAAAAGATGATTGCCGACGCGAAGATGCGTTCCAAACTGACGTATCGTCTCTGGAACGGCAGGGTCACAAGGTACAAGGGCAGAAACTTCATATTCGCCACATTCTTTCTGCCGTTGAGCCCGATCAAGAAGCCCGAGCCCAAGATAACCGCCGAGCCTCAGCAAGAACAGATCGAACCAGTTGAGGCGCCGCATGCGGCCGAGCGTGAAATCGAACCGATCGTCCGGGATCCGAACGACGTGCTTGCCATACCGCCGGACATATTAGAGAAACTCAGAGCCAGGCGAGAAGAAATGGCGACGAGCATGCAACCGATAGTCGACAGTAACAGAGTTTCGGTTGATGACCCGAACCTTGCGGCCGAAGAGCAAAAGCAGCCGGCCCCTGAGCACTACAGCCGGGGCGCCGACTCGGTCTTTGTAGACAGGACCGCGCTGCTGGTCGGTCAGGCTGATGGCCGGCTTGTCTTTGCACTTGATGCGCTTGGTCGAAACATTCAGCAGCTATCTCTGCGCCTGTTGCCGTGCGAGGTGCTGGAGCTTGCCGAGCAGAAGCGATCTGCCGAACTCGAGCCGGTACGATTCAAGATAGCAGGCATTCTCACGAAATACGAAGGCCAAGACTACCTCCTGCTGCAAAAGGCGACGCAGACTTACAGCCACGGCAACTTCGGCAGATAAAGGACAAATGCATGCCCCACGAACTCGATAAGATCCTCATCTCCTGCTGCGACGCCGATTTCGAAAAGAGGATGCAGAAACTCCGCTCAAAGCTTGCTCTCGCGGCACGGTTCGCAGACTATGGAAGCTCAGAAAATCAGCAAGTCGTTGACATCCTTCGCAATGTTGCCGATCACGGCGACAAAGCTGTCGCAAAGTACACTGCGGAATTCGACCAGGTCAAATTGAAACCCGATCAATTCCGAGTCGGAGAAGAAGATCTGGAAAAAGCCCGCCGCCAAATCGACAACGACATTCTGGCTTCGCTGCGCCAGGCGATTGATAATGTGTGGGCATATCAGCGGGACATCCTGATCACCAAAGACAACTTGCCGCGCGGGATTAGGTACACGCCGATAAAAAGGGTCGGCATCTGTGTGCCGGGGGCGTCAGCCCCTCTGCCCTCGACGGTTATCATGACGGCGGTCCCCGCGCAGGTGGCTGGCGTCAAGGAAATTGCTGTCGTTTCGCCGCCGAGGCATGAAGGAAGTATCCATCCGGTGATTCTGGCCGTTTGCTGCGAACTGGGAATCGGTGAGGTCTATAGAATAGGCGGAGCCCAGGCAGTCGCCGCTTTGGCGACCGGGACTGAGACCATCGGAAAGGTCGACAAGATCGTGGGTCCTGGCAACAAGTGGGTCCAGTCGGCCAAGAAAAATGTCTCGGGTGACTATGTCGGGATCGATTCGATTGCCGGACCGAGCGAAGTCTTGATCATCGCAAGCGAGCAGGCCAACCCGGCGTGGATTGCCGCCGACATGTTGAGCCAGGCCGAACATGCAGCCGACAGCAGCGCGATTGTTGTAACCGATTCACAGCAGCTTGCAAAAGAAACGCTCGGAGAGCTGAAAAGACAGGTGGCCGAATTGCCGAGAGCGGACGCTGCAATAAACTCCCTGAAGAAGTTCGGCGCCATTGTGGTCGTAGAGGATATCGCAGCAGCGATTGAGATGGCGGACGAATTCGCCCCCGAACATTTGGAAGTCCAATGCGGCCGGGAGAGCAGAAAAATCGCCGACAAGATAAGCAACGCCGGGGCGATATTCATCGGTTCTTACACCCCCGTAGCGGTCGGAGACTATTGGGCCGGCCCGAGCCATACTCTGCCCACCGGCATGAGGGCAAAGTTTGCCAGTGCGCTTACTTGCAATGACTTCCTGAAGTCTACGAGTATCATCGAATACGACGCAGAAATGCTGGCCGCCAGTGCCGACGACATCATTCGGTTGGCGCAAGTCGAAGGGCTCGATGCCCATGGCAAGAGCGTGAGAATCCGCCAGCAAGGGTGAGCCGGCGTTAGTCTTCAGACCTCCCAGTTAAGTTTCTCCTGATACCGCCAATAAAAGCGGCCGAGCAAGTGTGCCACGACAAACGCCATGTAGATCAGCAGGCAGGAGAACACTGCGCCCAGAATCTTCGCACCAATTCCCATCTGTCTGGCCTCTTCCGGTTCGCCTATACCTATCAGAGCCAGGAATGCCAAGGCGATCCCGCTGACAAGCAATACCAGCCCACAGTATTGGAAGAAGGTACTGAATATGGAACCGATCCACAGAAGAGGATTGAAAGCGGAGCTGGTGTCAAACATCACGGCAGCTAACAAACCCATTGGAAAAAAGAAGACAGCGTAGGCCACAAGAGCCCAGAAGATACTGTCTGTTCTATTGGCATACGTGAAGTAGAAGGCGGCGGGTAGCACAAAGATCGCATAGCAAGCGGCCAGGTATAGCCACTGTCCGAACATGGTGCCCATATCGGCATCTGCAAAGACTTCCGGAGCCCGGACATGGCCGGCGGCACTGTCGCGCACACATTCGGCAAAGTACCAACACATATAGAAACCGAGCAGGAGATTTATGATAAGACCCGGGAACAACAGTATTAGACCAAGTGGTCCGAGTAGCTGGCGTATGAGATGGATTAGAAACGGTATGCCGATAAAGATCGCAAGATGTGTCAGTCCCGGCGCGCTGGTCGGATAAAGGAATATATCGATGATCCACGGTAGCTTGCGCCCGCTGTCGGATTCGGCTTCTTCTTCAGATTCCTGCTCCTGTTCAAAGGCTTGCTCAAGCGTGCAGGATTGACTCACCTGCTGATCCTGAATCTTGTATTCCTTCCGGACGTCCAGAAGAGTCAAATCATGTGCGGCTGGAACGACCAGCGTAGACTTGCATTTGGGACATTTGCCTTCTTTACCTGCGTGAGTGTGGAGAGCGCCGATTTTCTCACCACAGTTTTCACAAAGGAAGTTTATGAGGATAGTTTTTTCCGGCACTGTTATCACGCTGCCACATCCGGGACACTTGCCCCGCTTACCCGCCTGTTCATCCGAGGTACGGATATTGTGACCACAGTTGTCGCAGCGAAACTTGATCATGACGTCTGCTGCCCTCGCACGTTCCCGGCTCACGCCTGGCAGTCATCTTATGTTCAAGAACTGCACCACAGATTCGTTCTATGAGACAAGACGCCCGGGATTCGGATTTTCTTCAGAGAAAATCGTCAGCAAGCACGAATTTCCTGGAAATCAGCTTGTTGACGGACTGATCAACCGCCCAGCTTTTCTCTTATCAGCTCGGCGGCTCTGGTGAGCGCATCACCTATCTTCCTGGGGTCTTTCCCGCCGGCCTGGGCCATCTGCGGCCGACCTCCGCCACCTCCGTCAACGATCGGCGCGATTTCCTTGACGATGTCTCCTGCCTTCAGGCCCTTGTCGATCAAATCATTTGTGACACCCGCCAGCAGCGTTGCCTTGCCGTTATCGTCGAAACCAAAAACGACAGCGGCGGATCTTGCCTTTTTCTTGAGCATGTCGACAGCTTCTCGCGCCTGCTCCACTGAGGCTGCCGAGAGTTGGTGTATGATTATGGAGGTCTCGCCGATTTTCTCGCACTTTTGAAGGAGCTGCCTCGCCTCGGCCATAGCGTCCGAGCCAGACTGGCGGGCGGCCGCCTTGAGTTCTTTGGACAGCTTCTTATTGTCCTTGATCAACTGGCCCACCCTCTCGACCAGCGATTCGGATGGGACCTTTAGCACAGCCGACAACTCATCGACAACATCTCTGGCTTCTTCGAGGTAGTCGGCGAGCCCCTCGCCGGTCAACACCGTAATCCTGCGCACGCCGGCGGATATGCTCTCGGCCTTGACGATCTTGAAGCCGCCTATCGAGCCAAGCCTGTCGACATGCGTACCGCCGCAGAACTCCCGGCTGAAAGCCTCGTTAATCCGGTCCTTATCTTCGGCGCCGACAGCAACGACGCGGACTTGGTCCCCGTACTTCTCGCCGAACAATGCCATCGCGCCAAGTTGCCTGGCTTGGTCTATAGGCATCACCGTCCAGGAGACAGGCAGATCCGCGGCGATTTTTTCTTTCACCAGGCTTTCCGCCTCCTTCAACTGCTCGGCGGCAGGCGCCTTATGATAGGTGAAGTCGAATCTCAGATAGTCCGGCCCCACAAAACTGCCCTGCTGGACAACTGAATCGCCGAGCACCTGCTGCAGCGCCCACTGGAGCAGGTGAGTCGCCGTGTGGTTCTTCTTTATGCCTTGTCGGTCGGAGCTTACGGCGGCGGTGACGGTGTCACCTACCCGAAACATGCCCTTCTCAAGCCTGCCCCAATGTGCAATGCAATCACCCAACTTATCCGTCGAATTGACAATAAACCTGCCGGTTTCAGACTCGATAACGCCTGAGTCGCCAACCTGACCACCTGCCTCCGAGTAGAAGCAAGTTTCGCGAAGCACTAGTGCAATTTCATTGTCTTCGCCCGCTATTTCCTTGTAATCAGGTTCCAAGCGGAGTTCTAATCCGAATGCGCCCTTGTCGTGATAAAATGACCCACCCTCGTGAGTATCGACTGGGTCAAAGTGGCCCAATATCTCAGTTTGACATTCATCTGCGTGATACTTTTGGGAATCATCTGTGACCGGAAGTTTCATTCCGGCGAAGCCCGACTTCAAAGAGGTGCTTTTCTGCGCGGCCCGAGCACGTTCTTTCTGCTCCTTCATCAGCTTTTGGAAACGTTCAAAATCCACCTGGAGACCTCGTTCCTGGGCCATAAGCTGCGTCAAGTCCAGTGGAAAGCCGTACGTATCGTAAAGCTGGAAGGCATTCTCGCCGTCAATTATCTTGTCCTTCGATTTCTGCGCCCGTTTGGCGGCGGTGTTGAATATTTCGATACCTCTGTCGAGCGTCCTGCCGAAGCTCGCTTCTTCGGATTCGATTACCGTTGAGACGAAGTCGGCTCGTTCTCTTATCTCGCCGAATGCCTCACCAAGGCAATCAACGACTACCGGCACGAGTTTATGAATAAACGGCTCGTGCATTCCCAATTCTCTGCCGAACCGCGAAGCCCGGCGGAGGATTCGGCGAATCACGTACCCCCGGCCCTCGTTGGAGGGCGCAGCGCCGTCGGTTATCGCAAAGACAAGAGCACGGACGTGATCGGCTATCACTCTGAAGGCATTATCTGTTTTGTTGCCGAGTTGTGACGTGTACTTATGACCGGTTATCTCACCTGTAAAATCGATTATGGGCATGAACAAGTCGGTATCGTAATTGCTCGCTTTGTTCTGGAGCACCGCAACGATTCTCTCGAGGCCTGCGCCGGTATCGACGTATTTGGCTCTCAGCGGTGTCATCACCCCGCCGGGCCGGCGATTGAACTGTATGAAAACAAGATTCCACAATTCGATGTACCTTGCGCAGCCTGCGTTGACCCGGCATTGATGGGCCGGGACGTTTTTCATGTCACACCTCTCCGGGCCGAGGTCGATGTGCAGTTCACTGCATGGACCGCAGGGGCCTGTATCGCCCATCTCCCAGAAATTATCCTTCTTGCCGCACGCCAGGACTCTCTCGGCAGGCAGCGATGTCACTTTGGGCCACAGTTCTGCGGCCTCTCTGTCTTCAGGCAGGCCGTCCGCTTCGTCGCCGGCAAAAAACGTTGCCCATAGCCGGTCGGGGTCGATGCCCCAGACTTCGGTAAGAAGCTCCCAGGCCCACTCGATGGCCTCGGCTTTGAAATAATCGTCGAACGACCAGTTGCCCAACATTTCAAAGAATGTGTGGTGATACGTGTCCTTGCCCACCTCTTCCAGGTCGTTGTGTTTGCCGCTCACGCGGAGGCACTTCTGGCTGTTGGCCACCCGCGGGTACCGGGCCGTCGCCAATCCCAGGAAGACATCCTTGAACTGGTTCATTCCCGCGTTGGCAAAAAGCAGGGTCTCGTCATCATGTGGAACTATAGGCGAGCTGGCGACGAATTCGTGCTCTTTGCCCTTGAAAAAATCGATGAACTCACTTCTTATTTGTTTTGCAGTTCTCATACTCAAATCGAAAATTAAGAATCAAAAATCAAAACTACATTGTAAAATGCAAGAATGATACAGGCTGTCATTGCGAGGAGCAAAGCGACGAAGCAATCTCGACTGTCTGCGAATCAGAGATTGTCACGCCCGCACCTCGTTTGCTCCTCGCGATGACATTTACATCTTACTTCTTGTTTCTTGCTTCGCACTCACGCAAGACCTTTGGCGGCGAGGACTCTGCCCTTTATCTCTTCGGCCAGGTCTCTGTTTTCGATAAGGAATTTCTTGGCGTTTTCACGCCCCTGGCCCAGCCTGACGGTGCCGTAATTCAACCAGGCGCCGCTTCTTTCGACGACATCGCAACTCGCGGCCAGATCGAGAAGATCACCCTCGTAGCTGATTCCGCTGTCGAACATGATGTCGAACTCGGTGTCGCGGAAGGGCGGGGCTATCTTGTTTTTCACCACTCTGGCCCTGACCCTCGAGCCTATGGCGCCGGTGCCGTCTTTTATGGTCGTTATTCGTCTCAGATCGAGTCGCACGGAGCTGTAGAACTTCAGGGCCCTGCCGCCGGTCGTGGTCTCCGGATTGCCGAACATGACGCCGATTTTCATACGGATTTGATTTATGAAAATAAGGGCCGTCTTGCTCTTGCCAATGACGGCGGTGAGCTTGCGCATCGCCTGACTCATCAATCTGGCGTGCAATCCCATGTGGCTGTCGCCCATCTCGCCTTCGATCTCTGCCTTCGGTGTCAGTGCAGCGACGGAGTCCACGACTATGACATCCACGGAATTGGAGCTTACCAACATTTCGACAATCTCGAGCGCCTGCTCACCCGTGTCGGGCTGGCTGACGAGCAAGCTGCTGACATCGACGCCCAACCTCTTGGCCCAGGTAGTGTCCAGGGCGTGCTCGGCGTCGATAAACGCAGCCACGCCGCCCGCACGTTGAGCGTTGGCGATAACGTGAAGTGCGAGAGTTGTCTTGCCCGACGATTCCGGCCCGTAAAGTTCGGTGACTCTTCCTCGCGGGATACCCCTGCCGCCGAGTGCTATGTCCAAAGATATCGCGCCGGTGTCGATGCCTTCGACCTTGGCATACAGGTGCTCATCCATCTGCATGATGGCGCCTTGGCCGTACTGCTTTTCGATCTGCGAAATCACACGTTGCAGGGCATCCTCGCTGCCGGTCGCTTTCGGTTTTGTCGCAACTTTTTTCGTTTTTGCCATTTCTGCCTTTCTCCTATATAGTCTCTCGCTTCAAGCCTTACGTTTTTCGCATCACTATAACGGGTAATTTCCCAAGGTCACATAAATCGGGCCTTGTGGCGTCAGTTCGCTCTGGTACACCGAGACTTCCCTGGCCACCATAGTGCCAAGCTTATAGTCCTGGTATTGCCTGCTGATCTGTCCCAGTGTGATACCTGCTTTCGAGTTTCTTATTCTGCACAAGGTCAGATGCGCTGAGAATTTCCGAGCGTCCTTCGGCCAGCCGGCCAGATCCAATTGCTGCTCAAGGTCTTCCTGCAGTTGCAGCAGCTTGTCGCTGCCCCGCCCTGTGCCTATCCACATGACCCTGGCGCTTCTGCCGCCGAAGTGGCTGACCGATTCGACATCCAAATCGAATCTCTTGTGCCTGCTCGCGACGTCCTTTGTTATGTTACATACCTCGACGACTTGCTCGTCTTTGATCTCGCCGAGAAACTTCAACGTCAGATGTGTTACGTCGGGGCGTACCCACTTGACGTCGCCTTTTCTAATATCAACCTTTTTCCGCAACTCGTCCTGCAGATTGCTCAGACCCTTTCTGATTGTCTCGTCGATATCTATCGCTATAAAGCATCGCATTGCAGAGTCAAACCGCTAAAATCGTGTCATGTTCCGCAGCATCTGAAATCTTTTGTTCACACTGCTTCTTTTTGTGAGAGTTAGCCCACTTAGTGAAAAATCGCCGATCGAAAAGGAAGAGACGACCGTTCCGTACGCAACCGCTGTTTTCAACGTCTCAAAATCGGTATTGCCGCTCTTTGCCAGATAGCCCATGAATCCGCCTGCGAAACAGTCGCCCGCTCCGGTGGGGTCCTTGACGTCGGCGGTCGGAAAGGCAGGCAGAATAAACATATCGCCGTCAGTGTTGCACATCATTGAGCCTGATGCGCCCTTCTTGATGACCACGACACTGGGGCCCATATACAACATTTTCTTTGCCGCTCTGGCCAGATTGTGGTCGTCGGCCAGCATCCTTGCTTCGTCTTCGTTGATCACCAGGCAGTTAATCTTTTTCAGCAGCGCCTCCAAATCATCCCGATGCTCCGCAATCCACAAGTTCATCGTATCGGCGGCCACGAAGACCGGCTCGTCGACCTGCTCAAGCAACTCGTGCTGAAGCGAAGGCGCCGTGTTTGCAAGGAAGAGAAATTTGCTGTCCTTGAACGCTTCAGGAATTTTGGGCGGCGCCTCTGCGAGAACATTCAGTTCCACATAATCGGTAGTTCTTTCCTTCAGGTTGTCACTGTATGTTCCGGACCAGCGAAAAGTCTTACTCGCCGGTCGCACTTCCAGGCCTGTCAGATCAACGTCTTTGCCGGCGAAGACCTCAGCCAGGTCAAACGGGCAATCCGAGCCAATAACACCTATAAACCTGACCGGCGAAAAAAGACTTGCCGCCATGCTGAAATAAACCGCCGAGCCGCCAAGACAATCCGTGCTGACACCATAAGGTGTCTTCACCGTATCAATTCCAATAGAACCTGTTACGAGTAGTGACATGACCTATGCTTTCTCCTCATAAATGTGTGTTCCGAATTTCCTCAGTGTATTATCTATCCTTGTCAGGGCGTTCTCTTTGCCCAGCATTTCAACCGAATCGAAGATCGGCAGGCTGATAGTAGTCCCACAGATAGCCACGCGCAAAGGCTGAGCGACCTTGCCGAGACCTACCTGCTTTTCCTCGGCCAACGAGCGGAGCATGTCCTCTATAGCCTGGTCTGTAAGTTCATTCATTACGGCGAGCTTATCGCGGACAACAGCCAGGACGCCCAGACCATCGTTTTTGAGCAGAACCTTTTTGACCGCTTTGTCATCGTATTCAATCTCGTCGTTGTCCAGAAACAGGAATCTGCACTTGCGCTCGATGTCAGCCAGCGTACGCGCCCCTTCGCACAGTCTGACGATTCTTGAAAGGAGCTGATCCTCCGCACAAGCCACGGGTGATTCGACCTCTTCGAGATAATTCTTGAAATGCATCAGGAGCGTCTCGCCTGGAACCAGCCGGGCGTGTTCGGTGTTGAAGGCCAGAAGCTTCTGGCGGTCGAACAAGCTGTTGGCCTTTGCCAGGCGCGCAAGATCGAAGGCTTCGATCAGCTCGTCGAGCACCATGACTTCGCGATTGTCACCTGGATTCCAGCCCAGCAGTGCAAGGAAATTCACCATCGCCTCTGGCAAATAACCGCTCTTGAAAAAGTCAACTATGTTGATCTCCGGCAGGGCAACGCCAAGATATTGAGCCATCGCGCCGACGATGGGCATGTCCGGTGTGGTGTCCCCATTGACGAAAGAATCGAGCTGCTCACGAGCAATGCCCCCGGCCTCGGCGAGTCTGTCGAGATCGACCCCTGCTTTCGCAGGGGGGGCCTGCGCGGGGTCCTGCATCGTCCCTTCGGCTACGCTCAGGGCATGCCTGATTGCGGTGCGAAGGGCTTTCGGGCGTTCGCGTTTAGAGAGTTTGCCACCGGTGTCGCTAACGGTGACGGACATGTGGGCGTATTTGGGCAGCGGTTCATCCGAAAATAGGGCCTGCCACAAAGCCTGCTGGCCAGGCGTATTGTTGAGATGTTCCTGGCCGCGAATTATGTGTGTGACATTCATCAAACGGTCATCGACCACACAGGCAAAATTGTACGTGGGAAAGCCGTCGCTTTTTCGTATGATAAAGTCGCCAATTTCACCGGCTGCAAAAGTGATTACGCCGCGCACTATGTCCTGCACCATCACAGACTCATCCGGCACGGCAAAGCGAACCGTCACAGGCCGGCCCCGGGCACGGGCCTTCTCGGCATCTTCGGTACTGGGGAACTCTGTCGGCCGCCGATAGACAAAACCCTGTTTCTGCGCCTCGGCTTGCTTGCGGAGCGTATCAAGCTCCTCAGCCGTCTCGAAGCAGTAATAGGCTTTTTTCTTGTCGAGCAATTCCTTGATGTATTTATCGTAGATGTCTCTTCGCTGAGATTGAAGATAGGGCCCATTGTCTCCGCCGGCTTCGGGGCCTTGGTCCCACTGGATCCCGAGCCATCTCAGGTCGTCCATGACCTGCTGTGCTGCGGTCGGCGTATTTCGCTTCTGGTCCGTGTCTTCGATGCGGAGTATGAAAGTGCCGCCCGTGTGCCGCGCCCAGAGCCAGTTGAAAAGGGCCGTTCTGGCGCCACCTACGTGTAAATAGCCCGTCGGCGACGGTGCAAAACGCGTTACTATCCTCTCCTGCATAGTCTAAAAGTCCTCATTCACAGCGGAAAAAACGAGAAAAGAGTTAGCATAAGCTGCACAGGAAATGTTGTCAAGCTCCAGCACCATCCAGAGACAGAAAAATCGAGAATCAAAGTGTAAAATGCAAAATTGAGGAAATCATCGCGGCTTGCCGCGATTCCGCTATTTTGATTCTTGGTATTTGATTTTTGCGTTTTCTCGAGGCAAAAACAAGCGGGGCCTATACCGAGCTTCTCAGTATAGGCCCCGAACAGATGCGCGTCTGCTTCACGAGCAGATCCATCATAGGTGCCAGTTGAATCCTATCTTACGGCTGCTCCGGAGCGGGCCGATACAGCCGAATATCATCAAAAAACAGAGTTCCTGAACCGCCGGTTGCGTTTGCATCGCCCGCGGCGCCCAGGCCAATGGCGATCTTGTCCACGTTGGCCAGGTTCACGCCCTGATCGGCAAAGAACTGCAGATCGATCAGCCACTCGGTCCAGACGTCGGTGACGGCTGCGTTGGCATCGTCATTGACCACCACCGCTGCTGTGCCGTTGGCATTGGAAAGCGAAACGTACATCGGCTCGACAGCGTTACCGAGTATGCCGACGTCCTGGTTCGACCACTGCAGGCCGACCGTCCCGGTCGTCGAGACATTCGAGAACTTTGCCTCGCACGTCGCACTTGCATCGTGGCTGGTTACCGCCAGGCCAATGTAGACATCCGAGGTCATCGGGATGTTCGTCGGAACGGAGTTCTGCACCGGCACCCAGGAAGAGCCGTCCGTCGAATGAGAGACTGTGAAGTAGCCCCCAGCGTCACGCTCTAACTTGACCCAATGCGGCGCAACAATCCCGGCCTCGGTCGTGCCGAAAGCACTGGTAGCCGTGTCCGTGCGACCCTGGAAAGCAACGCCCCTGTCCGCTGTGACAACCGCGATGGCATACTTCGAGTCCGCATCGAGCGTCTCGCGAATCATGATGCCCGCCTTGGCCGAGACGTGGGTATTCTCAATGCTGTCGACCCTGGCAACTATCGTGCCGGGACCGGTGAGCGTCTTGTAAGCATAGCGGAACTGATCGGCGGTGCCCCAGATATCGGCGCCCGAGCCGGTCATCGTAAATGTGCCGACGGGACCCTCTGTGAAGCTGCCTACCGACGGCGGATAACCTCTGAACCACAGCGACAATACTCCGACGCCATGTTTGGTCCAGTCACGCGGAGCGATAAGCGTCAGCTCGACCTCGGAGTTTCTCACACCGGCGCGGTTGTCATAAACCAGCGGCATAGACTGCCCGCCGCCGTTGATGATCGTCGGCTCGGCGTACGGCGGCACTAAATAGCCCGCCTGCGCGCCATTAGTTGGAACGCCGAAGCCGTCGGTCCAAAATTGCCAGATGGCTTCGTTGGCCGCGTCGTCATCGGTGTAGCTCTCGAAGTCGTCAACGAGAATGAAGTCCGAAACGGTGAAGCTCCATACTCTGCCCTTGGTGACCGTGCCGTCGGTGTTGTTCTCGTCGATGCGCCAGTAGTAGGGTCCGCCGCCCCATTCGACACCTTCGGCAGGAGTGAAGCTGGCGCCGCTCTGGCTGCCTCTGTATACTCCCGTCGCATCAGACGTGTCGGCATCCTTCACGGCATCTCTGTCGGTGCTGAAGTACACATCGTGGCGGCTAACTTCATCTCCGGCAGACCAGGTCAGAGGCGTTGCGTTTTCAATGTCCGGCATTGATCCGTCAGCCGGATTCGGTTTCCAGGCGAGCAGCGGATCGCCTCGCATGACCAGAGCGATCTCATCCTGCTTCAGCGCCCTGCTGTAGATGCGTATGTCATCCATCTCGCCGGAAACAGCAGTACCGCCGGCCCGGCTTCCGTTGAAGCTCGTCGCTTCGGAGTTGGCGCCAATGAAGCCAAACCGGGTGCTCCCTGTGCCGAAAGTCGGGCCTCCGGTGGCCGAAGGCTCTGCGACCCCGTCGATATAGATGGTCAACCTCCCGTTGTCGAATACGGCGCAAACATGGTGCCAGAGCCTATCATCGATCCGCGAGTTGCTGCTGTGGTCAACCTGCCCGGTACTGGTCATTACATGGAAGCCGACCTGGCCCGGGCCGGCACCGTTGGTGTTGATTGCCAAGCGCCAGTACTGGTCGCGATCAAACGAGGCAATGTACTGCTGGCTCCAAACCTCCGTCCGGATCCAGGCGCACACGGTAAGCTCGGCATATTCCGCACCGGCGTAGTGGAGGTTCTGAATCGCCACGGAGCCGCCTCCCTTGAAGCTCAGCGCGGCATCACCAAGCAGACCGGGGATGATCCACCTCGAACCGATCAGCGTCCCGTGATTGCCATGACCGGACCAGTCAAGGGCGGTCGAGCCCATGCCTTCGTCAAACGTCCACAAGGCAACAAGATTTGGGTCATCGGCAAGTGGAATGACAGGCATGGTTTTCAGGGTCCAAACATCGCCCTTGTGTGTGGTGATGCCGTCGAATTCATCGACTCGCCAGTAGTAGGTTTTGTCCAATTCGAGCGTGCCGGGAGTGAAAATCGCATCGGTCTGCGGCAGAGCCCCGGCGGCATTGCTTACTTCGTCAAAGTTGTCGCCAAAGTACACGTGGTGCAGTTTCGTACCGAAACCTGCCGTCCAGGTGAGGGTCACGTCAGGCTCAACGAACCTTGCATCGTCCACGGGGTCGGGCTCGTAGGCCTTCTTCGGCGGAACCCAGAAACTCCAGATCTTGCCTTTCCACGGGCTGTTGGGGTCGGCGTCATTGACCTCGTCGATTCTCCAGTAGTAAGTGTTGCCGGCGGCAAGGCCATCCGGGAAGGCAAACCCGGGAAAACCTGCTACATAAAATACACCGGTCTGATTGCCTCGGAAGGTATCGCCGAGACCGTCGTTCACATCGTCGAAATTGTCGCCCATGTATATGTCGTGTGAGACCGCGAGTTCTCCCGGAATCCATCTTAGGGTTACCCAAGTGGCCTCGATGATCGCACCGTCAGCCGGTTCGGGACGAAGAGCAAAGGGATTGCTCCCGATCAACTGATCTCTTCCCAACTCCATGTTTATCTTGACTTCTTCGTCACTTAAAGCTCTGTCCCATAGCCTGACTTCGTCGATTATGCCGGACCAGTACTCATTCGAGCCGGCGCCGGCGGCGTTTACAATGTTGCCGACGCAGACGGGATCCGGCGTAACGTTTATTTGGCCGGTTGCCGCGGTCCTGCCTACCGGCTCGCCGTCAATGTATAGTATCAGCTCCGCGCCGTCATACGTTCCCGCTATGTGATACCACGTGCCCTCTACAAGCGTTGGCCCCAGAACGTACTGCCAACCGCCAAGATTGACCGAAAACCGCAGTATGCCGGTGTTGTCCGTCCTGAAGTCATAGGAAAATGTGGTCTGGCCCAATACGCTCGTAGGCGACTTTCCAACAATCGTTCGCCAATCTGCCGTCAGGTTGGCTCCCGGCTGGATCCAGGCCATCATCGTGATCTGGTCCTGGATATCCAGCGTTGCATTGGACGGCACGACAACCTGATCGTCGCTCGCGTCAAATGTGAACGCATTGCCGAACTGGCCGGCTACCGCCGCCGGATCGCCTCCAATCACCCCATTATTGCCATATACAGAATGATCCGCCGCTTCGCCCGCCACGTCGTTATCGAACGAAAAGTACAGAACCAAGGATGGATCCTGTGCATTTAGGGTGGACGACAGCACCACCAGGACAAAAACCAGAAATGCGCCCATTTGCTTGCTCAGTTGCTCACGCATTCTAATTCCTCCAAAATATGGTTAACTTGAAATGACACCAAGGCGATCTCTCGCCTTGACAATGCTTTACAGGGATTTGCCCGGGGCAATCACCCTAGCCATCAGGCTTACCTCCATCGGTCACGGGATACTGCTTGCGGGCCAAATCGCAGGATGAGAACGGCACGCAGGCAGGAACTCCGCTTGCCGGAATATCCTTGAACGTACTGACTTAGCTAACACTAAATTCATACCACATTAGGCATGTCTACGTCAAGGAAAATATCGGTTTTTCCACTGAAAATACGCTAATTGTGTGGTCTGGCATTCATTACAGCGGCCAGGAGGATATGTCTCAACCTGTCCACGCTGAGGCGGTTGAGGTAGTCTTCGGTGAAATCCAACCTGAATCGACCTCTGAAATTCTTGATTCGTCTTTCAAGTTCGTGTCTTCCCAAAGCAGCAATTGAAGTCGCTTCTCTCTCAAAACATTTGCTCGCAGCCATCTCCATCACCTTCGAAAAAGCCATTGTTATAAGTTGGATTCATGTGATCTGTATCGTCTGCTGCGCTCGACCACTTCTGCGAGAAATTCCGTACGATCTGCCTACATGCAGAATTGGTTTATTATTGGTTCATTTTTTTTTGTCATTACGACGAGAAGTCTGATAACTTCTCATCGTGAAAACAGAGAAGCTCAACTACGATTTGCCGTCTGAATTGATTGCTCAGCAGCCTCTGAGAGTCCGAAGCGACTCACGGCTGCTGGTTCTGAATCGCTGCGCCGGTGACATCCAGGACAGTCGATTTCGGCGGCTCGGCCATTTCCTTTTCCCGGGCGATTGCCTCGTGCTAAACGATACGAAAGTCGTGCCCGCTCGCTTTTTTGCCCGGCGCAGCAGCGGCGCCAGACTCGAAGGATTGTTCCTGGACGAAAACACCGATGGCGTCTGGACCGTGTATCTAAAAGGCGCCCGCAAGGTTAGGCCCCGCGAGCAACTGTATTTAAAGGATAGACAAGACGCCGATTTCTGCACCGCTGAACTGCTCGAAAAGACAGATTTCGGCAGATGCAAGCTCAAGCTCGGCATAGACGCCGGCGCCCGGACGGTGCTTGAGAGAATCGGCTTTCCGCCGCTGCCTCCGTATATCAAGCGAGACCCCGGCGCGCCGGGGTTGGCGGCCGACGACGAACTGCGATATCAAACGGTTTATGCCCGCAAAGCCGGAGCAGTCGCGGCGCCGACCGCCGGGCTGCATTTCACCGAGACGCTAATCGAGCGGCTGAAGCATGCCGGCATTCGTTTCGCATTCATCACGCTGCACGTCGGAGCGGGAACCTTCAAGCCGGTTGCCACCGAATACCTCGAAGATCACCAGATCCACAGCGAGCAATTCAGCATCGACGAAGAAAATGCGGGGATAATAGAGGCGGCCAGAAACGGGGGCGGGCGAATAGTCCCCGTAGGCACAACTTCAATGCGAGTCCTTGAGACGGTCGCTGCCGGCTCAGAAATCAGGGCCACCACCGGAGCGACGGAGTTGTTCATAACGCCCGGCTACGAATTCAAGATAGCCGATGCGATGATAACGAATTTCCACCTGCCCAAATCCACACTATTAGCACTGGTAGCGGCCTTTGCGGGGCTGGAAAATGTACTCGCCGCCTACGACCACGCTATCGAGCAGCAATACCGCTTCTACTCCTACGGCGACGCAATGCTGATTGTCTAGCGATAAGAAAGCCTGACCTGCACGTGATCGCCGTGCCGCACGGGGTCACTCCACCTCTTTGGTGACCACTTCGAGTATTCGCCGTTCACGTCGCTGCAACAGTTCGCCAAGAGGAACCAGACTGAGCTTGTACAAAAGTCCAAGCAATCCGGCCAATACCGCCGAGAACAAGAGGTTCACGGGCGCGGCAGGCAACCAGCCGACACGGGATATGAGCAGACCCAGGCCCGGAGGAACAAACAGCACAACCATACCCCCGAAGAACAGCAGCATAAGGAAATTGGTCGCCATTGCCATTTTCACTTCCGGAGCCCGCATCAGGGAGCGAAAGAATACCGACGCCAGCGCCATCGCCTCGTCGGGGATACCCGGTAGACTTCTCTCGAACAGGCCCCTCCTTGCAGCGGCGACCTTGGGCACCTTATGCTTTGGGGCGGACTTCTTGATCGCTGCCTGTCCCCAGTAGAAACCAATAGTGGTCTTGTGCGCACGCCTCAGGCCCAGTCCCCCAATGCCGAACGCACCGGCGGCGCCCAACACGGCGGGCCAGACACTGCCTGCGGCCAGTGACATCGCCCCGTTGCCAACCCACAGGAAAGGCACGTACTTGTGTGCCGCCAGGACCACGGGCGAAAGGCTAGGCCTGTCGCCTTCGGCGGTACGGGTCGCGGTCTGTTTGTCCGCCGGCGCCGATTTGGTCGTCCGGGGCCGATGCCTCTGCCGATCGTGCATTAGGTTGCCGAGGAGATTTGGAAGCTGGCAGAGCAAAATGAATCCAAAGGTGATGCCGGCGACGATGACGCGGCGCCGCCGCTTGTTCACCATCAGCGCGGCCAGCCATCCGCGCAGGCAATAGGTCCAGGCCGTGACCATGAAGACCACGCCGAGCACCAGCGGAAACATCAAGACCATTGACCATCGCCCGCCGAGGATCAGTCCCAGGCACAAACCGAGCATCGCGGGCAAAAACAGAATGATGCTGAGGGTTAGATGCGAGGCAAGGTAATTCACCAGGAAGATGTCTCTGAGCGAGACCGGCAGATGCATCATCCGGCCGATATCGATCGTCTCGGAGCGCTGAAGTTCGGTGACCAGGCCGATCATCCAGAAAAGCAGAAACGCCGCAACGATCAGGTCCCACACAATCAGCATGACCGGAGGCTCTGCTTTCGCCAGGGCAAAAACGCCCGCGAGCACACCGCCGAGACCTCCCGCCGCCGCGATGACAAATCCGACCCACACGGCGATCATGGTCAGCACGGCGTTGAACCCACCGCTGCGGGACCATTGATTTCGGATCAGACGCCCGCGCAGCCAGACGATTGTGCGAAGTTGGCCCCAGTCCATCTACTCCTCCAGCCAGCTTAACCTCTGCCGCTCCACCTGGTCGCTGCCGACGGCTTCCAGGAACCGTTCCTCCAGCGAGCCAGCGGCGCAAATCTCGTCCATCGAGCTTTGATGCACGAGCTCGCCCTCTGCAATAATCCCGACGTCCGTGCAGAGCCTTTCCACGATCTCCAGAACGTGCGACGTCAGGAAGACCGTGGCACCGCGCGCTGCACGCAGCGCTTCAGTGTGTCCCGCAGAACGCGAGAGGCCACGGCGTCCACGCCCTCGAAAGGTTCGTCGAGAAACAACAGGTCCGGGTTCGGAATCAGCGCCGCCGCGAGGGTGAGCTTTTTCTTCATCCCATGCGAGTATTCGAGGGTGAGTTTCTTCTCCTGGTCATCCAGATCCATCATGGCCAACAACTCCCGCGAGCGTTCGTCGACCGTCGCTCCAGGCAGCTTATGCATGCGGCCGATGAACGTGAGATACTCACGCCCCGTCAGATTGTCGAACAGAGCCAGCTCCTCCGGGACGACGCCAACACGCCGCTTGATCAGCCTGGCTTTGTCGGGGTCATCCACTTGCTCGCCCAGGATGCGCATCGTGCCGCTCGTGGGGGCCAGCAGACCTGTAAGCATTTTGATAGTGGTCGATTTTCCCGCGCCGTTGGGGCCGAGAAAACCGTAGAACTTTCCCGCTTCGACCCGCAGATCAAGACCGTCCACTGCGCGCAGATCGCCAAAGCAGCGGGTCAGTCCGCTTGTTTCGATAGCAAGAATCATCACGGCGGTCGAGTCTATCGGCCTGAGTCTGCAAAAGCAAGGCTGCTTTTGCAGCTTAGAATCCGGCGTTGGTGGCCGATTCTCGCACCCGCACCCACTGCTCTGTCTCGAAATCATACTTCTTGATCACTTTCGCCGGATTTCCGACGGCGACGCTGTAGGGGGGGATGTTGCTGACGACCACGGAACCGGCGCCGATGACTGAATTGTTCCCTATTTTGACTCCGGGAAGTATCACACAGTTGGAACCGATCCACGCGTCCTTTTGAATGATTACCGGCGCGATTTGAAAACCCTGTCTCCGGAAGTTCTTCGAGATATCTTCGTAAAGGTGGGATTGCCCGCTAATGAAGCAGTTTTGAGCGCACGCAGCGTTCTCTCCTATCTGAACCGGGCCTACTACAATGCTGCCTATTCCCACGCTGGCGCCTTCTTCGAGAATGACGTCCCCGTGCCACGTACAGACCACACAATACGTCTCGATGAGCGAGTGCTTTCCCAATGAAAGTCGATGTCGCTCGCGGCCTGGCGTTCGCGGCACCACGTCAAGCCTGGCTCTCAGACGTATTGAGGATGGGATTTCCCTCTCGACGCAGACAAGCCTCGTGTAGAGCTGGATCCCAGCCAGATAGATGGCCTTTACTATGTCGCGAACGAATCCCAAAACCGATTCGACCACGGCATAAGAACTGCCGGCGTACTCGATGGCTGGGAGAAGGATGCGTCTTGCTCTCTTCACTCCAACATCTTTTGCCTCAGTTTCCCACATTACCTACTATTACCATATTTCCTATATTGACGTCAAGGGAAATTTTAGGAATTCTGAGAAAATGCGATTATCGTCCGAAAGAATGCGATCAGGCGGGATTATTGCTTGATACAGGGGAGTAAGATTACAGGATTCTTTTTGCCAACGGCAGCTTTCTGATGACGTTGCCCAGCAAAAAGCATAGAGGCACACAAATCAGGCCGGTCAAAGCAAATTTCAAGAGCGGATACAGTGTGACATTTCTGATCGCCAGGGTTATAAGCACCACAACCGGTGCGTGAATAATGTAGGCTGTGTAGGCACTTGCAGACATTGTCTTGGCCAGTTTTCCCTGATGATTGAAGCGCTTGGCGAACAAGTACAACAGGGCAATAATCATTGCCATACAGAGGAACTGTTCCCACAGTGCGTATGCGAGGCATTGCCAGTGAAGGCCTCCGGTAAATGAATCCGTATCGCCTGTGAGTGCCCCGCCCAGCGCGAACAGAGCAGGAAAGAGTATCAAAACAAAGACCAGAGTGATGCAGAGCCAGAGTCTGCCCATCCCATCGGCAATGCGCGTCAGCCAGTTGCGGTGATATGCAACGATTCCGACAATGAACAGACAGATGTACTGACCGAAGAAGGGCAATTGCAGATTCAGAGGTGCAAAGCCCCAGCCAATGGGAAGCCATATCCGCACAATGAAGCTGATTATGCCCATAGCAAGGGCCAAGATCATAACCGCCCTGTTGTCAAACATCTTGCCGTTGTTCTGCCCGGTCGGTGCTGTTGCTTTGGCCAGGTGCCGCCAGAGAACATATAGGACGGCAAATATCAACAAAGTCTCGACAAACCACAACGGCCCCGTGCCCAAATGAAAGCTGCTGTAGTAGCCGGCAAGAAAATCCAAATAGGTGCCCTCGACATCTAACGAGCCGACCCGAATCAGCGGGTATGCCAGGAGCGGGCCGATGACAAAATCGTAGCACAACATAGGTATGCCCAGGCGCAGCAGCCGATCTCTCAGGAAGCCCCAGGGCCCCTTGCGGTCGTACGAGCCGGGCGTGAAGTAGCCGGATATCAGGAAGAGAAAACCCATGAAGAAGGCCTGGTTCGTCGCGTTGTTCCATGTGAGCACAACAAATGAAACCGTATCCGGCTGGCCCTCCTTGTAGTACCAGCCGCCGACACCGCCGTAGGTAACGGACAAGTGCAGCAGGATGACCAGCGCGATCAGCAGAATCCGCAGGTTGTCGACGAAGAATAGGCGCGACTTTTCCATAGCTTATTGCCGGACCCCAATTGCCGCACATCTCTTCGAGATAGCGCCAAACAGCGACAGTTTCGTCAAGCCGGTAGCGAATGTTCCCGGTCTTCCTTTAGATGTAATCGTTCAGTAGATTCTCGAGCAGCTCCTGGCGACCGCTTTGCAGTTCCGGCTCGCCGTTGGCAAGGATGTAGGCCTCAAGCTCCTCAAATCCAGCCTTTCCGCCTTCAATCTTGGAGCCAAGCTCCTGGCTCCAACCGCTATAGCGCTGGTCAACAGCGTTCTGGAAGACCTTGTCTTCGATCATCTTCGCGGCGTTCTTCAGTCCCCTGGCGAAAACATCCATCGCGCCTATATGGCCGTGGAAGAGATCGACCGGATCTATCGATTGACGTCTCACGTGTGCATCGAAATTGAGGCCGCCGGTTGTGAAGCCGCCGCCTTTTAGAATTATGTACATAGCGAGTGTCGTTTCGTAGACGTCGTTCGGGAACTGATCCGTGTCCCAACCCAAAAGCATGTCGCCCCGATTCGCATCGACCGAGCCAAGTATGCCGTTGGCCACACAAAATGCCAGCTCGTGGCAAAAATCGTGCCCGGCCAGCGTCGCGTGGTTGGCCTCGATGTTTAACTTAAAGTCGCCGAGCAGATCGTATTTCTGCAGGAACGCGAAACAACTGCCTGCGTCAGAATCATATTGATGTTTCGTCGGTTCCTTCGGTTTTGGCTCGATATAGAACTGGCCCTCAAAACCGATTCTCTTCTTGTAATCGACCGCCAACTGCAGGAGCAGAGCCATGTGATCCAGCTCGCGTTTCATGTCCGTATTGAGCAATGTATCGTAACCTTCACGTCCGCCCCAGAAGACATAACCGGCTCCGCCAAGTTCTTTTGTTATCTCGATGGCTTTCTTAATCTGACTTGCAGCGTAAGCGAAGACCTCCGGCGACGGATTGGTACCCGCACCGGCCATGAACCGACGATGTGAAAAGGCGTTCGTCGTGCCCCAAAGCAGCTTGACTCCCGTGTCAGCCTGAAGCTTCCCGGCCTTCTGCACGATCTTGTCGAGACGCTTGTTGGTCTCAGCCAGGTCGTCCGCCTCGGGAGCAATGTCCCTGTCATGGAAGCACCAGAACCCAACACCTAACTTGGCAAAGAACTCGAAGGCCGCCTCCAGGGTCATATCCGCAATTTTCATCGGATCGGATGAATCATTATAATCACGAATAATGGTGCCCGGCCCAAACTGGTCTCCGCCGAGGTTTTTGAGGGTGTGCCAGTAGCAGACCGCGAAACGCAGATGTTCGGCCATTGTTTTGCCAAGAACAACCTCATTTGGATTATAATGCCTGAATGCAAGAGGATTCTTCGAGCCGGGCCCCTCATATTTTATCTGTTTTACGCCGGGAAAGTACTCTGCCATTTTGCTGCTCCTTTCTGATAGCTCGCACTCAAAGTCTCACGAGATACGATTCACGATTCACACGTTCAATTGTTGATTCAAAACGTCTTCCCATCTTTCATAGGCTTGCTTGTACACAGAAGCGAGTTTTTCATTAGGCTCGACAGTTCTGACAGGCTCGAGGCCCACGAACGCATCTTCGGGGCCGCCGTAGAGCCCCGCGCCGATTCCCGCCCCCCGTGCGGCGCCTTGCGAGCCGTCGGTGTTGTAGAGTTCGACCCCAGCCTGCGTCACGGTTGCGAAGGCCTCGGCGAACAGCGGGCTCAGGAACATGTTGGCGTCGCCCGCTTTGACCGTGGTCAGCTCGATCCCCATCTGGCGCATAATGCCGAGGCCGTAATTCAGGGCAAAGACGATTCCTTCCTGGGCGGCGCGCAGGAAATGTGCCTTCTTGTGAACGTTGAAGTTCCATCCGTGGACGGAGGCGCCGATGTTCTTGTTCTCCAGGGTTCTCTCTGCACCGTTTCCATAGGGCAGTATTGCCAGTCCCTCGGAACCGACTGGAACCTGCGCCGCCAGATCATTCATCTGCTCGTAATCAAGCCCGTCGCCGGCTACGAAATTGTGCTTGAGCCAGCTATTGAGAATCCCCGTCCCGTTGAGGCACAGCAATACCCCATACCTGGGATCGGCCGCCGAATGATTGACGTGCACAAACACGTTCACCCTCGAGAGAGGGTCGTAGTTCTTCTTGTCGCCGACTCCATATACTACGCCGGATGTCCCCGCCGTGACGGCAATTTCGCCGGGCTCGAGGACACTGAGCGACAGAGCGTTGTTTGGCTGATCGCCCGCACGGTAGCTGATCTTTGTCCCGGCTCTCAGTCCCAGTTCATCGGCGGCAGCCTTGGTCAGCTCGCCCTGGACGGAAAACGTCGGGACCGTCTCGGCGATCAGATCGCCCGAGATGCCGTAGTTATCGAGCACGAAGTCGGCTAACCGGTCGCCTTCGAAATCCCACATTATCCCTTCAGACAAACCACAGGGCGTTGTCTTTATCTCGCCCGTCATCTTCATCGCGATATAATCACCGGGCAGCATTATCTTGTGAATCTTATCGTACAGCTCAGGCTCATTCTCTTTGACCCACCTGAGCTTCGACGCGGTGAAATTACCCGGCAGGTTGAACAGCTTCCTGAGGCACTTATCGCAACCGATGTCCTTGGCAGCCTGCTCGCCGATTTGTACCGCCCGGCTGTCGCACCAGATTATCGCCGGTCGCAGCACGTTCTTATTCTCATCGACAACAACCAGCCCGTGCATCTGATACGATATCCCGATTGCCGCGACGTCGCCGGCGTCGAACTTAGTCTGAGCGTTTATCTTCTGCGTCGCTTTTACGACATGTTCCCACCAGACCGAAGGCCTCTGCTCGGCCCAGCCAATCTCGGCAGCAACAATCTCCAGCTCCTTCTCGGGCGAAGTCGCCGAAGCCAGCACGTTGCCCGTCCCGGCATCCATCAGCGTAGCCTTTATCGACGAGCTTCCGACATCGTATCCTAATAATAGCGCCATCTTGCATGTCCTTTCCGGTACAGACTCCTGTCATTGCCCGAGATTATAACCGTTACCGCCGATCCTACAAGATTTGTTTGGAGCGTCGGTCAAAATGCGCCGAATCGCGCTTTTCAACGCTGTTATGGCGGGTCTCAGAGACTGCGTGAGGGGCATTCTGTGCTGTTTCTCGGCGCTATCCGGGGACGCTCTGAAGCCGATTATTCGGTGGCATTGAAGGAGCCGGCCTCACCTGCCTCGGCTGGTTCGACTCTGAGCACTACGCGGCTGCCCGACGGGTCCCAGTCATCGTGGTTCAGCACATGGATGTGAAAGCCAATTTCATAGATTTCGTCGGCCGCCACCGGTGTTTTTGCCGTCACGGTTTTTTCCGAAGCCGCCAGGCTGAGCGTAACCGGCTCGTAACCGGTCAGACGACCCTCGGCGGTCGGACCGAACACCGCGCCGGCCATGAGTTTCTGCTTCAAAGCCGGGTCACTGCGTCCATTGACAGAAACCAGAGTCAACTTCAGGGCAAATACATCATAGCCGCGTACATCAGTCCCCACCAGGCTGCCTCTTCCCCCCGCGCCGGTGGAGACAAAACTCAGCGAACAACTGCCGGGACTATTGCTCGGAAAGTAAATGGCGAATTCAACGCCCGGACCGCCCACAGGCCTTTTGCCCTCCACACGGGCCCCGCGGCGATTCGATCTGTGCCAGTCCAGCAAGATGAGCTGTTGCTCCGACAACGTCAAAATCCGGCCGACCGGGCCTACCAAAGGCTCGTCCACGACAGCCGGTTTCTTGGAACTGAGTGCCAACGTTTTCTTAATCCGCTCGGTCTCAGCACTCTGCAATTTCTTCATTTCTTGCAATTCAGTCTGCTTCTCATCCGGCGCTTTGTTCTCTTGGCTGCCTGCAACATCCGCGAGGGCCTTTGGTTCATCCTTGGGCTGAACGAATACCACGCGCCGATCTGTCCTATTTATTGTAATCCTGATCAATTTGTCGCTCTTTTTCTCCGGACCGGTTGGCCAACGCACCGTCAATCCCTTTGCGTTGAGGTATCCTGCTTCTATGGCCTCTGCGTTGAGATCATACCACAGCACCTTCGGGCAAGGCCCCCAGAGTCTACCATCTTGTTCGTACAATGTCCCGCCCGGAGGGTCCGACAGAAAAGTCACCTTAACTTGCTGCTTCTGGGCACAGCCGACCGCCAACATCAGTAGGACAAGAATTACAACTGCATTGCCGTGTTTCATCTTCATTCCTTTCTGTGGCGAACAGACAGAACTCGTCATTGTATGGCAGCGGCCACATCTGCGACTCTCTACGATACAAGGGCAAGTCGCAAACCTTGCCCCGCCTGCTTTCCACTTCCTTTGGTTTGTAGCTACGAGCATCATATTGCTGCCGTGTACGGGTGTCAAGTAAAAAACGCCGTCTCCCGGCTTCTATATCTCTCTGAGCGGCGTCGAATGGAGTCAATTTCGGACCAAGTCCAGAGCCTGCCCCTGAGTTGATCGAAGGGGTAGACTTTGCCGAAGGGGCTCTGAGCCGTTTGGGCCGGCTCCCATATTGGTCAAATGGGACAGAATTTGAAGACTTCCCTTGCTTGTGCCGATACGCTATAATATAGGCAAGCAGCTATTTCGCTTTTTTGTTAACTTGGCTAAACCATATACCGATATAGCACTGTAAATACGAAAATTGTACCTGCTCGAATAGAACAGCTACGGATAAGGTTTGGAGATATATGGGATTATCTTCTTCCGTTGGACTGCATGAAGGTACGACAAGGAGATACGCAATGAAAAAGTTTCTAAATATTTCGCTTCTTTTACTGGGGTTGGGTTTGTCCTGCTCGCTTGGCTGCAGGAGTTGGCTGGGCCCCACCGAGGCCGTGCAGGCAGAGCCGGGCCTCACCGCCGGCGAATACCTGGAGGCAAGGACCAGCAAACATCCGGCAACTGCGCCGGTTCGAACGACGTCTGCGCCGACACCAGAGGTGCAACTCGTCAGAGAAGAACCGCCCATGGGTATCAGGCCCGAAATGGTAGCTGTAAGCCAGTCCGGGTCGTCCATAGTGTCAAGAACTTATCCGTGGGCCGAATGCGGGGTCGTGCAGGTGGACAAGGTCATGCCGAAGGAAGTCGGCCTGAACAAGCCGTTCACTTACACCATCAAAGTGGCGAATCTAACGAACACGGCACTAACCGATATCACAATTAACGAAGATTTGCCGGATAATTTCAAGTTTCTAAGCGCCAGTCCGGCGGCGAGGGGAGATGAAGACAACCTTCTGTCCTGGGAGATCCCGACTCTCGGGCCGAAATCCGTCATACAGATCACGATTTCCGGCCTGGCCACCTACATCGATTCTCTCAAGCATTGCACAACGGTCATTACACCTGTGATCCCGGCCTGTGCCACCGTACAAGTCATCCAGCCGGAGCTGAAGCTGACAAGAACGGCGCCGGAGGAAGTTCTGCTGTGCGACCCGATTCAGGTCAGATACATTGTGACCAACTCGGGAACAGGTTATGTGCCAAACGTCAAGATCGTGGAGACCCTTGCCTCGGGCCTGCGGACAACCGGCGGCCGGAGCGAAGTCGTGTTTGACGCCGGCACGCTGATGGCGGGCCAGTCGCAACAGTTTTCGGCGGAGCTGCGAGCCACGAAAACGGGAGAATATGTCAGCAAGGCCGTGGCCAATTCAACCACCGGCCTGCGGACCGAGTCTGATCAGACCAGGACGGTCGTGAGCCTGCCTATATTGGCTATTAGCAAGACAGGCCCCGATCGCCAATATATTGGCCGTCCTGTTAGCTATCAGATAACGGTTACCAACAAGTCAGACGTGGCGGCGAGAAACACTGTTATCGAAGACATGATTCCCGAGGGAGTGATATCGGTAAAGGGAACTGCCGGCGCAAAGCTGTTGGGACCCAAACTCGTCTGGGAAATCGGCACGCTTGAGCCCGACACTTCCGAGACGGTGCGGGTATCCCTGACGCCGACCAAAGCGGGCACACTGATCAATAGCGCAACTGCAAGTGCCTACTGTGCAGATGCCGTTACTTCCACTGTCAGGACCCTGGTAAAGGGCATTCCCGCGGTGCTCATGGAAGTAATTGACGTAGACGACCCTGTCAGAGTGGGTGAGCGTGCGACATACGTGATCCGAGTGAAGAATCAGGGATCGGCTCACGCCACGAACATACGTGTTTCCTGCATCCTGGAAGACTACGTTCGATATGTCTCGTCAGCCGGTGCAACTTCCGGCTCACAAGAGGGCCAGACAGTAAGATTTCTGCCGCTGGGCACTCTCGCGCCGGGGGCCGAGGTGGGCTGGCGCGTAGTTGTCGAGGCTGTAAGAGTGGGAGATATGCGATTCAAGGCCATACTGAATATGGACGAGCTTAGCCGACCGGTCGAGGAAACGGAGTCTACGCACCTGTACGAGTAGCCGCGATCATGGGGGTTCGACAAGTGAATATTTTGCCAACGATTTCACTTGACAGACACCGTGGCTATTCTCTATCATGTGACGTCGTAATCCCGCAGCTTGCCGATGGGTAAGAATCTCAGAGCCGAATGCGGGTGATGATCTATTGGCGGATCTCGTCGTCGATCCAGCCGAGGAGTTGTTCCAGGTCGCCGAGCGTGATATCACCCATATGGGCGATCCGGAAAGTCTGCTCTTTCAGCTTGCCGTAGCCGTTGCCGAAAATTGTATTGTGCTTGGCCTGTATCGCGGCGATAGTCTCGGCGACATTGATGCCGCGCGTGTTCTTGACCGTCGTGAGAGTATCGGAGGCATACTTCTGCTCGCAAAAGAGATCGAATTTCTCCAAAGCCCAGGTTCTTACATATTCGGCCATCTCCCTGTGACGCTGCCAGACGTTCTCCATCCCCTCGGCAAGGAGTTTGGTGCATTGATGATGCAGGGCCATGATATGCGGTATGTTCGGCGTCGTCGGTGTCTGGCTCTTTGCAGCATTCTTTGCGAATTGCTGGAAGTCGAAGTAGTAGCCCCGGCCCGGGACGCTCTTGCTCTTTTCCAGGGCCCTGTCGCTGACGACCGCCACCGCCAAGCCGGGTGGAATTGCAAAGGCCTTTTGCACCGAGGCGAATGTCACGTCCCAACCCAGATCGTCGAAGTGCAGGGGCAGGCCGACCATCGCGCTGACCGCATCGACAAATACGAGCACGTCGGGATATTTGTCTTTCATCATCTCGCTGATCTGGTAGACCGGATTTGTCAGGCCGGTGCTCGTCTCATTGTACACGATCGTAACAGCGGCGTATTTGCCCGCAGCGAGCTTCTCGTCAATCATCTCAGAGGTAGTCGCGCTACCCCAATCGACCTTCAACGCCTCTACGTTTCTAGCACAACTGGCGGCGACCTCCGCCCATTTATCGCTGAAAGCGCCGCAACAGGTACACAGGACGACCTCATCGGTATCGACGCAGTTGCGGATCGCGGCTTCCCAGATTCCTGAGGCAGAGGACGTCGAGAGGAAGACGTTCTGGTCCGTGAAAAGGATCTTCTTGAGCATATCAACCGTCTCGCCGTGAAGCTGAGCATATTCGGCCCCGCGATGGCTCAACGTCGGGCGCGCGAGCTGCTGCAAAACTTCTTCGTCAACTTTTACCGGCCCGGGAATGAATAATCTCGGCGGTTTCTTCCAATCTACCATATCATCTCCATTTTATTGTGTCAGTCCCGCAAAAGCGGGAACCCTTGTTTCTTACCGGACAGATCATAACTTGTGAATCGTCAGACCCGTATAGACCTTAGGATAGAAGTAAGTCGATTTCTGGGGCATTCTCTCGCCGGCCTCTGTTACCTTCATGAGCTGCTCCATCTTCACAGGATTCATGAAAAAGGCCGCCTGTTTGTGCCCTGCGTCTACCTGAGCGATTGAGTCATCAATCGCGTTGGGAGTATCTTTCACATACCGAACGTTCTCGTTTGCGGTGAGCCTCTCTTGGTCGATACCCAACAGCTCCTCCAAAATGAGCTTGTGCAGAACCGAAACATCAAGCGCCCTCCAGGCCAGACTCATCTCCGGGGCGACCGGATCCATCGCACTTTGATCTTTCAAGACGGCGACATGGAAAGCATCGTCTGCGCCATATATCCCAAACGCGTTCTTGCCACCAGTGTACTGGGCCTTCATCCGGGCAAGCATCTCTTGTCTCGTGTCCGTTTTGGCCTGCGTCGAGTCGAACTTCAACTCACTAATCTCGAAATTCTCTCTGAGGTCCACAAGCAACCTTTCAAAACTGAAATCTTCGAGATTGCCGACGAGCCTGTGGGTGGGCAAGACGATCAGGCCCTTCTGACAGGTATTGGCAAAGGCAAGCATCTGATAGGCGGCGTTGGGATTGTTGCTTTCGGCGGCGTAGGTCAAACCGGTGGTGTAGCGATGATGTCCGTCGGCGATGACACAGCTCTTGGCGCCCATCATATTCACGATTTGCTCTATATCCTCGGCCGAGGCTATCGCAAAGAGCCGGTGCCGGACGTCTTGCTCGTCGACAAAATCGATAAGAGACTCGGCGGCCGCGGCCCGTTTCATGATTTCATCTGCGATTCTTTCCTCGTCTTCGTAGAGCATAAAAACCAGACCGAAGCCCGCCGCGGTCGCCCTCTTGAGGTTGAGCCTGTCCGCCAGCGGCTTGCTGAGGACCCGTTCATGAGGTTTGACTACGTCGCCGAATTCTTCGAGCCTGGCCAAAGCGATAAAAGACAAACGCTGCAATCTCGTGGCCGCCCACTCGAAGTCCTGAACGTATGCATATATCGTCTCGGCCGAGTCCTGCCTCACCGCCCCCTGCTCTATCCATTTCCGGAGGTATTCCGAGGCTCTGGTGTATTGATTGTGGTCGCCGTTGTCGCAAGCAGTGGTTTTGCCCTTGATTATGCGCACGATATTGTGCTCGCTCTTTTTGTAGAGCTGCTCCTGCTGCATGTCACTGATCACGTCATACGGCGGGGCGATACAATCACCCACATCGCCAACAACGCCACCGTCGAATCTAAAGGCCTTAAAAGGCTTAACTTGCATATTTGCCGTCCAGTATCAATCTTGACATTAAGCTGCCTATCAGGGTTCTATGTATTGCCAAGGTGGGGATAATAGCAGGAAGAAGTGGAACTGTCAAACAGGAACGTGCGCCCGGTCTAATCTTCTTGTAAGAAGTAATCGGAAATGACTCCCATGAACGGATTATACTTGATGGCATAATGAGATAGCCCTTCCTCCGAAAGGTGTTTGGAGATCTCGCTGTCTTGCCTGTGAACGTCTGGCGCCACGCGATTCCAATGCTCTTGGTCCATGCTCATGATTTCTTCCACTTTTCCGCGGTACAAATCCGCTACGGGCAGATCGGAATAGGCATTCACAAACCACGGCATGGCCCGCCCGACCTTCTTCAGGAAAAGGTTGTGTTCGGCCCCGAATTCCAGGCAGGATTCGTCTGTGAAATTCGTTAGTTCTTCCATCTTTTGAGCATCGATGAATCCGCCCTGCAGGGTAATTTCATGCGCCCTTGTCCCGGGAAATGGGAAGAAGAAAGTCCAGCGGAATCGCCCGGGTTTTGCCAGAGCCAGCAGCCGGACAGTCTCGAATATCTCTTGAGGTCCTTCGTGAGGAAAACCTATGATGATGAAAACAGAGCTGTGCATGCCGGCGTCTTTGACAATCCGAATGGCTCGGACGATGTCTTCGTTGCTCATGTAACGATTCAGGATAGTCTTGCGAATTCTCTCACTGCCCGATTCGACCCCGAATTTCACGACCTTGCAGTTGGCGGCCCTCAGGCTGGAGGCGCATTCGGCATCAAAGAAATTGACATGCGCGTTGACTACGAACGGCATGTCACATGTTTGCCTGTAAGCATGACAGAACTCCTTGACATACGACTTGTCAAATGTAAATAGATCGTCATCGAAAATAAACATCTTGATCCGGCGGTAATTTTCTAAGAGAAACTTTATCTCGTGAATCATCTGATCCACAGTGAAACGCCGGATGTAATTAAGCTCTCGAAACGTGCACTTCAGGTCGTTTCTATAGGTCGCAACCATCTGATGGTTAAAGCAATAAGTACAGGAAAACGGGCAGCCCCGGGAAGCCATCAGCCCGACCCATCCTTTCTTTGCATCGATCAATCTCTGAAAATCCATCACCTCATAAAGCTTAAAAGGAAGACGCTCCAAATCCGGCAGCAGCCTGACCGGATTGATTTTTGTCTTCCCATCCCGGAGCAGGCCGAGGTTTTCGATATCTTCCACCGGCCCGCCGCAGCTCAATCTATCGACAAACTCGAGGAAGGCCTCTTCACTCTCTCCCCGAAAAATGTAGTCAAAGAGGCCGGTCTCCAGAATTTCCCGTCCGGCGGCGAGTGCGTGCACCCCTCCACAAACCACCGGAACAGACAGGACCTCTCGCGCCCACGCGGCCAGTTTCCTCGCGTAATTCCACTGAGTGGTTACAATCGAAAAGGCAAGCAGATCCGGCGCCTCTTCCCCGAGCCTGCCTGCGAACTCCTCTCTGGTCGGCAAAGACACGAGAGATTCGCAAAGCTGCCAGAATTTCACCTCATGGCCCGCACCAGCCAGGACAGCAGCGATATGGGCCACCCCGTAATTGAAACCAGCCTGGGAATCCGCGTTCGGGTAAATGAAGAGTATTTTCATGGCTCTTGTGTACGTCTTTGGGACCCGGTGTTTATAGCCGAGTTGAATCTCAATCCTTCACTGTCTGTTCGCTCCTGGGACGTACGGGTCGCGAAGTGCTCAGGTCTCGGACTCTCGGCTCCGAACCGGTTTTCAGCCGCTGCGACTGCGTCCGCTCATCCATAACACGGTCGACAATTCCGTCAGGATCAATGCCCTGAGAACCAACCAGTGTATTGACGTGAACAATCTTGCAGGCGGTATCGCCGCAGGCGCTCCACCGCTGAACAAATCGCGGATTGTTCGAGCCGGCAAATATGGTGATGGTGGGAACGGCCAGCGCTGCAGCTATATGCTGACACGCAGAATCGTACCCGATGAACTCGTCGCTCACGCTTATCAACGCCGATATCTCTCCGATCGTACATTCCACAGCCAAAATACCATGGGCAAATCCGACCGGTTCCGGGCACCCTGAGGCTGCGTGGCGAACCTGATGCCCTTCGCTCATCAGTTGCTCGGTGATTTTCTGTGAATTCGCCGCCTCTTCGGCGCCGAAGCCCTTATCCAAAACAACAACAGTATCAGGCTCTTTCAGAAGCTCGCAGATCAGCTTCTTCTCGAAAGCAAGGCTCAGTCTTTTTCGCGGATTTCCACCCACACCAAAGTTGACAGTGGTAATCCTTCGGCAGCCGCTGCGCAGCAACGACTCTTTCAATTTCATGGCCCGAACCAACACGCCCGGCTCCTGCCAGACCCGCGGATAGCAGAAATCGGACGGGCCAAAGACTTTGTCCATCCATCTGTTGGCAAGTTCTGCCATACAGGAACTGTCTGCGGAAGGCAGGCTACTGTGACTGTTGAAATACAGGTAATCTTCCCCTTCAATCAGGGGAAGAATGCCCAGTTGTGAGATGCGAGAATCGGGATCGACCAGCAATGTCGTGTTTGACCGGCCGGTTGCCGTTTCTTCGGCCAGAACATCCAAAACGCTCCGCCAGCTTGCAAGACGTTCGAGCAGGCCGCCCCGGCGTTCATATCTGAGTTCTCGTATCCGAAGGCGCGGATTTCCTCCAAATATCTCTTTGAGTTTCAGACTGCCCATAATGATGATTTGGGCTTCGGGAAATATCCTTGCCAGACGCTGGACAATAACACTGACAATCGCCACGTCCGCTCCGACGGTTATTCGCGACAATATGAAAATCTTCCGCACCGCATTGTCCCGGACGTCAAAGGAGCGAATCCGGGTGTGAATCCCGCAGGCCCGCTTCATGATATCGTCTGCCGAGACAAGATGAAATCTGTTCAGGTGTTTATTGAGTTCGCTGCCGGCCGGAAGATCGCGACAATACGACACTACTTGAGCCATCAATCGAGCGTATATCTCAAATTGAAAATCCTCGTAGTCATCGCATAGTGCTTCGACAATAGAGCTGAAAAATATGGATGAGACCACGCCATTGGACCGGGCTTTCTCAAAAGAGGTTGCCATCTCGCAGAGCAGGTCAATATAGCCCTTTTCGTAATGCCCATCCTGGTAGTAATGATCCATAAAAGAATCTGCTACCCGCCTTGCCAATTCGGACAACGCGTGTTTGTCGGCAGTAGCGATTCTGAGGGCAATCCATTTATCTCTGTAGTACGACGGTTTCATGTTGCTCCTGATCTTCCAACAACTTTCTCCCCGCCTCGAAGACCATCTCGGGGGTAATATCTTTCATACAGCGGTGATCGGTAGGACAGACCTTCTTGTGGCAGGGCGAACAATCCAATTCCTTTCGAATCACGGTCGTTCTTTCCAGATTTGCACAAGTGTACCGAGGATCCGTCGGGCCCATGATCACTACCACCGGAACGTGGAAGGCAACCGCATAGTGCCGCGGGCCGGTGTCGTTGGTAATCAGGAGATTGCATCGTCTGACCAGCGGTTTCAGCAGCCCCAGGTCAACGCGATCCGGGTACGTGTTGATGATTGCCGCTCTGGTTTTAGTGATAATGGTGTGTACGATCTCATCTTCTCCCGGCCCGGAAAGCAACAAGATCTTTGCCTGCATATGTTGCTCAAACAATTCCGCAGTAACCGCAAAATGTTCGGCAGGCCAGCATTTTGACGAACCGAAACTGGCGCCGGGGTTAAGGGCAACGAGTTTGTCCTTCTCTTGAATTCCGTATCTTTTCAAGAGGTTGTCTCCCTGCTTCCGTAGATCATGCCCAATGAAAAGCCTGGGTTCTCTTGCCGCCGGCAGCGTCAAACCGAGCCACCTGCATATCTCCAGATAGTAATCCTGCATGGGAATGGGAGTTATCTTCGTTCTGTCGCGCATGGGCCTGGGACCGCCGCTCAGCAACAGGCCCCGGAGACTTCTGCGATAGCCGTATATCCGCTTCGCACGTCCCAGCCGGAAGGGCAAAACCGAGCGGATCGAATTTGGCAGCAAGACGGCCATATCCGGCTTCATCGCTCGAATTCTTCTCACCATGCGCCTGAATCCGGGCCATGTTTTGTCTTCACAGTCAATGATGTCGTCAAACCATGGCCCTTCCTCCACTACCGCCCTGAGGTTTCGCCTGATGGCGCCTATTATTCGCGCCGTCGGGAAATTATCTCTCAGGCAATCCAGGGTGGGAGTCGCCATGACTACATCGCCAACCCAGTTCGGGCAGCGCACCAAAATCGTTTCAACCGCATCCGGCTTCCTGCTCATAGCCATACCCATTCGACTATCCACAACCAAGAATCATACTGCATTTTAGGCACAGATTCGAGCTTCCTGCAAGAGTCGTTTACTTTTACCGTCTCTTTTCAGTGATTTTCCGCATCAGAAACGAAATGATAACTCTATTTTGGAACCAAAGTGCTTTCCGCGGTCGTTGGGGCGGAAGGAGCAAACTGGGCGAACAAGAAACCGTTTTGCATGTCCTTAAGAACTGGCTTGGGGAGCAGATGCTCATATTCGATGTATAGCCTGGTAAGTGTGACGAGGGTAACGCGTTCTTTGCCGCTATTTGCCGTGATCAACTCTCTGAAGCGGTCAATATCGAACAGGCGGTGTTTCGAGTCGTCGTATTCCAGTCCATAATCGAGCTCACCGGTGCTGCCGAGCACGTAAACATCACTGCGATTGTAACACCAGCAGACAGCAGGCGCCAGGCGGTTGTCTGAGACAAGGATGGTATTTTGACTGATCCTGTCCTCTTGTTGTCTTAAGAATTCACCCGGCGTTTTCTTCTCCGTCAATCGGTCGGGTATGATAAAGTGTGCACTGAACATGAGCAACAAAGGCGCCAAACAGGAAAAAACGAATTTCCGAGCATAACCTGTCGCCCTGCCGGCCTGGATGAGCAGAACCGCATACGTTAAGAGCCCGATAGTCAGCAACAGCAACTTCCAAGTTTCGTCCGGACGGTATATTCGTGCTTCAGGTATGAGTGCCTGAGTCAACAGCAGCGCGACGCCCACGATGACGATGATGTATACCGCCGAGACTCTGCCGGGACTGCCGAAGGTTTTGCCCGTTCCGGTGGCGAATTCTCGCCTCAGGCCAATTGCAAAAAGCACTATCAGGGGCGGAAAGCACGGTAATATGTAAGTCCCCAGTTTTCCCCGGCAGGCGGAAAAGAACAGAAAAGGAAACAGAAACCAGCAGGCCGCAAAACGGAGTAGGGGATCTTTACGTGGGACCTTTCTAAGTTCGTATACCACCGCAATAATTTGGGGTGTCCACGGCAGCGCGCCGCCCAGAATAAAAGGAATGAAGTACCAGAAGGGATTAGGATGCTGGCCTCCATGGGGAGATAAGAAACGATCAACATGCTCCACCCAGAAGAAGTAATGCCAGAAATCAGGCTCCCTGAGATGAATCATGATGCACCAGGGAAGGGCTGTAAGGACAGCAGTGATGGCCAGTACCAGGAACTCACAAACCATTTCTTTGAGTTGGCGTTGCCAGATTCCAAAGGGAATAATTACAATCACCGGTATCATAAAGGCCAAGAATCCCTTGGTCAGAAATGCTAGACCGCACGCGACGCCCGAAACAATGAGAAAGACCGTTCTTCTCCGTGAACGGGCCTCCATGAAGGCAAAGAAGAATGCAATCAATGAGGCCGTGATGAGCATGGAAAATATGCTGTCCAGCGCACAAAAAGCCCCCACACCATAGACCTCAAGACATGTTAGAAAGACGGACGCTGCTACTATCGCTGCCAAGGTGTCGCCGGTAAATCGGCGAACAAGGAAGAACAGCATTAGCGCTGATAATCCCACCGCCAAAGCGGAAGGTAGACGTATCGCAAAGGTATTTTTGCCCAGCAACTTGATACTCAATGCATGGAGCCAATGGCCGAGGATCGGCTTTTCGAAGTATCGCAATCCGTTCAGTCGAGGGACGACCCAGTCCCCGGCCTCAACCATTTCTCTACCAATCTCGGCGTACCGGGTCTCGTCTGGAATGACCATGGGCCGTATACCCAGCGGCAAGATGTACAGCAGGAAGAACAACGCGAGCATAGTGATTGTGACTTTTGCCATAATTCAAAACCAATCGCACTGAATTGAACCGGTCTCCGAGAGGTATCTCATCTATTATGTACGCCGTGCAATCGATCAAGCACGAACCACTTCGGGCACCTCCGTTGTGAAATATCTGATCAGTCCAACCTCGAAGACGAGGATAAATAGGTGTATGGGACCTGGATATAATCAAAGACCCCTCCCGCACGATGCCCGGTGAGCAGTTCCAGCAAGTAAGTCACGTTCAGGCCGACTCCAAGATAACTGTAGCGGCTTTCGCCGCTGAAATAACGTCCATCTTCTCCGTAACCACGGGTATAGTACCCAAAGTGTATTTCCGTTGCTTTCAAGAGGGGGTTATCCGTCTTCAGAAGACCATCCGGCTTAAAGGCCAGAAGATACTTCTGTCCCGAATAATCCGTGAATGGGTCAGATTGACCCCCGTGCCGAAGAGCCGGTGAAGGGAACCACTCCAGACGGAAATCGACCATCTCCTTGAGCGAAGGATATCGATGACGCAGGTAGGCTATGCCCACCCCTACAGTGTTCATCACTTCATCTTCCCAACTGAATCCCTGACTATCACTGAATCCATCGCCAATTTCAGTCAGTGTCATCAATGACCAACTGCTCAAGACCCCCCCCAGCATCGCTTCATCATCCGAATAGCCCCAGTGCCTGTATATACTGCTATAGACGGCGGTGAGACTGTATGCTCCAAAGGCATGCCCGAGCTTATCGGCACCGCCATAGCGGGTGTCGTGACCAAACCAGCCTTCATTTTGCGTTGTGAAGGAACTATTTGCATAATCCCACGATGCGGACCCTACGGCCGCTATGGTACCTACCGCTGCCAGGTTGAGTGCAACCACTTTCTTCTCTCGCGGCCAGTCGGCCATCGGCCACCACGGAGGTTCAGGAGAAGACTCCTCTTCGCCAAGTCCAGACACGAGGGGCGAGTTGGAACACGAGACCATGGTGCCCGACGCATTCCGTTCGCCCGC